>NZ_JBFTIS010000007.1:0-229160 GCF_056395005.1 Stenotrophomonas sp. 10N36 | reverse complement strand
CCCCATGCCCTTTCCGGCGAATGTCCTCCGGCGTCGGCCTGCGGCCGCCACCTCCCCCTTTATTTCGCCTCCAAGGGCATGGGGACCCAGCGCCCGACCCGCCGACGGCGCTAGAAAAGCCTAGCTTCCCCTACTCACCGCAAGCCGAGCCCCGTAGCGGCCGGTAGGCTCCTGGGCAAAATAAAGGAGGAGGCCGCCAGGCCGGGGGACATTTGCGCCAGGGGCCTACCGGTTGCTACGGGGCCCTCACGCTCGCGACCGGTCCGATCGGAGACGCCAGCCGATCCCAACCGCGCCTGCACACCCGGCCACCCGCGTAGCGTCGTGCTGACTCTGCGACGGCCCTCGCAGCAAGACGCTCCCCTTGGATGGAAGAAGAACTCTCTTTTTTAGGGTCCAGGGCGCATCGTGCCGAGCGGGGGTTACTCCGTGATCGGCCCGGCCACTTCCTGCCCGGCCTGCCAGACCGCGCCGATGCGCTGGGTGTTAGCGATGTCGGTGAGTGGGTCGGCGTCCAGCACCAGCAGGTCGGCGCGCTTGCCGGCGGCGATCCGGCCACGGTCGGCCAGGCCCAGCAGGTCGGCCGCCTGTGACGTGGCCACCTGCAGTGCCTGCGCCGGGCTCAGCCCGGCCTGCACCAGCAGCTGCAGCTCGCGGTGCTCGGCAACGCCGATCACCCGGTGCGGCATCGCACCGGCGTCGGTGCCGAAACCCAGCTTGACCCCGGCCGCATGCAGGCGGCGCACGTTGTCCAGGTTGGTCGCCACCGCCGCGCGTGCGGCCGGATTGCCGCTGCCGGCCAGTTGCGCGCGCTGCCATTCCGGCTGCGACCAGCGCGCCAGCACGTCGCGGTGCAGGGCCTGGCGCAGGAACGGCTGCTGCAGCGCCTGCGGGTGTTCGGCATACCAGTAGTTGGCCTCGTCGATGGCCACCGTCGGGATGTACCACGTGCCCTGGTCGCGCATTTTCCTGGCCAGCATCGGATCGACCGCACGGTCGCGGATGCCGTGCGCAAGGATGTCGACCCGCGCATCGACCAGGTCGCGGGCCTGGTCAAGGTCGTGGATGTGTGCGGCCACGGTGAGCCCGCGTGCATGCGCTTCGGCGATGGCGGCGCGGTACACCTCCGGGGTCATCATCGGGCGCTTGCCGCCCAGGTCGTCCACCCACAATTTGATCAGGTCCACGCCGTCGGCATGCTGGGTGGCGACCGCCGCGCGCGCCTGTTCGGCGGTACGCGGACGCGCCACCGGATCGTGGCGCAGACCCATGCTGTCAGTCGGCGGTGCGCCATCGGGCGCGCCGATCCCGCCGCCGGCGCCGTACAGCTGCGCGCCCAGGCGGGGATCGGCGTTGACCTCGGTGCGGAGGGCGAAGAAGTCGGCACCATTCATGCCCAGCGCGGTGACGGTGGTGATGCCATAGCGCTGGAACTGGCGCAGGTCGCGCACCACGTTGTCGCGCGTGTAGAAGCGGTCGCCGTGCTTCAGCCCCTGCGTGTTGCCGACATGCGCGTGGTCGCTGACCAGTGCGGGCAGCAGCGTCTTGCCGGTGTAATCGACCCGGCGCGCACCGGTGGCGGCGGCGGGCAGGGGCGTGCCGATGTGCACGATGCGGGCGCCGTCGATCAGCACGGGGGTGATGCCACGGTCGCGCTGGCCATCGAAGACGCGCGCGTTCTCGAACAGGATCGGCTCGGCGGCGGCAGGCAGGGCGACGGCGGCGAGCAGCAGTGCCCACAGGCGGGTCGGTCGCATCGGCGGCTCCAGTCTTGGGGGAGGGGTGAGCCTACCTTATCGGCGTGGGCGGGTTGGCGGGCGCGGGTTGCCGGCCAGCGGCCGGCACTACCGTCATCTGCGGGGGCTGGGGCGCGGGCGGGCGCGGAGCAGGGGCAGGCTGATGGCGAAGAAGCACAGCAGGGCGCCGGCGAGTGCGAAGCCGCTGCCCGCCAGGAAGGCGGTGCGGCCCTGGTCGATGCCCCACAGCTGGCCGGCGATCAGGGCGCCGAGCACGCCGCCCACGCCGGAAGAGAAGCCATACAGCAGGCCCTGGCCGTGGCCGTTGAGGCGGCCGGGGAAATAGGTGGCCAGCATCTGCATCGCGGCCGCGAAGAACGCGGCAAACCCCAGGGCATGTGCGGTCTGTGCCATCAGCATCACCGGCAGGTTCTCCGGGAACAGCGCGGTGATCGCCCAGCGCACGGTGGAACTGAGCAGGGCGATCAGCAGCATCCAGCTGGCGTCATAGCGGCGGAAGAAGCGGCCGATGGTGAAGAACACGCCCACTTCGAATACCACCCCGACGGTCCACAGCAGCCCCAGCGTGGAGGTGGCATAGCCGTGATGGTCCATGTAGACCGAGAAGAACGTGTAGTACGGACCAAACGACAGCTGTTCCATGAACGCGGCCAGGAAGAAGGCCAGCACCTGCGGCTTGCGCACGATCTGCCAGAAGCCGGTGGCGTCGCCGTCGCTGCGCTGCAGGTTGCGCGCGTAGTGGTTGGCAAACCCCGAGGCGGTCAGCAGGCCGAACAGCGGCAGCATCAGCCACGGCAGCAGGTGCGCGTTGCCGGCGCCGCCGTGGCCTTCGATGATCCAGCCAAACAGCATCACCACCGCGATGAAACCCAGCGAGCCCCACACGCGGATCAACCCGTAGCGATGGCTGTCGCTGCCCAGGTGGGTCAACGTGATCGATTCGAATTGCGGCATCACCGCGTTGTAGAAGAAGCAGAACGCGACCATCGCCGGGTACAGCCACGGGTGCGGCAGCGGCAGCAGGAACGCGCAGAAGGTGAGCAGGGTCAGCACGCAGCCCAAGCGTAGCCAGAAGATCGGGCGCGGCGAGGCGGCGGCGAGCGAGGTCCACGTGGTGGGCGCGACGATGCGGGTGGCGTACCAGATGCCCATCATCACGCTGATCGCGGTGACGCTCATCCCGCGAGAGGTCAGGAACAACGACCAGTACGGGGTGAATGCGCCGAGCGCGGCGTAGTAGACCAGGTAGAACGAAGAGAGGCGGACGACCGGCACGGCGTCGCGGGTGGGGGCGGTCATGCGGGATCTCGGTGGGCGCGCACCCATCAACGGTGGGTACCAACCGGTGCATTATGCCGGTGTCACCCGACCGTTGGTCGGGTGAACGACCACCGACCCACCACGACGCGGTAGCACCCGACCGTTGGTCGGGTGACACCCTCACTCCGGATCGTAATCCAGGTTCGACGCCAGCCAGCGCTCGGCCTGCACGCGGTCCACACCCTTGCGCTTGGCGTAGTCGCTCACCTGCTCGCGCGACACCCGCCCCACCACGAAATACTGGCTCTGCGGATGGCTGAAGTAATAGCCGGATACGGCCGCGGTCGGCAGCATCGCAAAGCTCTCGGTGAGCTGCATGTCGGCGTTGCGCTCGGCGTCCAGCAGCCGGAACAGCGTGGCCTTCTCGCTGTGCTCCGGGCAGGCCGGGTAGCCCGGGGCCGGGCGGATGCCGCTGTACTTCTCGGCGATCAACGCCTCGTTGTCCAGCTGTTCGTCGGGCTGGTAGCCCCAGTAGTCGGTGCGCACGTGCTGGTGCAAACGCTCGGCCAGCGCTTCGGCGAAGCGGTCGGCCAGCGCCTTGAGCAGGATGGCGTTGTAGTCGTCGTGGTCAGCCTCGAAGCGGGCCACGTGCGCGTCGATGCCGATCCCGGCGGTCACCGCGAACGCGCCGATCCAGTCCTGCTTGCCGCTGTCGGCCGGGGCGATGAAATCGGCCAGGCAGAAATCCGGCCGCTCCACCGGCTTGTCGACCTGCTGGCGCAGGAAGTGCAGCACCGCCGGGCCGTCATCGGTGCGCAGGTGCACGTCATCGCCAACGCTGTTGGCCGGCCACAGCCCGAACACCGCCTTGGCGGTCAGCCATTTTTCGCTGACGATGCGGTCAAGCATCGCGCGCGCGTCGCGGTACAGCTCGGTGGCCTGCGTGCCCACGATCTCGTCGGTGAGGATGGCCGGGTACTTGCCGGCCAGTTCCCAGGCCTGGAAGAACGGCGTCCAGTCGATCACCCCGACCAGGTCGGCCAGGGGGTAGTCGTGCAGCACGTGCAGGCCCGGCTTGCGCGGCGTGGGCGGCGTGTAGGCGGCCCAGTCGCCGCTGAAGCGCTGCGCACGCGCCTTGGCCAGCGTTACCAAACGCTTGGCGTCGCCGCGGTTGCGGTGGCGCTGGCGGATGTCGGCGTAGTCGGCCTCGTTGGCGGCCACGAAGGCCTCGCGCAGTTCGCTGGAAATAAGCGACTGGGCCACGCCGACCGCACGCGAGGCGTCCTTCACCCAGACCGTGGGCGCCTTGTAGTGCGGATCGATCTTCAGCGCGGTGTGCGCGCGCGAGGTGGTCGCGCCGCCGATCATCAGCGGCATCGTGAAGCCCTGCCGCTCCATTTCACGGGCGACGTGGCTCATTTCCTCCAGCGACGGCGTGATCAGGCCGGACAGGCCGATGATGTCGGCATTCTCGGCGCGCGCGGCGTCGAGGATCTTCTGCGCCGGCACCATCACGCCCAGGTCGACCACCTCGAAGTTGTTGCAGGCCAGGACCACGCCGACGATGTTCTTGCCGATGTCGTGCACGTCACCCTTGACCGTGGCCATGATGATCTTGCCGTTGCTCTTGGCGGTGTCGCCGCTGCGTGCCTTTTCCGCTTCGATGTAGGGCAGCAGGTAGGCCACCGCCTTCTTCATCACGCGTGCGGATTTGACCACCTGCGGCAGGAACATCTTGCCGGCGCCGAACAGGTCGCCCACGACGTTCATGCCGTCCATCAACGGCCCTTCGATCACGTCCAGCGGGCGGCTGGAACGGGCGCGGGCTTCTTCGGTATCGGCCTCCACCCAGGCGTCCAGACCGTGCACCAGCGCATGCGCCAGGCGTGCGTCGATTGGCTTCTCGCGCCAGGCCAGGTCTTCGCCCTTGACCTCGCCTTTCTTGCCCTTGTAGCGCTCGGCGATCTCCAGCAGGCGCTCGGTGCCGTCGCGGCGACGGTTGAGGATCACGTCCTCCACGCGTTCGCGCAGCTCCGGGTCCAGCTCGTCGTAGATCGGCATGGCGCCGGCGTTGACGATGCCCATGTCCATGCCGGCGGCGATGGCGTGGTACAGGAACACCGCATGGATCGCCTGGCGCACGCTTTCGTTGCCGCGGAAGGAGAACGACACGTTGGAGACGCCGCCGGAGACATGGCAGTGCGGCAGGGTGCGTTTGATGATGCGGGTGGCTTCGATGAAGTCGACCGCGTAGTTGTCGTGTTCCTCGATGCCGGTGGCGACGGCGAAGATGTTCGGATCGAAGATGATGTCCTGCGGCGGGAAGCCGACCTCGTCCACCAGGATCCGGTAGGCGCGGGTGCAGATCTCCACCTTGCGCGCGCAGGTGTCGGCCTGGCCGTCCTCGTCGAAGGCCATCACCACCGCGGCGGCGCCATAGCGCAGCACCTTGCGCGCGTGCTCGATGAACTGCGCCTCGCCTTCCTTGAGCGAGATCGAATTGACCACGCTCTTGCCCTGCAGGCACTTCAGCCCGGCCTCGATCACGCTCCACTTGGAGGAATCGACCATCACCGGGATCCGCGCGATGTCCGGCTCGGACATGATCAGGTTGAGGTAGCGCGTCATCGCCTTTTCGGAATCGATGAGGCCCTCGTCCATGTTCACATCGAGGATCTGCGCGCCGTTGGCGACCTGCTGGCGCGCCACGTCCACCGCCTCTTCGTAGCGCTCCTCCTTGACCAGCTTGCGGAACTGCGCGCTGCCGGTGACGTTGGTGCGTTCGCCGATGTTGACGAACAGCAGGTCCGGCGTGATCACCAGCGGCTCGAGGCCGGACAGGCGGGTGGGGCGGGGAGTCGTCATGGGCAGGCGGGCACGTGCTGGCGGGGGAGGGTCAACGACAACGGGGGGCGGATGCGCTCACGCGGCATCCTCCAGGGCGGGGCCGGGCAGGGCGCGCGGCGGCAGGTCGGCCACCGCCTCGGCGATGGCCCGGATGTGCGCGGGGGTGGTGCCGCAGCAGCCGCCCACCAGGTTGAGCAGGCCGGCGCTGGCGAACTCGCGCAGGGTGCCGGCCATTTCCTCGGGGGTTTCGTCGTACTCGCCGAACGCGTTGGGCAGGCCGGCGTTGGGATGCGCGCTGACCAGGCAGTCGGCCACGATCGACAGGGTTTCCACATGCGGGCGCATGTCGTCGGCGCCCAGTGCGCAGTTCAGCCCGACCGACAGCGGCCGGCTGTGCGCCACCGAGGCATAGAACGCCTCGGCGGTCTGCCCGGACAGGGTGCGCCCGGATGCGTCGGTGATGGTGCCGGAGATCATGATCGGCAGGCGCGCGCCCCGGTCGTCGAACGCTTCTTCGATGGCGTACAGGGCGGCCTTGGCATTGAGCGTGTCGAAGATGGTTTCCACCATCAGCGTGTCGGCGCCGCCGTCGATCAGCCCGTCGATGGCTTCGCGGTAGGTCTCGCGCAGCGCGTCGAAGCTGGTGTTGCGGAACCCGGGATCATTCACGTCCGGGCTGATCGAAGCGGTGCGGCTGGTGGGGCCCAGCACGCCGATCACGAAGCGCGGCTTGTCCGGGGTGGTCGCCGCGACCGCGTCGCAGCACGCACGGGCGACGGCGGCGCCGGCCTTGTTGAGCTCGTAGACCAGGTGCTCCAGGTGGTAGTCGGCCTGGCTGACCGAGGTGGCATTGAAGGTGTTGGTCTCCACCAGGTCCGCGCCCGCTTCCAGGTAGGCGGTGTGGATGCCGGCGATCACCTCCGGCTTGCTGAGCAGCAGCAGGTCGTTGTTGCCTTTCAGGTCGTGGCCTTCGGGGGCGGCGTGGTCGCAGCCGGCGCCATGCACATGCGCCACGTGGGTGCTGTCGTAGCCATCGACGAAGCGCGCGCCCCGGTAGTCGTCTTCCTGCAGCCCGTGGCGCTGGATCATCGTGCCCATCGCGCCGTCGATGATCAGGATGCGCCGGGCAAGCGCTTCCTGCAGGGCGTGGACGCGATCAGGGTGCAACCAGGGCAGGGACGACATGGCGGGCCTCAGGGTTTGGTGGCGATCAGCGAGATGACTTCGAAATGCGGCGGGCGCTTCTCGCGGGTCACCGTTTCCAGGTTGGAGACCAGCAGCCCGGCCTTCTCGGCGAACTTGCGCAGTTCCTTGTCCGAGAAGCCCAGGTTGACGTGGCCGTACGCATCCACGGCGGCCTTGTGCTCGTGGYGGGCCAGGCTGCACAGCAACAGGCGCCCACCCGAGCGCAGCACGCGCGCGCCTTCGGCCACGGCCTGGGCGGGCTTGGCCGCGTAGGTGAGGGCGTGCATCAGCACCACCAGGTCGAAGCTGCGGTCCTTGAACGGCAGGGCATGCATGTCGCCTTCGCGCACTTCCACGTTGGCCAGGCGGCGCAGGCGCTCGCTGGCGGCGGCGACCACGCGCGCGCTGGTGTCGATGCACACGTAGCGTTTGGCGTGCGGGGCGACCAGCTCGGCCAGCACGCCGTCGCCGGAGGCGATATCCAGCACGTCACCGGTTTCCAGCAGCGGCAGCGCGGTGCGCGCCAGCGCCTCCCAGGTGCGGCCGGGCGAGTAATGGCGCTCCATGTCGCCGGCGACGCTGTCGGCCCAGTTCTGGTCGGCAGCGCGGCTGGCCAGCACCGAGGCCACCCGTTCAGCGTCCTGGCGCAGCAGCGGGTCGTCGCTGCCGGTGCTGAGCGCGTGCCACAATGCACGCTGCGCGGGGTCCAGCGCGGCGTCGTCGAAGCGGTAGTAAGCCGACACGCCGGCCCGGCGGTCGCGCACCAGGCCGGCCTCCTTGAGCCGGGCCAGGTGGGTGGACACGCGTGGCTGGGCCAGCGTGGTGATGGCCGACAGCTCGGCCACGGTCAGTTCTTCCTGCTCCAGCAGTGCCAGCAGGCGTACGCGGGTGGCGTCGGCGAACACTTTCAGCCGGATCGACCAGTCCTCAAGATCCATAAATATCTACCTATCGCGATATAGAGATATTTTCGTCCCTGGGCCGGGTGGGGTCAAGTCAGCCGGTATTGCCTGCCCCCCGGTACAATCGCCGCACCTGGACGCGCGTTGCGCGGCCATAAAACAACCATGTTCCCGGGAGGGTGTTGTGGATTTCAGTTTTACCGAAGAGCAGCTGATGCTGCAGGACGTTGCGCGCCGGATCGCGCAGGAAAAGATCGCCCCGAGCGCCGAACATCACGACCGTACCGGCGAATTCCCGCTGGACAACATCCGCCTGCTGGGTGAAAACGGCCTGATGGGCATCGAAGTGCCGGCCGAATACGGCGGCGCGGGCATGGACCCGATTGCCTACGTGCTGGCGATGGTGGAGGTCGCCGCCGGTGACGCTGCGCATTCGACCATCATGTCGGTCAACAACTCGCTGTTCTGCAACGGCATCCTGACCCACGGCAGCGAAGCGCAGAAGCAGAAGTACGTGCGCGCCATCGCCGAGGGTGAGGCCATCGGCGCGTTCGCGCTGACCGAGCCGCAGTCCGGTTCGGACGCCACGGCCATGCGCTGCCGCGCGGTCAAGCAGGCCGACGGCACGTTCGTGATCAACGGCAAGAAGAGCTGGATCACCTCCGGCCCGGTCGCCAAGTACATCGTGCTGTTTGCAATGACCGACCCGGACCAGGGTGCGCGCGGCATCACTGCCTTCATGATCGATACCGACAACGCCGGTTTCCACCGTGGCAAGACCGAGCCCAAGCTCGGCATCCGTGCCTCGGCTACCTGCGAGATCGAGTTCCAGGATTACGTGGCCAGCGCCGACGACGTGCTGGGCAAGGAAGGCGAGGGCTTCAAGATTGCCATGGGCGTGCTCGACGCCGGCCGCATCGGCATCGCCTCGCAGGCCATCGGTATCGCCCGCGCGGCCTATGAGGCGACCCTGGAGTACGTGAAGGACCGCAAGGCCTTTGGTGCGGCCATCGGTACCTTCCAGATGACCCAGGCCAAGATCGCTGACATGAAGTGCAAGCTGGACGCAGCGCTGCTGCTGACCCTGCGCGCGGCATGGGTGAAGGGCCAGGGCAAGCGTTTCAGCAATGAAGCGGCCATCGCCAAGCTGACCGCATCCGAAGCGGCAATGTGGATCACCCATCAGGCCGTGCAGATCCATGGCGGCATGGGCTACTCCAAGGAAATGCCGCTGGAGCGGTACTTCCGTGATGCCAAGATCACCGAGATCTACGAGGGCACCTCGGAGATCCAGCGGCTGGTGATCGCGCGCAACGAGACCGGGCTGCGCTGAGGGTGCGGGGCCACGACCATCGGTCGTGGCCTGCCGGGTAGGTGCCGACCGTTGGTCGGCACGCGGGTGAGGCAGAATGTGCCCTCGTTTTTTGCCGGACATCCCCATGCTGATTTACCGAGGCGCAGGTTTCCTGACCCTGCTCACCCCCATCGCCACCTTGCTGCTGCTGATGTGGCTGTGGCCCGATCCTGCCGTTGCCAAGGGCAATACCTCACTGACGCAGCTGCTGGTCGGATTCGGCATTGGTGCGGCGATCAATGTGCTGCTGGGTCTGGTGCTCAACCGCGGCCCACGTGCGCCGGGTGAGCGTGCCCGCCATCATTTCTTTTTCGTGCCGATGCAGTGGCCGTCGCTGGTGATCGTGGTCGCCTGCGCGGCGGTGGCGCTGCTGCGCTGAGCGGTAGTGCCGGCCGCTGGCCGGCAACCAGGCGGTGCATGCAGGACAGGGTAGCGCCGGCCGCTGGCCGGCAACCAGGCGGTCCGTGCATGGCACGTATCTGGAGGAGCCGGCCAGCGGCCGGCACTACCGGCTCGAGGCATGCATCCGAACATGCGCCCGCCGATGAAAGGCTGTACCCCCTGGCAATGCACCGCCCACAAAAAAAGCCCCGGCTCGCGCCGGGGCTTCCTCGTTTCAGCGTGACCACCAACGGTGGTCACCTACCGGCGTGGTAGCGTCACCGCGCCGGATCAACGATCCGGGCGGTGCGTCGCGTTGGCTTCGCTCTGGCGCTCGACGAACTCCTTGGACGGTTCGTCCAGCTTGTCGCCCAGCATGCGGCGGACCACGATGAAGAACACGGGGATCATCAGCAGGCCCAGGAAGGTGGCGAACACCATGCCGCCGATCACGCCGGTACCGATGGCGTGGCGGGCATTGGCGCCCGCACCGGTGGAAATGGCCATCGGCACCACGCCGAGGATGAAGGCGAAGGAGGTCATCAGGATCGGACGGAAACGCAGGCGGGAGGCCTCGATGGTGGCCTCGCGCAGGGTCTTGCCGGCCGCACGCTGCTCCACCGCGAACTCCACGATCAGGATGGCGTTCTTGGCCGCCAGACCGATCACGGTGATCAGGCCGATCTTGAAGTACAGATCGTTGGGCAGGCCGCGAGCCAGCGAGAACGCCAGCGCGCCGAGCACGCCCAACGGCACCACCAGCAGCACCGCCACCGGGATCGACCAGCTTTCATACAGCGCGGCCAGGCAGAGGAACACCACCACGATGGACAGCACCAGCAGCAGCGTTGCAGCGTTGCCGGCCAGGATTTCCTGGTAGCTCATGCCCGACCAGTCGTAGCCGAAGCCGGCCGGCAGGTCGTCGCTGACGATCCGCTCCATCGCCTGCATCGCCTCACCCGAGCTGCGCCCCGGTGCCTGCGAACCGACGATGTTGACCGCCGAGTAGCCGTTGTAGCGGCTCAGCGACGGCGGTGCGGACACCCACTCGGACTTCACCACGGTGCTCAGCGGAATCATCGCCGGGGTGCCGTCTGCGTTGGTCTGCAGGCTGCTGGGCGTGTAGAAGCTGTTGAGCGACTCGGCGCCGGTACGGTACGGGCCGTCGGCCTGCATGGTCACGCGCTTGATGCGGCCTTCGTAGAAGAAGTCGTTGACGTACACCGGGGCCAGCATCAGCTGGATGGTGCTGTACACGTCCGACACCGACAGCCCCATCGTCTGGGCCTGCACGCGGTCCACATGCAACTGCAGCTGCGGGGCGTTTTCCAGGCCGTTGGGACGCACGCCGGTGAGCAGGTCGCTCTCCTCGGCGGCCTTGCCCAGCAGCACGTTGCGTGCCTGCGTCAGCTGTTCATAGCCAGCGCCGCCACGGTCCTGCAGCCACATGTCGAAGCCGCCGAACTGGCCCAGGCCCTGCACGGTAGGCAGGTTGACCACGAAGATCTGCGCTTCCTTGATGCCGTAGAAAGCACCGTTCATGTTCTGGATGAACTCGGGCACGGTCACCTTGCGGTCGGCCCACGGCTTGAGCCGGATGAAGCCCATGCCGACGTTTTCACCGGAGCCGACGAAGCTGAAACCGGCCACCTGCAGCATGCCTTCGAAGCCTTCCTGGTCCTTGAGCACGCCACGCATCTGCGCGAAGGCCTGGTTGGTCTGCGACTTGGTCGAGCCCGGGGGCAGCTGCACGATCGCCAGCGCATAGCCCTGGTCTTCCTCGGGCAGGAAGCTGCCCGGCATGCGGGTGAACAGGAAGCCGCACAGCACGGTGAGCACCACGAACAGGATCATCCAGCGCGGCGCATGGCGCACCGCCGAGGTGATGTGGCCCACGTAGGTGCCACTGATCTTGTCGTAGTACTTGTTGAAGGTGCGGTAGACGACGTTGGGCTTGTCGGAGTGGGTCGGCTTGAGGAAGGTCGCGCACAGGGCCGGGGTGAAGCCCAGCGCCAGGAACGCGGAGAACCCCATCGCGATGGCGATGGTCAGCGCGAACTGCTTGTAGATCTCACCGGCCGCACCGCCCTGCAGGGCCGACGGAATGAACACCGCCGCCAGCACCACGGTGATGGCCACCACCGCGCCGGTGATCTGGGTCATGGCCTTCTGGGTGGCGGCCTTGGGCGGCAGCTTCTCCTCGGTCATGATGCGTTCGACGTTCTCGATCACCACGATCGCGTCATCGACCACGATGCCGATCGCCAGCACCATCGCAAACAGGGTCAGCTGGTTGATGGTGAAGCCGATGACGCTCATGCCCAGGAAGGTACCGAGCAGGGCCACCGGGATGACCAGGGTGGGGATCAGGGTGGCGCGGAAGTTCTGCAGGAAGATCAGCATCACCAGGAACACCAGCACGACCGCTTCGATCAGCGTCTTGACCACTTCCTCGATCGAGATCTTGACGAAGGTGGTGCTGTCGTACGGCGAGAACCAGCTGACACCGGCCGGGAAGCTCGGCTTCAGCTCGTCCATCTTCGAGGTGACCGCGTTGGCCACGTTCAGGGCGTTGGCGCCCGGCAGCAGCTGGATCGCGAAGGCACCGGTCGGCTTGCCGTTGTACTGGGTGTCAAAGCCGTAGTTGTTGGCACCGAAGGCAATCCGGGCGATGTCCTTGAGCATCACGCGCGAGCCGTCGGCATTGGCGCGCAGGATGATCTGCTCGAACTGCTCGGGCGAGCTGAAGCGGCCTTCGGCCGAGACCGTGGCGGTGAAGTAGTGGCCCTGTGGGGACGGATCCGAGCCCAGCGAACCGGCCGCGAACTGCACGTTCTGGGCCTTGATCGCCGCCAGTACCTGGCTGGCCGACAGGCCGTAACCCTGCATCTTTTCCGGGTTGAGCCAGATGTTCATGGCGTACTCGGAACCGAACTGCTGGGTGCTGCCGACGCCGGGGATACGCGAGATCTGGTCGAGCACGCGCGAACCGACGATGTCGTTGAGCGCGTCACGGTCGATCGAGGCGCTATCGGACTGCAACGCCACCACCATCAGGAAGCCGGCGTTGGCCTTGGCCACCACCACGCCCTGCTGGGTCACTTCGGTGGGCAGGCGCGGGGTGGCCAGCGACACCTTGTTCTGCACCTGGACCTGGGCGATGTCCGGATCGGTACCGGTCTCGAAGGTCAGGGTGATCGAGGCGCGGCCATTGGAGGCCGACGACGAACTGAAATACAGCAGGTGATCGATACCGGTCAGCTGCTGCTCGATCACCTGGGTGACCGACTTTTCGGTGGTGTCGGCGCTGGCGCCGGGGTAGGTGGCGCTCACCGTCACCTGGGGAGGTGCGATGCTCGGGTAGGACTCCACGCCCAGACCCAGGATCGAGATCACGCCTGAAAGCGAGATCAGGATCGCGACCACCCAGGCGAATACCGGGTGTTCAATGAAAAATTTAGGCATGACGGAGGGTTCCCGTTATTGCTTGTTCGGTTCGGCAGCCGGAGCGGCGTCGGACGTTTTGGCGGCGGCGTCGGCCGGGGCAGCGGCAGCGGCATCGGGCTTGGCGGCGGCGGCCGGTGCGGCACCGGCCGGCGCAGCACCCGCAGGCGCCTTGCCATTGGCAGCAGCAGCGTCCGGGTTCCACGGGGTGGCCTTGGCCGGGGCGCCTTCCTTGACCTTCTGCACGCCGGCCACGATCACCTGGTCGCCAGCTTCGAGACCGCCGCTGACCAGCCAGTTGGTGCCCTGCTGGCCTTCGCTCTTGACGTTCTTGCGCGCCACCTTGCCGTCCTTGCCGACCACCAGCACGTAGCCGCCGGTGGTATCGCGCTGCAGCGCCTGCAACGGCACCAGGTACGCGTTGTTGCGCTCACCCAGGGTGGCCTGGAAGCTGACGAAGGCACCCGGCAGCAGGATCTGCTGCGGGTTGGGCAGCACTGCGCGCAGCGATACCGCACCGGTAGTGGGGTCCACGGTGGTCGAGGAGAAGTCCAGCGTGCCCGGCTGGTCGTAGACCGTGCCGTCGGACAGCTTGACCTGCACGGTGGACTTGCCGTCCCCGCTCAGGGCCAGCTGGCCCTTGGCCTGCGCGGCGCGCATCTGGGTCAGCTCGTCCACGCTCATCGAGAAGTTCACATACAGCGGGTCCAGCTGGTCCACGGTGGTCAGCAGGGTCACATCCCCCTGGCCCACCAGGGCACCTTCGGTGACCTGCTGCTTGCCGGCGCGGCCACTGATCGGCGCGGTCACCTCGGCATAGCCCAGGTTGATCTTCGCGCTGGTCAGGGCGGCCTGGGCCTGCTGCACGGCGGCGGCGGCGGTACGCTCGGTGGCTTCGGCCGCGTCCAGGTCGGACTTGGACACATACTTCTGGGGGGCCAGCGAACGGGCACGGTTGGCCGCGGCCTTGGCGTTGGCGTAGGTCGCCTGGGCCGAGGCCAGTTCGGCCTGCGAGGCGTTCAAGGACGCGCGCAGCGGGGCCGGATCGATCAGGAACAGGACCTGGCCCTGCTTGACGTCGGCGCCTTCCTGGTAAACACGCTTGAGCAGCACGCCGGGCACGCGGGCGCGCACATCGGCGCTGCGGTACGGCGACAGGCGGCCGACCAGCTCACGCTGCAACGGCAGGGTCTGCGGCTTGGCATCGATCACGCCCACTTCCGGCGGCGGGGGCGTCTGCTGCTCTGGCTTCTTGCAAGCGGTCAGTGCAACAGCAACTGCGCAGGTCAGGGCAAGGCTGCGGAGTGGGGCGATCATCAGGAAAAACTCCGGTGTTGGTTTGAATGCGATGCCGCGGCGGTTTCCGGCGTGGCAAACGCGCGCAGGAAGCTGTCAACGGAGAATTCGGCCCAGCGGCGGCGCTCGGCGGCGTCGGCGCGATGGGGGGTATGGAAGCGTTGTTTCTCGAAATCCACGCCGGCGATCATGCTCAATAGCAGTTCGGCCATGAAGTGCGGGTCGTCATGCCTGAGCTGGCCCTGCGCACTGCGCACGGCAAGCCATTCAGCCACGTGAAGAACCAGCGCGCCGGCGCCGTCCCGGTAGAGCGCACGCGCTTCCTGCGGGAACTGGGCGGTATCGGTGGCGATCAGCCGGCGCGCCTGCATCACGTGCGGCTGGTTGCAGTGCTCCAGGTAGTCGGTGGCAAAGCGCAGCAGGCTGCCGCGCAGGTCGCCCTGGTCCAGGCTGTGCAGGCCGGCGGTGGCGCGACTGACGTGGCGCTGCATCACCCGGCGCAGCAGTTCCTGCTTGCTGCCGTAGCGGCTGTAGAGGGTCTGCTTGGAACACCCGGCCTGCTGGGCCACCGCATCCATGCTGATCTGCATGCCCTGGGTGGCGAACAGGTCGCGCACGGCATCGAACACGCGCTGGTCGCGCGCATCCAGGGTGCTGGCGGCGGGGTGGGGGGGATTCACGCGGTGGACTATACCGTCCAGTTCAGAATTGGAGAAGCCTTGTGTTTGCGCGGGATTTGATACCCATCGTCAAGTTGCCACGGAAGTGGCCGATGCTTGGCTGCGTGGATGTCCTACGCGAGCGTCCGTACTCGTGCGGATTGACCATCGCGACGTAAACGCCACCCAACCCGAATCACCTTATTCCGTCCTGCAGCAAGGTATTTTTGTGCGGTAGGCCTACAATTTCATTTTCCCAACTGAGCAACACGCACCGCTCCGTCATGAAATCGCAGAAACCAGCAGCCAAGACCGTGAAAAACAAATCCAAACCAGCCGATACGCAGACTGTTTCGCCAGTGGGCTTCTCGCTGGAGCCGGTGTACACGGCCTTGCGCAAGCGCTACCCGGCGGCCGGGCAGGCCGAGGCCGTGGCATTTGCCGCCGACTTCTACAAGCGCATGGAGGCGGACGAGTTCCCGCACCACACCGCCGAGGAGTGGGCTGCCCTGGCGGCCGACACGCTGGAATTCGCGCGTGTACGCAAGTCCGGCAAGGCCAATGTGCGTGTGTTCAACCCGACCCTGAAGGGCAACGGGTGGGAATCGCCGCATACGGTGCTGCAGATCGTCAATGACGACATGCCGTTCCTGGTCGACACGGTGACCATGTCACTGGCCGAGCATGGCATCGGCGTGCACGTGCTGGGCCACCCGGTGATCCGCTTCGCGCGCGACAAGGCCGGCAAGCTGAGCGGTGTCAGCGACGGCAACGCCGAATCGGTGATGCTGCTGGAAATCGACCGCCAGCCGGCCGAGGCCATGGCCGACGTCGAGCAGGCGATCGTCAAGGCGCTGGACGAGGTGCGTGCCATCGTCGGCGACTGGGATGCGATGCGCAGCAAGGCCAAGAGCCTGGCTGACGACCTCGGCACCCGCCAGCTGCCGATCGATGCCGCCTCGCGTGCCGAAGCACAGGAATTCCTGCGCTGGGCCGCCGACAACCACTTCACCTTCTTCGGCTACCGCGAATACCGCGTGGAGAAGCAGGGCAAGGAAGACGTGCTGGCCCCGCTCAACGAGACCGGCCTGGGCCTGATGCGCGGCAAGGACAAGTCCGCCGCCCGTCCGGTCAAGACCCTGGCTGCGCAGGGCCTCAACGCCACCACCGGGTTGAAGGACGCGCTGATCCTGACCAAGACCAATGCACGTTCGCGCGTTCACCGCGCCGGCTACATGGACTATATCGGCGTGCTGGAATTCGACGCCAAGGGCAAGATCATCGGTGAGCAGCGCTTCCTGGGCCTGTTCACCTCCAGCGCCTACAACCGCCGCCCGTGGGAAATTCCGCTGGTGCGTCAGCGCCACGAATATGTGATGACCCAGTCCGGCCTGGCGCCAAGCAGCCACAGCGGCAAGGCCCTGCGCCACATCCTGGAAACCCTGCCGCGCGAAGAACTGTTCCAGTCCAGCGAGGACGAACTGTTCCGCACCGCCATGGGCGTGCTGGGCCTGCAGGAGCGCGTGCGCAGCCGCCTGTTCCTGCGTCGCGACAAGTACAGCCGTTTCATCTCCGCGCTGGTGTACCTGCCGCGCGAGCGCTTCAACACCGATGTGCGCCTGCGCATCGAAGCGATGCTCAAGGACGCCCTGCAGGGCGAGTACGTGGACAGCTCGGTGGTACTGGGCGAGTCGCCGCTGGCCCAGGTGCACCTGATCGTGCGCCCGAAGGCTGGACAGACCCTGGAAGTGGACACCAGCGCGCTGGAACAGAAGCTGGCCCAGGTGCTGCGCAACTGGCAGGACGACCTGCGCGAAGCGCTGGTGGCCCGCCACGGTGAAAGCGAAGGCCTGCGCATTGCCGCCCGCATCGGCAAGGCACTGCCGGCTGGCTACATCGAAGACTCCAGCACCGAGATCGCGGCCAACGACGTCAGCCAGCTCGATGCGTTGACCGGCCCGGACGACCTGCGCCTGAGCCTGCAGGCCGTGCAGCGCGAAGGCGGCGATGGCCTG
The DNA here is from genome assembly GCF_056395005.1 of Stenotrophomonas sp. 10N36. NCBI lineage: Bacteria > Pseudomonadati > Pseudomonadota > Gammaproteobacteria > Lysobacterales > Lysobacteraceae > Stenotrophomonas > Stenotrophomonas sp. 10N36. Next base: position 212,060 of record NZ_JBFTIS010000007.1, on the reverse strand, counting down.
CGCCTGAAGCTGTACCGCCAGCTGGACGACATTCCGCTGTCGGACGCGCTGCCGATGATGGAAAACATGGGCTTGCGCGTGATCGCCGAGCGCCCGTACCGCCTCACGGTGGACAACGCGCCGGTGTACGTGCAGGACTTCGAAGTGGAATCGGTGGCCGGTGCGATCGACGCCCCGAGCGTGGATGCCGCCTTCGGTGAAACCTTCGCCCGCGTGTGGCACGGCGATGCCGAGAACGACGGTTTCAACCGCCTGGTGCTGGCCGCTGGCCTGCATTGGCGCCAGGTGGCGATGCTGCGAGGCTACTGCAAGTACCTGCTGCAGACCGGCGTGCCGTTCTCGCAGGCCTATGTGGAAGGCACCTTCACCCGCTACCCGCTGCTGGCCCGCCTGCTGGTGGAGCTGTTCGAAGCCCGCTTCGACCCGGCCACCGGCCACGAGAGCAAGGACGCCATCGCCGAGGGCCAGGCCCAGCTGCGCGAGCACCTGACGGTGCTGGCCGGCGGCGACGAGGCCACCCTGAAGGTGCTCAAGACCGTGGTCGATGCCCGCAAGGGCGACCGCAAGGCACAGATGGATGCCGCGCGCGACGCGCTGCTGAAGCTGATGGACCGCGTCTCCAGCCTGGATGAAGACCGCATCCTGCGCAGCTTCATGGGCGTGATCGACGCCACCCTGCGTACCAGCTACTACCAGACCGATGCCAACGGCCAGCACGGCCATGTCATCAGCTTCAAGTTCGATTCGGCGCTGGTGCCGGACCTGCCCAAGCCGCGTCCGTACCGCGAAATCTTCGTGTACGGCCCGCGCGTGGAAGGTACCCACCTGCGCTTCGGTGCGGTGGCCCGTGGTGGCCTGCGCTGGTCGGACCGTCGCGAAGACTTCCGTACCGAAGTGCTGGGCCTGGTCAAGGCGCAGATGGTCAAGAACACGGTCATCGTGCCGGTCGGCGCGAAGGGCGGCTTCTTCGCCAAGGTGCCGCCGGCCAGTGGCGACCGTGATGCGGTGTTCGCCAACGGCGTGGCCTGCTACAAGCTGTTCATCCAGGGCCTGCTGGACATCACCGACAACATCGTCAACAACAAGATCGTGCCGCCGGTGGACGTGGTCCGCCACGACATGGACGACCCGTACCTGGTGGTGGCCGCCGACAAGGGCACCGCGACCTTCTCCGACATCGCCAACGGCCTGGCCGTCGCGCACGGCTTCTGGATGGGCGACGCGTTCGCCTCCGGTGGTTCGGTGGGCTACGACCACAAGGGCATGGGCATCACCGCGCGCGGTGCGTGGGAGTCGGTCAAGCGCCACTTCCGTGCCCTGGGCCGTGACAGCCAGAGCCAGGACTTCACCACGGTGGGCGTCGGCGACATGTCCGGCGACGTGTTCGGCAACGGCATGCTGCTGTCGCGCCACATCCGCCTGGTGGCCGCGTTCGATCACCGCCACATCTTCCTGGACCCGAACCCGGATGCGGCCACCACGTTCGTCGAACGTGAGCGCCTGTTCACCGTGCCGCGCTCCAGCTGGGCCGACTACGACGCCAAGCTGATCAGCAAGGGCGGTGGCATCTTCCCGCGTTCGCTGAAGTCCATCGAGATCACCCCGCAGGTGCGTGAGGTGCTGGGCCTGGACGAGAACGTCAAGGCGATGTCGCCGAACGACCTGATGAGCGCCATCCTCAAGGCGCCGGTGGACCTGCTGTGGAACGGCGGCATCGGCACCTACGTCAAGGCCGCCACCGAGCAGCACAGCGACGTGGGCGACCGCGCCAACAACGCGCTGCGCGTCAATGGTGGCGAGCTGCGCTGCAAGGTGGTGGGCGAGGGCGGCAACTTGGGCATGACCCAGCTGGGCCGCATCGAGGCTGCCCAGGCCGGCGTGCTGCTCAACACCGACTTCATCGACAACTCGGCCGGTGTGGACACCTCCGACCACGAAGTCAACATCAAGATCCTGCTCAACGATGTGGTGCGGGCCAAGAAGCTGACCGTTGAACAGCGCAACAAGCTGCTGGCGTCGATGACCGACGAAGTGGCCGCGCTGGTGCTCAACGACAACTACCGCCAGAACCAGGCCCTGAGCCTGATGGAGCGGATGGCGGTCAAGCGCCTGGGCTCCAAGCAGCACTTCATCCGCACGCTGGAGCAGCAGGGCCTGCTGGATCGCCAGATCGAGTACCTGCCCTCCGATGCGGAGCTGTCGGCACGCAAGGCGCGCGGCCAGGGCCTGACCCGTCCGGAACTGTCGGTGCTGCTGTCCTATTCCAAGCTGGTGGCGTTTGCCCAGCTGCTGGATTCGGACATCCCGGAAGATCCGTACCTGTCCAAGGAGCTGCAGCGTTACTTCCCGACGCCGCTGCAGAAGAAGTATGCCGATGCGATGGAGCGTCACCGCCTGAAGCGCGAAATCATCGCCACGGCCGTGACCAACCAGACCATCAACCGGATGGGCGCCACGTTCCTGATGCGTATGCAGGAAGACACCGGCCGCAGCGTGGCCGAGGTCGCCAAGGCCTACACGATCAGCCGTGAAACGCTGGACGCACGTGCGCTGTGGGCGCAGATCGATGCGCTCGACGGCACGCTGCCGGAATCGGTGCAGATCGATGCGCTGGAAGTGATCTGGAAGCTGCAGCGTTCGTTCGTGCGCTGGCTGCTGTCGCGCCCGGGCACGATGCCGGGCATCACCGAGGCGGTGAACCGCTACCAGGCCGCGTTCAACGACATCCGCGTGGCATCGGGCGTGCTGCCCGATTCGCAGCGCCCGGCCTACGAGGCGAGCGTGGCCGAGTGGAAGGAAAAGGGCCTGCCGCCGGCACTGGCACAGCAGCTGTCCGAGCTACAGTTCCTGGAACCGGCGTTCGACATCATCGAACTGGCCCGGACCCGCAAGCTGAAGCCGGTGGACGTGTCCAAGATCCACTTCCGCCTGGGCGACGCCCTGCAGCTGCCGTGGCTGTTCGAGCAGATCGACGCGCTGGAGGTCAACGGCCGTTGGCATGCCGTGGCGCGTGGCGTGCTGCGCGACGAGCTGGCCGCCCATCATCGCAACCTGGCTGCCCAGGTGCTGTCGATGAAGGGCAGCAGCGCCGAAGCCAAGGTGGCGGCCTGGATCGGCCGTGACGACAGCAGCCTGCGCTTCACGCTGTCGATGCTGGCCGAACTGGCCGAGCAGAAGACCCTGGACTACCCGACCGTCTCGGTCGCGGTGCAGCGCCTGGGTCAGCTCGCCGCGCATGGTGCGTAAGCGCATTCGCGCTGACGCCCCACGGTTTGCGTTGCAAACCGCGGGCCCCATGCGGACCGTGCTTCCAGACCCCTGCGCCTTCGGCGCGGCCCCCTTACTCAGGGGGGCTCTGCTCCAGCCGCGTGTCTCTGGATCTGCAGCTGCATGAGTAACCAACGGCCCCGCTCACGCGGGGCCGCTTTTGTTTGGTTGTTTGGCTTGGTGCGGCAAAGGCGAAAGGCAGCGCGTGCCGTTTGCTCCTGGGCTGGGCGGGGCTGTGTGGGTTCACGGGACACGCCGCAAGTACGTCCTTGTAGGCTCCGCCACCGCATCCATGCGGTGGAGGGTCCCGTGAACCCACACAGCCCCGCCCTCGACAGTTGATCGGTGGCCATCGCAGAGCAACGTGCGGAAACACAGCACGTGCGCTGACGTTGGAGGGGCGTCACCCATTGCCCGCCAGCTTTTCGCTCTTCCATGGCAACCAGCCACCTGTCGAGGGTCGGGGGGTGTGGGTTCACGGGACCCTCGGCGCCATGGATGGCGCTGCGGAGCCTACAAGGATGTACTTGCGGCGTGTCCCGTGAACCCACACCCCCCGGCCCAGCCCAGGAACAGAGAGCGACGGCTGCTTTGCCGTGGTGCGGCAGGTATGCTCTGTGCAACAAACTGCCGCACCGGATCCACCGATGAGCGCTTCCCCCCGTATCGCCTTCCTGGCCAGCAACACCGAGGCTGCGCAGCAGGCGCTGGCGCAGATGCTGGCCCGCTATGGCGATTGCACGCCCGAGCAGGCCGATGTGCTGTGCCCGCTGGGGGGCGACGGCTTCATGCTGCAGACCCTGCATCGCCATGCCGCACTCGGCAAGCCGGTGTTCGGCATGAAGCTGGGCACGGTCGGGTTCCTGATGAACCAGTTCCGTGACGACGACCTGCCGGCGCGCCTCGCGGCGGCCGAGCCGGCCCACCTGCGACCGCTGGAGATGCTGGCGCTGACCGAATCGGGTACCACCACCGGCTCGCTCGCCTACAACGACGTCTCGCTGCTGCGCCAGACCCGCCAGGCCGCGCATATCGGCGTGGATCTCAACGGCCAGGAGCGGGTGGCCGAACTGATTGGGGACGGCGTGCTGGTGGCCACCCCGGCCGGCAGCACCGCCTACAACTATTCCGCGCATGGCCCGATCCTGCCGCTGGGCTCGCATACCATCGCGCTGACCCCGTTGGCCCCGTACCGGCCGCGCCGTTGGCGCGGGGCGATCCTCAAGGCCGACACCGAGGTGCGCTTCCGCGTGCTCGACCCGTACAAGCGGCCGGTGAGTGTGACCGCCGACTCGCACGAAACCCGCGACGTGGTCGAAGTGACCATCCGCGAATCGCGCGAGCGCCGGGTCACCCTGCTGTTCGACCCGGAGCACAACCTGGAAGACCGCATTCTCAGCGAACAGTTCATGTTCTGAACGGGCCGGGCCGTAGCAGCCATCCACTGTGGGACAATGACTGGCCGGCCGCTGCGGCCGCATTGGATTGCTGAGTGCCATGGGCGACAACACCCCCCGTCTGCTGACCGTCGCGGTAACCTCGCGCGCGCTGTTCGACCTCGAAGAAGGCCATGCGCTGTTCGAGGCCGAGGGCGTGGACGCCTACGCCGAGTACCAGCGCAAGCATGAGGACGACGTGCTGCGCCCCGGCGTGGCATTCCCGGTGGTACGCAAGCTGCTGGCGCTCAACCAGGGCCAGTCGCCGGAGTCGCCGCGGGTGGAAGTGATCCTGCTGTCGCGCAACTCGGCCGATACGGGGCTGCGCATCTTCAATTCGATCCAGCATTACGGCCTGGGCATCATCCGGGCCACCTTCACGGCTGGCGAGCCCACCTGGCCGTACGTGAAGCCGTTCGGCACCGACCTGTTCCTGTCGGCCAACCCCGACTCGGTGCGCCGCGCGCTGTCGCACGGCATTGCCGCGGCCACCATCCTGCCCAAGCCGCCGGGCGAGACCATCGCCGCCGCCGAGCAGGTGGACCTGGGCCGGCCGCTGGGCCAGCTGCGCATCGCCTTCGATGGTGACGCGGTGATCTTCGGGGACGAAAGCGAGCGCATCTCGCGCGAGCAGGGCGTGGAAGCGTTTGGCCGGCATGAGCGTGAGAATGCGCGCGAGCCGCTCAGCGGTGGCCCGTTCCGCAACTTCCTTTCCGCCCTGCACACCCTGCAGGCGGTGTTCCCGTCGGGCGAAGACGCGCCGATCCGCACCGCGCTGGTGACCGCGCGCTCGGCACCGGCACACGAGCGGGTCATCCGCACGCTGCGCGAGTGGGGCGTGCGCCTGGATGAGGCACTGTTCCTGGGCGGACGCCACAAAGGCCCGTTCCTGGAAGCCTTCGGCGCGGACATCTTCTTCGACGATTCGCAGCACAACATCGACAGCGCCCGCCAGCACCAGAGCGTAGCCGCCGGGCACGTCCCCCACGGCGTCGCCAACGACGGGTAGGCCATGACCGTTGGTCATGGCAGGGGCGCCATGGTGTTACCAACGACCGGTAGGCCATGACCGTTGATCATGGCGCGGATAGATCGGCGTACCGACCAACGGTATGCCCGGCCTGCGGCCGGGCACCCTTCGGGCGGGTAGGCCATGACCGTTGGTCATGGCGCGCATAGATCGGCGTACCGACCAACGGTCGGTACCTACCGGATCGGGAGGCCGGTGGGCGCGGTGTCGTCGGCCAGCGGCAGGCGGATGTCCACCAGCTTCCAGCGCAGGCCGAACCGTTGCAGGACGAACACGATCGGCGCGCCGCTGTCGGTGTGCGTGGTGGCGGTGAAGCGCGACAGCGATTCGAAATGGTGTTCGGCGCCCTTCAGCGGGCGCGGCTTGCGCGGCGCCGCGTAGGCGTCGTTGCTTTCCAGGTCGTTGCTGGCGCGCTTCCACAACGTGTGGCCTTCCAGCAGCGCGCCGATGCCGGTGGGTGTGGCCATCGCGTCCACGGCGGTCCCGGTGAGCGTCTCGCTGGCCGACAGCAACAGCGCCCCCAACAGGTTGGACTGCACCTCCGGGCCGGCCTGGCGCACCACGTAGTCGTTGAGCTGGGCGCGCAGGTTGGCGCGCAGCAGCGGGAAGTCGACGTAGCGGTCCAGCTTGGCGGTGTCGCGGGTTTCGATGGCCTGGGCCAGCCCGCGCACGGTCAGGTAGGGCCCGCTGAAAAACAGGCCTGCCAGCACCAGCAGCAGGGCCAGCAGCAACCACGGAAGTTTCTTCATCGATCCGGTACCTGCAGGAGACTGCCCCGAGCTTGCCGCAGCGCCGGTGGAGAAGTGTGAACGTTACTGGCTGGGCGAACTGCCGGCGCGCTGGAACGCGGCCACCAGTCGCGCCCGTTCGTCGGGCTGCAGGGCGTCCACGCGGGTGTCCAGGATCTGGTCGAGGTTGCCCACCCGGGTCGTACCCAGCACGCCACTGGCGATGCCCGGGTTCTGCAGCACGTAGGCAAACGCGGTCTGCCCCGGCAGCTGCGAATGCACGCCCGCCACCGCCTTCTGCAGGGTGCGCGCGCTGCGCATCAGCTGGCGGCTGGAGGGCTTCAACCACGCGCGCGCCAGGTACCAGGCGTCGGCCAGCCGCGGCAGCCGCACGCGCGCCGGCAGCAGGTGGCCCTGGGCCAGCACGGTGCCGGCCAGGACGCCGATGCCTGCCGCGTGCATGGCGGCAATCAGCGGTTCGCGGTCCTGCTGCAGCACGTTGTAGTCGATCAACGCCACGTCGAACAGGGTGGGGTGGTCGGCGATGTGCTGCATGATCGCGCCGGTGTGGGTGTTGATGCCCAGCAGGCGGAACATGCCGTTGCGGCGCATGCGCTCCAGCGCGGTGAGCAGTTCATCGCTCAGTTCGTGCAGGCCGATGCCGTGCAGCTGGAAGATGTCCAGGTGGTCGCAGTGCAGGTTGCGCAGCGACGCCGCGCAGCTGCGCTCGATGTTCGCCGGCGAAAAGTCGCGGTGCTCGGCGCCGCTGATGCCGGCCTGGCCGGTCAGCGTGCCGGCCTTGCTGGAAATCACCAGCCCGTCGCGCGGGTGGCTGGCATAGGCGCGCTGCAGGATGCGGCCCAGCCGTGGCTCGGCGTTGAACGCCGAATAGTTGTGGCCGGTGTCGAACAGGTTCACGCCGCGCTCCAACGCGCGGCGCACGATGCGTTCGGCCTCGCTTTCGGCGAACCGGTGGTTGCCCCAGAACCCGGAGCAGCCCAGCGCCACCTGCGATACCTGCAGGCCGCTGCGTCCCAGCGGGCGCGTTGGAATGGCGGTGTGCGCGGGCATGGTGCTCAGAATTCCAGGTCCAGCGCCGCGCACAGGTAGTCCACGAACGGGCCCAGCGTGACCAGGTCGGCGGCGATGGTCTGGCGCAGGCGCGGGCCGGTCATCACCGCATCGTCCAGCGAGCGCCAGAACACCCAGTTGCGGTGCTTGAGGTCGTCGATGAACTCGAAATCCGGCTCGAACCCGCGCGGCGGGCGCACCAGCTTCTCGCTCTCCTCGAAGTCGAACTTCTTGCGCAGTACCGGCGAATGCGCGGCCGCCTTCCAGCTGCCGGGGTTGTCGACAATGAAGTGCCGCACCTTGCGCTGGGTGGCCGGTTCGGGATGCCACAGGCCGGCACCGACGAAGCTCTCGCCGGGTTGCAGGTGGATGTAGAACGACGGGGCCGGCACCTGCTTGCGCCGCTCATGGAACAACCGCGCGCCCTGCCAGCTCTTGTACGGCGACTTGTCGTTGGAGAAGCGCGCGTCGCGGTAGATGCGGAACAGCGAGCCGCCAACACCGCGCGGGTCGGCGCGGAAGTGCTCGCTGACCGCGGCCAGGTCCGGTTGCAGGTCGGCGATCAGGCGCAGGAACGGCTGGCGCACGTGCTCTTCGTACTGCGGCTTGTGTTCGTTGAACCAGGTCTTGTCGTTGTTGCGGGCCAGGCCGCGCAGGAAGGTGAAGCTCTTCGGGCTGAAATACGTGCTCACAGGCTCTGCTCCAGGTGGGTGCCCCAGTCGCGCAGCTGCTGCAGCAGGGCGAGCCTGGCCGGATCGTCGGCATGCTCGGTGGCCAGTGCGTCCAGCTGCGCGCGGAACTGCGGCAGGGTCTGCTCGCCCAGCGCGGTGTCGCCAAGCAGGCGCTGGCGACGATAGTCCTTCCAGCGTGAGCGTTCGGTCGCGTCCAGGGTCTGCGGGTGGTTGCGCGCGCGGTAGCGGAACAGCAGCTCGGGCATGCGCGGATCGCGCAGGCGTTCGGCGTAGCTGGCCAGTTCGGCCGGCGGGCTGGTACGGATACGGGTCATCAGCGCCTTGTCGCCGTCGGCCAGGAAGCCGTCGTACAGCGAGGCGTCCACGTCGCTGGGGGGCAGCACGCGCTCACCGCCGAACACCTGGCGCACCTTCTCGGCCAAGGTCGGGCCCAGGGCGCGCAGGCGTGCGGCCTTGGCCTCGATCTCCGCGGGATCGATGCCGAGGCGGGCGTGGTCGGCCGGGCGCAGGTGGTTCCAGGCCACCAGCGCCGGCACCTTGTTGAGGTGCACTTCCTTGAGCGGCACGCGTTGCTCGCCTTCGGCCAGGTCGGCGGCACGGGTGTACAGGCGTGCGGCGAGGGTCTCGGCCGGCAGCGTCAGCAGCGCGTCGATGTCGCCGTCCAGGTCGAGCGCGATGATGCGGTTGTTGATGTACGGGTGGCGCGCCAGCGGCAGCACCGGCGCGGCGCACATGCGCTGGGCCGGGTAGCGCATCGAAATGTGCAGCGCCGGCTGCAGGGCGTCCACGTCGAGCAGGCCGGCCACGAAGCGCTTGTCGCGCAGCTTCAGCGCGTAGTCCCACAGGCGCGGCTGGGCCTGCTTGAACAGGCGGGCCAGGCCGATGGTGGCATGCACGTCCGACAGCGCTTCGTGGGCATCGCCCTGGCGCACGTTGTTGGCGGTGGCCAGGTGCTCGAGCTTGAACGAGGTGGCGCCATCTTCGCGCTGCGGCCACACCACGCCTTCCGGGCGCAGCGCGTGCAGCAACCGCATCATGTCCAGCAGGTCCCAGCGCGAATTGCCGTTGCGCCACTCGCGCTCATACGGGTCATGGAAGTTGCGGAACAACCCGTGGCGCACGAACTCGTCGTCGAAGCGCAGCGTGTTGTAGCCCAGCGAGCAGGTGCCCGGGCGCGCCATCAGGTCGTTGATGCGCGCGAACGCCTCGGCTTCGCTGACCCCGGCCGACAGCGCATGCTGCGGGGTGATGCCGGTGATCAGGGTGGCCACCGGCGAGGGCAGCAGGTCATCGGCGGGTTTGACGTAGAAGCTGACCGGTTCGTCGATGATGTTCAGGTCGGCGTCGGTGCGGATCGCGGCGAACTGGGCGATGCGGGTGCGGCGCGGGTCCTGACCGAAGGTTTCCAGGTCGTAGAACAGGAAGCTGTCAGCCATCAGTGCGCGCCCTCCAGCACGGGCAACTGCGCATGCACGATGTGCTCCAGCGCGGCCCAGTCGATGTGGTCCAGGCTGTCGTGCCCGGCGGTGGCGTCTTCAAGAATGCGACGCTGCAGTTCGGTGCGCGCGTGCGCCACCGCATACGGCGTGTGCAGGAAGGTCACCATGGTGTAGTGCGGCACGAAGCGGGTGGGCCAGCGTGCCTGCAGGGCTTGTTCCAGCTCGCGCTGCAGCAGGAAGGCCGGGTCGGCAACGCGATCGCGCATTTCCAGGTAGTTTTCCAGCGCCATCTGCTGGATCGCTTCGGCATTCGGCTTGCGGTCGGCCTCGAAGGCGGCGAAGGCCGCGGCCAGCGTGTCCTGTTCCAGCAGGTGGCCGGCCAGCGCCACGCAGTCTTCAAACGCGCAGTTCATGCCCTGGCCGTGGAACGGCACCATCGCATGCGCGGCGTCGCCCAGCAGCACGGCGCGGCCCTGCAGGTGCCAGTGTTTGAGGTGCAGCGTGCCCAGCAGGCCGGGCGGGTGTTCTTCCCAGTCGCGGCGCAGGTTGGGAATCAGCGCCAGCGCATCGGGGAAGTCGCGCGCGAACAGCGCTTCGGCCTCGGCACCGGTGGTGGTGGTGGCAAAGCTCGGGTCGCCTTCGTTGGGCAGGAACAGGGTGACGGTGAAGGTGCCTTCGTCATTGGGCAGCGCAATGCACATGTAGTGCCCGCGCGGCCAGATGTGCAACGCGTTGGCTTCGATGCGGAAGCCGCCGTCGGCGGTGGGCGGGATCTCCAGCTCCTTGTAGGAGTGGTCGAGGAACTCGGTGCGCTCGTCCAGCGGCTGCTTGCGGTTCATCGCCGCGCGCAGCGCCGAGCCGGCACCATCGGCGCCGATCAGGGTGTCGAACCGGATGTCGTGCGGCTGGTCGTCGCGGTCGTCGATGAAGCGGGCATAGCCGGCATCGAAATCGACGGTGTGCAGGCGGCGGTGGAAATGCACCTGCGCACCGGCGTCTTCGGCCAGCTGCAACAGCGTGGTGTTGAGGTCCTTGCGGTGGATCGACCAGATCACTTCGCTGTCGTCGCGGCCGTAGCGTTGCAGCTGCGGCTCGCCCTGGCGCGGGTGCACCATGCGCCCGCGCATCATCACCGCCTTGGCCATGACCGCGTCTTCGACCCCGGCCTGGCGCAGCGCATTGCGGCCGCGTTCGGCCAGGGCCAGGTTGATCGAGCGGCCCGACTCGTAGTCGCTGATGCGCGGGTCGCCGCGACGTTCGTACAGGGTGATCCGCCAGCCCTGGCGGGACAGCAGGATGGCGAGCAGCGAGCCGGCCAGGCCAGCGCCGATGATGCTCAGCGAGCGGGAAGGGGGTGCGATCACATCAATGTCCGTGGGGGCGGGGAGGGCGGGGCGGATTACAGCCCTGCCCAGGCGTCCACTTCGTCGACGAAGTGGTGCAGGTCCTGGTAACGGTTGTAGAGCGGGGTCGGCGAGATGCGGATGACGTCCGGCTCGCGCCAGTCACCGAGCACGCCGACAGTCTGCAGGTACTCGAACAGGCTGCGGCCCCGTTCGCGACCACCGACCACGCGCAGCGAGAGCTGGCAGCCGCGGCGGTCCGGTTCGCTGGGGGTGAGCACCTCGAGCACGCCAGTCAGGCGGGCGCGCACCAGCGCGTCGAGCAGGCCGGTCAGGCGCAGCGACTTCTCGCGCAGGGCGGCGATGCCACCGGCCTTGTCGACCACGTCGAGGGCGGCGCGCAGCGGTGCCAGGCCGAGCACGGGCGGGTTGCTGAGCTGCCAGCCTTCGGCGCCGACGGCGGGCACGAACTGCGGGGCCATCTTGAAGCGGGTGGCTTCTTCGTGGCCCCACCAGCCGGCGAAGCGCGGCAGGCTGGTGTCGCGGTGGTGGCGTTCGTGCACGAAGCACCCGGCCACGGCGCCGGGGCCGGCATTGAGGTACTTGTAGTGGCACCAGACGGCGAAGTCGGGGGCGATGTCGTGCAGCTGCAGGGGGATGTTGCCGACCGAGTGGGCCAGGTCGAAGCCGACGCGGGCGCCCTGCAGGCGGGCCATGCGGGTGATGGCGTCGAGGTCGAAGACCTGGCCGCTGCGGTACTGCACGCCGGGCCACAGCACCAGCGCCAGGCGCGGGCCGTGTTCGGTGATGGCGCGTTCGATGGCCTGCAGGGAGATGGTGCCGTTGGGTTCGTCGGGCTGGACTTCGATGAGGTCGGTGGCCGGGTCGAAGCCGTGGAAGCGGATCTGCGATTCGACGGCGTGGCGGTCGGTGGGGAACGCGCCGGCTTCTATGAGGATGGCGGGGCGCTCGCGGCTGGGCCGGTAGAAGCTGACCATCATCAGGTGCAGGTTGACGCTGAGGGTGTTCATGGCGACCACTTCGCTGGGCAGCGCGCCGACGACGCGGGCGAGCTGTTCGCTGACGAGGCGGTGGTAGCGCAGCCACTGGGTGTCGCCGGTGAAGTGGCCTTCGACGGCCAGGCTGGCCCATTTGTCCATGACGTCCTGGACGGCGGCACGGGCGCCGCGCGGCTGCAGGCCCAGCGAGTTGCCGACGAAGTAGGTCTGGTCGCGGTGGTTGTGCTGAGGGAAGACGAATTCGCTGCGGAGGGTGCGCAGGGGGTCGGCAGCGTCCAGGGCAACTGCATGGGTGCGGCTGAGGAGTTCGGACATGGTGCAACCAGCGGTGACAGTGACCGACAGTTTATCCGGGTGGTGGGGGTGGGGGGGATTGTGTTTTTTTCGAGGCGTGAGGCAAGTGCAGGTGCAAGTGCAACGGCCACGGCAACGGCCACGGCCACGGCAGAAGCGTGGTGTCTGTGCGGTGGGTGGGCTGGCGCGGTGCGGGTGGGTGGCCGGGACACGCCGTAAATCCGTCCCTGGAGGCTCCGCCACCGCATCCATGCGGTGGAGGGTCCCGGCCACCCACCCGCACCACGCCCTGACACAGGGCCGGTGCGCAGGGGAAATGCGGGTGATGCCGTGGCGAAGTGGGGTGATGCGGGTGACGTGGGTGACGTGGGTGACGTGGGTGATGCGGGTAATGCGGGTGATGCGGGTAATGCGGGATGGCGCGGGGCCATGCGGGGCGATGCGGGGCCACGCGGGGCCAAGCGGGGCCAAGCGGGGTGGCGTGGGGCCACGCGGGGCCAAGCGGGGTGGCGTGGGGCCACGCGGGGTGATGGGGGTGATGCGGGGCCACGCGGGGTGTCGTCGGGCCACGCTGGTAGAGCCGACCGTTGGTCGGCTGCTCTCCGCTCAGAGGTCATGTTGCCATCGAACGACGAAGAGCTATCGGCAGTCGATCGAGGATCGACCCTACCAGGGCCGGGGTGACACGACGCCACGCGGCGTCACCCGGGGTAGAGCCGACCGTTGGTCGGCTGCTTTTCGCTCAAACGCGCGCGTGCAGCTCGGCGCTTTTCAATCCTCAACCTTCAACCGCAACAACACCCGGCAGCGGGTCTACATGCCCGCACGCCGCACAGGTGCGCATCTCCACCGATGCCTGGTACCGCGCAAACACCTTCGGCAGGTCGGTTTCGATGTTTTCCAGGGCGAAGTATTCCTCGTACAGCTTGTGGTTGCAGCGCTCGCAGAACCACAGCAGTCCGTCGCGTTCGTGCGCCAGCCGTTTGCGCTCCACTACCAGGCCGACGCCGCCGGGCGGGCGGCGGGGTGAATGGGGTACCTTGCCCGGCAGCAGGAAGATTTCGCCCGCGCGGATCGGGATGTCGCGCACTGCGCCGTCTTCCTGCACCTTCAGCACCATCTCGCCTTCGAGCTGGTAGAACCACTCCGGGCCTTCGTCGTAATGGTAGTCCGTGCGGCTGTTCGGCCCGCCCACCACCATCACGATGAAGTCCCCGTTCTCGATCATCTTGTTGCCCACCGGCGGCTTCAGCAGGTGCCGGTTTTCTTCGATCCAGCCCAGCAGGTTGATCGGCATGGGGAGCATGGTGCGATGTCCGTAGTGGGGAAGGGTCAGTCGCGCTTGCCGCGGCGAGGCACGTGCGCCAGCGCCCGCTCGTAGGCCGGCTGCAGGTCTTCCGGCGCGCCTACGTCGATGCCCATCTCGCGCACCCGGCCGTCCTTCAGGCTGTAGACCCAGCCGTGCACCATCAGCTTCTGGCCGCGCGCCCAGGCGTCCTGCACGATCGTCGACCGGCAGGCGTTGACCACCTGCTCGATCACGTTCAGTTCGCACAGCCGTGCATGCTTCAGGTCCGGGTCTTCAATCGCATCCATGATCGACGCATGCTTCTGCGCCACATCACCCACGTGCCGCAGCCAGTTGTCGGCCAGGCCCACCCGCGTGTTGTGCAGGCTGGCGTGCACGCCGCCGCAGCCGTAATGGCCCACGATCAGGATGTGCTTCACCTTCAACTGGTCCACCGCGTACTGGATCACGCTCAGGCAGTTGAGGTCGGTGTGCACCACCACGTTGGCCACGTTGCGGTGCACGAACACCTCGCCCGGTGCCATGCCGATGATCTGGTTGGCCGGCACGCGCGAATCCGAACAGCCGATCCACAGGTATTCCGGATGCTGCTGCTTGGCCAGCTGGTGGAAGAATTCCGGGTCTTCTTTCTCGATCCGGTCCGCCCATTCGCGGTTGTTCTGCAGCAGCTTGTGGATGTCTTTCATGGGGCAGGTGTCCCTGACGTAAGGTGGGGGCAAGGCGCGGCCAGCCTGGCCGCGGCGTCGCGGGAAACGGGGAGGGTCAGCCGGCGGTGTCGCCGTCGCGGCGCCAGCGCATCCACTGCGCCAGCTCGCGGGAAGCCGGGGCGTCCAGCGTCGACAGCGCGTCGATCACGCTGCGCTGGTTCGCCTCCGGGTGGTTCTGGCTCAGTTTGAGCTTGATCTGCACCTGGGCCGGGCGGAAGCGGAAGCCGACGATGCCGGCCAGCATGCGCTGCTGGCGCGGCTCGATCGGCAGCAGGTCCCAGTCGCCGCCTACGGTGCCTTCGTAATGCGTGCTCAGTGCATCCAGCATCGCCACCAGTGCGTCCGGGTCGGTGACCGGCTCCAGCACGCCGCGCAGTTCGGCCGCGGCATAGTTCCAGGTGGGGACGCGCGCCTGCGCATCTTTGTCGGGATACCAGCCCGGCGACACATACGCGTGCGGGCCATTCACCAGCAGCGTGGCCGGGCCGGCGTGGCCGGCCTGCGGATTCGGTTTGGCCCAATGGCCCTCGATCAGGATGCCGTCGGCCTCCCGCGTGTAGACCACCGGCAGGCGCGTGGCCTGCGGGTAGCCGTCGGCGCCGTTGGTCACCAGGGTGACGAACGCATCGCGCGCCAGCAGCCGGTCCAGCCAGATCAGGTCGGTCTCGGCGAAGGCGGACGGAATGAACATCGTCGGTTACGCGCGGGCGCCCAGGCTCTGCACCATGCGGCCATGCAGGTCCGCATCGCTGGCACCCTGCGGCGGCTGCACTTCATGCAGCGAGAAGCCGCGGATCAGCGCGTCTTCCTCGTCCAGCCCGTCATAGGAGACGAACTCGGCGTCGAACAGCTGTGAACGCGCGGTGTCTTCGCTGTCGTAGCTGAGCGTGTTGCCGTCGCTGTCGAGCACTTCGGCGGTGCCCGCCGGGCGGATCCGCAGGCGGGCCCAGATCAGCGTGTTGCCCAGGCTGGCCAGGAACCACTCGTCGCGGTCAGGGGTCGTGTCGTTCATATCAATACCATCGAAAGCAGCCAGAGCAGGGCAGCCATGCCCAGCCCGGCCAGCAGGGTCAGCAGCGATACCCAGGCCGGCGTTGCCAGCCCGGACAGCGCCCGGTCGGGGGTTTTCCGGTAATCACGGCCCAGCAGCCAGCGCAGCGCGTCCGGGCGCAGGAACGCGCCGTTGCCGAAGCGTTCCGCCAGCAGCGGGTGGCGGTCGCGGATGTGGACCAGGGTGAGCGGCCAGAAGATCACAAAGGCACTGAACCCGGCGATCGCCACGCCGACGAAGCACAGCGCGAAGAACAAGGTCATGGGTCAGTGCCTCCGTAGGTGGATCAGAACTCGGCGGTGCCCGGTGCGCGCGGGTAGGCGATCGCATCGCGGATGTTGCCCAGCCCGCAGACGTAGACCACCAGGCGCTCGAAGCCCAGGCCGAAGCCGGCGTGCGGCACCGAACCGTAGCGGCGGAAATCGCGGTACCAGCCGTAGTGTTCGCGGTCCAGGCCGAACTGCGCCATGCGCGCGTCCAGCACGTCCAGGCGCTCTTCGCGCTGGCTGCCGCCGATGATCTCGCCGATGCCCGGGGCCAGCACGTCCATCGCCGCAACGGTCTTGCCGTCGTCGTTCAGGCGCATGTAGAACGCCTTGATGTGCTCGGGGTAGTTGGTCACCACCACCGGGCGGCCGATGTGTTCCTCGGTCAGCCAGCGCTCGTGCTCGGTCTGCAGGTCCAGGCCCCACTCGACCGGGAAGTCGAACTTCTTGCCCGAGTTCTGCAGCAGCTTCACCGCCTCGGTGTAGTCGATCTGCTCGAACGGGGCGTTGATGAAGGCTTCCAGCTTGGTGATCGCGTTCTTGTCCACGCGCTCGGCCAGGAATGCCAGGTCGTCGCCGCGCTCGTCGAGCACCGCACGGAACAGGTACTTCAGGAACTGCTCGGCCAGGCGCGCGTCTTCGGCCAGGTCGGCGAAGGCGATTTCCGGCTCGATCATCCAGAACTCCGCCAGGTGGCGGGTGGTGTTGGAGTTCTCGGCGCGGAACGTCGGGCCGAACGTGTACACCTTGCTCAGGGCCAGGCAGTACGCCTCGACGTTGAGCTGGCCGGACACGGTCAGGAAGGTTTCCTTGCCGAAGAAATCGCGGCTGAAATCGACCTCGCCCTTGTCGTTGCGGGGCAGGTTGGCCATGTCCAGGGTGGACACCCGGAACATCTGGCCGGCGCCTTCGGCATCGGAGGTGGTGATGATCGGGGTGCTGATCCAGTTGAACCCGTTCTCGTGGAAGAACCGGTGCACGGCCTGGGACAGGCAGTTGCGGATGCGGGTGACCGCGCCGAACAGGTTGGTGCGCGGGCGCAGGTGCGCCACTTCACGCAGGAACTCGGCGCTCATCGGCTTGGGCTGGATCGGGTAGGTCAGCGGGTCTTCGACCAGGCCGACGATCTCGATGCCGCTGGCCTGGATCTCGAACGACTGGCCCTTGCCCTGCGACTTGACCAGGGTGCCGCGGGCGATCACCGAGCAGCCGGGGGTGAGCGCCTTGATCTCGTCGAAGTTGCCCAGGGTGTCATTGGCCACCACCTGGATGGGGGCAAAGCAGGAGCCATCGGTGACATTGACGAAGGCCAGTGCTGCCGACCCACGCACCGTACGCACCCAACCGCGTACGGTTGCCTCGCCGCCTTCCGGGATCTTCCCGGCAAGCGCATGTTCAACGCTGACCACCGTCATGACTTGAATCCTCTATTGATCGACTCGATCTCTGAACGAGGAGTTTAACGGGTGCAGCGTTCTGCTTGCGAGGCATTTTTAGCCGCCGAGGACTCCTATAATGACCCCGATCCGCTGGAGTTGCCTGTCATGGCTGTAAGCCTTACCCCTGTTGCCTTTGCCCGTGTGCAGAAGTTCGTCGCCCAGACCCCGGGCGCGCTGGGCCTGCGTTTCGGCGTCACCCGTACCGGTTGCTCGGGCTGGGGCCACATCACCGACCTGGCCCGCGACGAGCGCCAGGGCGACACCGTGTTCGAGCAGGACGGGGTGCGCATCTACGTGGATGCCGACAGTCTGGGCCTGGTCGACGGCACCGAGATCGACTTCGGCAAGCACGGGCTGAGCGAGACGTTCACGTTCAGGAACCCGAACGCCACCGCCGAATGCGGCTGCGGCGAGAGCTTCACCACCGAAGCCGACAAGGCCTGATCCGGGCCGGCAGAAGCGCCCAGCCCCGCGGCTGCTTGCCTGCGGGCGCTTGTGCTGCCATACTTTGCGGCTTCCTGCCTGATTCCGGGCAGGACCCTTGCCCCACCGCGTTCATCTGCGGGGGGCTGTCCGGCCCCTGCGGGCCACATCCGAAAGGTAAAAACACATGAGTCGTCATTACGAAGTCGTGTTCCTGGTCCATCCGGACCAGAGCGAACAGGTCCCGGCCATGATCGAGCGCTACAAGGCGCTGGTCGAGAACGGCAACGGCACCATCCACCGTCTGGAAGACTGGGGCCGTCGTCAGCTGGCCTACCCGATCCAGAACCTGGTGAAGGCCCACTACGTCATGCTCAACATCGAGTGCGACCAGGCCGTGCTGAGCGAGCTGGTGGAAAGCTTCCGCTTCAACGATGCCGTGCTGCGCAACCTCGTCATCAAGCGTGACGAAGCTGACACCGAGCAGTCGCTGATCATGAAGAGCAAGGACGAGAAGGGTGACAAGCCCGAGCGTGGCGAGCGTCGTCGTCGTGATGACGAAGAAGGTGAAACCACCCCCGCCGCTGACACCGATGCCGGCGAAGACGCCGCTTCGGCCGCTTAAGGAGCACTGACATGTCCAAGTTCTTCCGTCGCCGCAAGTTCTGCAAGTTCACGGCCGAAGGTGTCAAGGAGATCGATTACAAGGATCTCAACACCCTGCGCCAGTACCTGACCGAGAACGGCAAGATCGTGCCGAGCCGCGTCACCGGTACCAAGTCGAAGTACCAGCGCCAGCTGGCAACGGCCGTCAAGCGCGCCCGTTTCCTGGCCCTGATTCCGTACACCGACAACCACGACGTCTGATGAAAGCCGGCGGCTTCGGTCGCCGCTTTCGTGGACCTGGCCGCCCGCGCTGCAAAGCGTCGGGCGGTTTCACGGTCTACCGTTCGGATATTCGGACAGCCATCGCTGCGGGGCCACGCCTCGCTAACGAATACATATTTGGAGCTACACCATGAAGCTGATTCTTCTCCAGAAGGTCACCAACCTCGGCGGTCTGGGCGATCTGGTCGACGTGAAGCCGGGCTACGGCCGCAACTTCCTCGTCCCGACCGGCAAGGCCGTTCCGGCCACCACCACCAACGTTGCCGAGTTCGAAGCCAAGCGCGCCGATTACGAAGCCAAGGCTCAGTCGATCCACGCTGACGCCGAAGCCCGCAAGGCTCAGCTGGAAGGCAAGAGCGTCACCATCGCCGCCAACGCGTCGACGGAAGGCAAGCTGTACGGTTCGGTTGGCCCGCGCGACATCGCCGAAGCCTTCACCAAGGCCGGCCTGCCGCTGGAAAAGAGCGAAGTGATCCTGGGCGAAGGCGCCTTCCGCAACGTGGGCGAGTACGAGGTGACTGTTCACCTGCACGCCGACGTCGAAACCACCGTCAAGGTGGTTGTGGAAGCCGAAAAGGCCTGATCCCTGCCGAAAGGCTGGAGTCACCAAAACGGGTGCCCGCGAGGGTGCCCGTTTTTGTATGTGGGGGTTTTGTTTTTTTCGAAGCTTAAGAGCTTAAAAGCTTGAAGCTTGAAGTTTGAAGCCAGATCAACGGCAGGTGCCGGCGCTTTGGTTCTTCCGGTGAGAGGGTGCCGGGTGGCCTTGGCCGGGACACGCCGTAAATCCATCCTTGGAGGCTCGTGGGCGCCTTGCTCGTTTGTGCAGTCCTGCACAAACGGCAAGACCGGGGTTGGGCGTCCTGCCCAACCCGTCCGGCGCATGCGCCGGACCCATGGCGCCCAACGGTCCCGGCCAAGGCCACCCGACACCCTCTGCCAGTTTTTCCACCGCGGGCGGGTAGAGCCACGCCATGCGTGGCTGGGGCAATGAAGCGGTGGGTAGGGTTATGTGATGCGTGGGGTGGGGTAGGTAGAGCCACGCCATTGGCGTGGCTCTACTCCCCAACTCACCCGTAACCCTGACGCTCCTTAATTGGACGCTCCGGAACAGATCGCAGCGCACCCCCCCCCCCCCCCCCCCCCGACCGCCCAGCCGAGGCCGACGCACCGAGCCTTTGCTCCAGCTCCAGCTCTGGCTCTGGCTCCGGCTCTGGACCTTAGCTCTACGCCTCTAACCAAAACCAACCCACCCCCACCGCCCGTGGAACACCCGCCCCGTTATACTCAGGCTATCGCGTCGCCCTTGGGGCCATTGAAACCCAGCAACATCAATGGCTTGAGGGTGGGAATCGCTCCGACATCCACCCTGGCGGGGGTCGTTTCAGGCCCTTGCCCCGGAAACCAATCCCGCCATGCGTCTGTCCACGATCAAGCTGTCCGGTTTCAAATCCTTCGTCGACCCGACCACCCTGCACCTGCCGACCAACATGACCGGCGTGGTGGGGCCCAATGGCTGTGGCAAGTCCAACATCATCGACGCCGTCCGCTGGGTCATGGGCGAAAGCTCCGCCAGCCGCCTCCGCGGTGACTCCCTCACCGACGTCATCTTCTCCGGCTCCTCGGCACGCAAGCCCGTCTCCCAGGCCACCGTCGAACTGATCTTCGACAACACCGACCACACCATCACCGGCGAGTACGCCTCCTTCAACGAAATCTCCGTCAAGCGCCAAGTCAGCCGCGACGGCAGTAGCAACTACTACCTCAACGGTACCAAGTGCCGCCGCCGCGACATCACCGACCTGTTCCTCGGCACCGGCCTCGGCCCGCGCAGCTACTCCATCATCGAACAGGGCATGATCAGCCAGATCATCGAAGCCCGCCCCGAAGACCTGCGCGTGTACCTCGAAGAAGCCGCCGGCATCTCCAAGTACAAGGAACGCCGCAAGGAAACCGAAACCCGCATCCGCCACACCCGCGAAAACCTCGACCGCCTCGGCGACCTGCGCGAGGAAATCGGCAAGCAGCTTGAACACCTCAAGCGCCAGGCGCGCCAGGCCGAGCAGTACCAGGCCCTGCAGGAAGAGCGCCGGGTCAAGGATGCCGAGTGGAAGGCGCTGGAATACCGCGGCCTCGACGGCCGCCTCGGCGGCCTGCGCGAAGCGCTCTCGCAGGAAGAAACCCGCCTGCAGCAGTTCATCGCCGAACAGCGCGACGCCGAAGCCCGCATCGAAACCAGCCGCGTGCGCCGCGAAGAAGCCGCCGATGCGCTCAGCACCGCCCAGGCCGAGGTGTACCAGGTGGGCAGCACGTTGGCCCGCCTCGAACAGCAGATCCAGCACCAGCGCGAAATGTCGCAGCGCCTCAACAAGGCGCGCGATGAAGCCCAGCAGGCCCTGGCCGAATTGGGCCAGCACATCAGCGGCGACGAAGCCAAACTGATGGTCCTGCGTGAGGCCGTGGACGACGCCGAGCCGCGCCTGGAACAGCTGCAGGAAGAAAACGAAATCAAGCAGGAAGCCCTGCGTGACGCCGAGGCCCGCCTGGCCGACTGGCAGCAGCGCTGGGAAGCCCACACCCGCAGCACCTCCGAAGCCTCGCGCGCCGGCGAAGTCGAACGCACCCGCGTCGACTACCTCGACCGCCAGGTACTGGAAGCCGACCGCCGCCGCGAAGCGCTGAGCGCCGAACGCGCCAGCCTGGACCTGGATGCGCTGGCCGAGGTGTTCGAAGAACTGCACCTGCAGCACCAGACCCAGAAAGAGGCGCTGGACGGCCTCAACGAGCAGGTTGAAGAACGCAAGCAGGCCGTGGCCGGCCTGCAGGACCGCCAGCGCACCGGGCAGACCGAACTGGCCGAGATCCGCAAGCAGGCCCAGGCCGCGCGCGGCCGCCTGTCGTCGCTGGAAACCCTGCAGCAGGCCGCGTTGGGCCAGGAGCAGGGTGCGGCGGTGGCGTGGCTGAAGGCGCGCGGACTGGATTCGGGTGCGCGCGTCGGCGAACGCTTGACCGTGGAAAGCGGCTGGGAAAACGCCGTGGAAAGCGCACTGGGCCAGTTGATCGAAGGCGTGCTGGTGGACGCTCCCGAACAGCTGGTGGCCGAACTGGCCGAACTCGGTGAGGGCCGCATTGCGCTGGTGTCCGACAGCCAGGCGCCGCTCAATGTGGCGCCAACCTCGCTGGCCGCCAAGGTGCAGGGCCCCACCGCCATCCGCCGGCTGCTGGCCCGGCTGCATGCCGCCGAAGACCTGGACGCCGCACGCACACTGCAGCCCACGCTGGCCGAGGGCGACTCGGTCATCACCCGTGGCGGCGAGCGCCTGGGCGACGGCTGGGTGCGCGTCTCGCGCTCCGGTGCGGCCAAGCAGGGCGCGCTGCTGCGCGAACGCGAGATCGTCACCCTGCGCGGTCAGATCGACACGCTGCAGGAGCGCGAAGCCGAACTGGAACAGCAGTTATCCGCGTTCCGTGAGCAGCTGCTGGCCGGCGAACAACACCGCGAAGACGCGCAGCGGCAGCTGTACCAGGCCCATCGCAGCGTCTCCGAACTGGGTGGCCAGCTGCAGAGCCAGCAGGGCAAGGTAGAGGCCGCGCGGACCCGCATCGACCGTATCGAAGGCGAACTGCTGCAGCTGCAGGAAACGCTGGATACCGGCCGTGAGCAGGTGCGCGAGGCGCGTGCGCGGCTCGACGATGCGGTCACCAGCATGGGCGACCTGGAATCGGTGCGGGCGTCGCTGGAAGGCGAACGCCGCCAGCTCACCGATGCCCGTGACCAGGCCCGCGACCACGCCCGCAACGTGCGCGAGAGCGCGCATTCGCTGGCGCTGACGCTGGAATCGCAGCGCACCCAGATTGCCTCGCTGAGCCAGGCGCTGGAGCGCATGAGCACCCAGCGTGGCCAGCTAGACACCCGTCTGGGCGAACTGCATTCCCAGCTGGACCAGGGCGATACGCCCGTACAGACCCTGCAGGCCGAACACCAGAATGCCCTCAGCGAACGCGTGCGCGCCGACCGCGTACTGGGCGAAGCGCGCACCCTGCTCGATGGCATCGACGCCGAACTGCGCAACTTCGAACAGACCCGCCACAAGCGCGACGAGCAGGCGCTGGCCCAGCGCGAGCGCATCTCCCAGCGCAAACTGGACCAGCAGGCGCTGGTGCTGAGTGCCGACCAGCTGTCGGCCTCGGTGGAGAAGGCCGGCTTCGTCCTGCAGGACGTGATCAACAGCCTGCCTGAAGATGCCCGCGTGACCGACTGGGAACAGTCGGTGCACCAGATCGACGGGCGCATGCGCCGCCTTGAGCCGGTCAACCTGGCCGCCATCCAGGAGTACGGCGAGGCCTCGCAGCGTTCGGAGTACCTGGACGCGCAGAACACCGACCTGACCACCGCGCTGGAAACCCTGGAAGACGCCATCCGCAAGATCGATCGCGAAACCCGTGGCCGCTTCAAGGACACCTTCGACCGCGTCAACGCCGGCGTGCAGCAGCTGTACCCGCGCCTGTTCGGCGGTGGCCATGCCTACCTGGAACTGACCGGTGAAGACCTTCTCGACACCGGTGTGGCCATCATGGCGCGACCGCCGGGCAAGCGCGTGTCGAGCATCTCGCTGCTGTCCGGTGGCGAGAAGGCGATGACTGCGGTGGCGCTGGTGTTTGCGATCTTCCAGCTCAACCCGGCGCCGTTCTGCCTGCTGGACGAGGTGGACGCGCCGCTGGACGAAGCCAACGTCGGCCGCCTGGCCAACATGGTCAAGGAAATGAGTGAAAAGGTGCAGTTCCTGTTCGTCAGCCACAACAAGGCCACCATGGAAGCGGCACACCAGTTGTCGGGCGTGACCATGCGCGAACCGGGCGTCAGCCGCCTGGTCAGCGTGGACCTGGAAGAGGCGGCACGATTGGCGGGCGCCGCCTGACGTGCCATCCTTAGTACCTGAACGTATTTAGCCGGAGACCCCCACCGAATGTCCGACATGGCACTGCTCCGCATCGGCATCCTGGCCGCCGGCCTGCTGTTGATCGCCGCGATCTTCCTGTTTGGCCGTCCGAAGAAAAAATCGCAGGGTCGCCGCGTCGACACCGCCGAGAACGGTACGGGCGCGCGCCGTGAGCCCAGCCTGGGCGAAGGCGAGGGCAGCGATGCCGTCGCTGGCAGCACTGGCGAGGACGGTGTGACCCAACCCGAACTGGGTCTGCCCGATGTCGACGCTGCCGCCAGCGACCTGGGCAAGCGCGCCAGCCAGGATTTCGACAAGATCGTGTCGTTGTTCGTGGCCGCCCGCGCCGGTGAACAGCTGCGGGGCGAAGACATCGTGGTGGCCGCTGAAAAGACCGGCCTGGTGTTTGGCCACATGAACGTGTTCCACCGCCTGGTCGAGGGTCACCCCGAGCGCGGCCCGATCTTCTCGATGGCCAGCATCATGAAGCCGGGCAGCTTCGACATGGCCAACATCCGCGAGATGGAAACCCCGGCGATCGCCTTCTTCCTCACCCTGCCGGCGCCGCTGACCGCGCTGGACGCGTGGGAAAAGATGCTGCCGACCGTGCAGCGCATGGGCGAACTGCTCGACGGCGTGGTCCTGGACGACAGCCGCAACGCCCTGGGCCGCCAGCGCATCGCGCACATCCGCGACGAACTGCGCGCCTACGACCGCCAGCACCAGGCCCCGCCGCTCACGAAAGCCCCGCGCTGGTAACGCCCACCCGGTGGGCATCGACCGTCGGTCGATGCGCGATGGCGGCCCGACGCGCGATGTCAATGCGCTTTGCGGCCCAACGTACGTTGAGGCGGTAGGCATCGACCGTTGGTCGATGCGTTTTGCGGCCCAACGTACGATGCAATGGTAGGCATCGACCGTTGGTCGATGCCCTTTGCGGTAGTGCCGGCCGCTGGCCGGCAACCTCGGATACCCGGAACGAAGAGCAGCCGACCAACGGTCGGCCGAAGCAAGAGCAGCCGACCAACGGTCGGCTCTACCCGGTTATCGCCGCGAACGCGTCGCGGAACCGGGCCATCTCTGCCGCCGTGCCCACCGTTACCCGCACCCGCTGCGGCCAGATCGGCCAACTGCGGCCAATCACCACGCCGTGCTCGGCCATGGCCGCAGTGAAGGCGCTGCCATCGCGCTTGACGTCCACCACGAAGCAGTTGGCTTCGGTCGGCACACAGGCGAAGCCGCGCGCCGCCAGCCAGGCCACGGTGGCCTGCCGCACCTGCGCGTTCTCCGCCTTGCGCTGCGCCACCAGGCCCGGCGCGCGCAGGCTGGCCAGGCCGGCCGCAAGCGCGGTGACCGGCAGCGGGTTGTCGCCCAGGCTGGCCAGCTCGCGCAGCCGGTCCGGGTGTGCGGCGGCCACGCCCAGGCGCAACCCGGCCATGCCGTACAGCTTGGAAAACGTGCGCAGCACGATCACATCGTCGCGCTGCATCACCTGGCCGATCACCGAGCGCTGCTCGCTGTACTGCAGGTAGGCCTCGTCAACCAGCACCCGCGTCTGCCGGGGCTTGTTGGCCAGCAGCCAGGCGATGTCGGCGGCCGGGGTGATCGACCCGGTGGGGTTGTTCGGATTGCACAGATACAGCAGGCCGGCGTTGATCCGCGCAGCCGCAGCAGCCATCGCGCGTACGTCATGCGCGCCGTCCTCGCGCAGCGGAACCTTGGCCACGGTGGCGCCGCGCGCGGCAGCCAGGTCGCCCAGCGCTTCGAAGGTGGGGTCGGCCACCACCAGCCCGGCGCTGGCCGAGGTCCACAGGATCGCGGCGCGGTTGAGCGGCTCGCTGGAGCCCGGGTACAGCCGCACGTGGTCCTTGCCGATGCCTTCCTGCATGGCGAACAGGTCGCGCAGCTCACCGGCCAGCGCGAACAGATAGCGCCCGCTGCCAGCCACGATCTCGCGCGCGGCTGCCTGCGCCACCGGCGCCGGGCCATACGGGCATTCGTTGAAGTTCAGCAGCACCGGGCCGCCGACAGCGCTGGCACGCAACGGGGAGGCCGACACGGTCGACACACCCAGTCCGGACAAGGCCAGGCCGGTACCGGCCAACTGCAGGAACGAACGGCGGGAAGGGGCGGCAACGGTCACGTAACACCTGCACAGAGGGACTTGGCGCACGCTAACCCTGTGCCGGGTTGCCGGCAATAGCCACGCGGCACCGCTGCGGGGTGGCTGCCGGGCACCGCAGGCCATAAAATCAACAGCCCTTTCAGGATCCCTCCCGGATGAGCCCCAGCCCCGCTGAACGTGCCGAGGCACTGCGCCGCCAGATCGACGATGCCGGCACGGCCTACCACGAGCGCGACGAGCAGCTCATTCCGGATGCGGAGTACGACCGCCTGGTGCGCGAGCTGGAAGCACTGGAGCTGGCCCACCCGGACCTGGCCGTTGCCGATTCCCCCACCCAGCGCGTGGGCGGCAAGGCCTCATCGCGGTTTGCCGAAGTACGCCATGCCGTGCCGATGCTGTCGCTGGGCAATGCCTTCAGCGACGAGGAAGTGCAGGATTTCGTGCGCCGCATCAGCGAGCGCCTGCGCCGCGATGCGCTGTACTTCTCCGCCGAACCCAAGCTCGACGGCCTGGCCATCAGCCTGCGCTACGAGAACGGGCGCTTCGTGCAGGGCGCCACCCGGGGTGATGGCAGCACCGGCGAGGACGTCAGCGCCAACCTGCGCCAGATCGCGGTGATTCCGCAGGTGCTGCAGGGCGCCGGCTGGCCGGACGTGCTGGAAGTGCGCGGCGAGGTGTACATGGCACGCGCCGATTTCGAGGCCTACAACGCGCAGGCGCGCCTGCACGACGGCAAGGTGCTGGCCAACCCGCGCAACGCCGCGGCCGGTTCCCTGCGCCAGCTGGACCCGAAGATGAGCGCCCGGCGCAAGCTCAGCTTCTACGCCTACGGCACCGGGCAGGTAGAGGGCGGTGAACTGCCGCCCACCCATTCGGCCACGCTGGCGCAGCTGCGGGCGTGGGGCTTCCCGGTCAGCGACCTGTGCCAGGTGGTGGAGGGCAGCGCGGGCCTGTTGGCCTATTACCGCGACATCGGCGAACGCCGCGACGGGCTGGCCTTCGACATCGACGGCGTGGTCTACAAGCTGGACGACCGCGCCGGGCAGGAAACCATGGGGTTCGTGTCGCGCGCGCCGCGCTGGGCGATCGCGCACAAATTCCCCGCGCAGGAACAGACCACCACGGTGGAGGCGATCGAGATCCAGATCGGCCGCACCGGCGCCGCCACCCCCGTGGCGCGCCTGAATCCGGTGGCCGTGGCGGGGGTGATCGTGTCCAACGCCACCCTGCACAACGCCGACCAGATCCAGCGCCTTGACGTGCGCGTGGGCGACACGGTGATCGTGCGCCGTGCCGGCGATGTGATTCCCGAAGTGGTCAGCGTCATCGCCGAACGCCGTCCGGCCGGCACCACGCCCTGGCAGATGCCGGCGCAGTGCCCGGTGTGCGGGTCGGAGATCGTGCGCGAAGAGGGCGAAGCCGTGTGGCGTTGCTCGGGCGAACTGAGCTGCCCGGCGCAGCGCAAGGAAGCCATCGCGCACTTCGCCTCGCGCCGCGCCATGGACATCGACGGCCTGGGCGGCAAGTACATTGAAACCCTGGTCGACGCCGGCATCGTACGCGGCGTAGCCGACCTGTACCGGCTCACCCGCGACCAGCTGCTGCACCTGAAGCTGGTGCTGGACGCTGAAACGCCCGAGGCCCTTGCGGCGCAGATCGGCCTGCACCTGCCACCGGAAGGCAGCGGCGACTACCTGCGCGCCATCCTGGAGCTCGATGGCAACGACGCCGGCTGGCGCGCCACGGCGCTGGCGATGCCGGCCGCCTTCGCTTGGAACACCAAGAAGATCGCCACGCGCTGGGCCGACAACCTGATCGCGGCGATCGACGCCAGCCGCGACACCACGCTGGAACGCCTGCTGTTCGCGCTGGGGATCGAAAACGTCGGTGAGAACACCTCCAAGGGGCTGTCCACCTGGTTCGGCGACCTGGAGCTGATCCGCCACCTGCCGTGGCCGTTGTTCAAGCGCGTGCCGGACATCGGCGGGGAAGTGGCGCGCTCGCTCGGTCACTTCTTCGAGCAGTCGGGCAATCAGGACGCCATCGACGCGCTGCTGCAGGTGGGCCAGGTGCGCATCGGCGATATGCACGCGCCGTCGGCGAAGCTGCGTGACGGCCTGGATTTCGCCCAGGTGCTGGTGGAGGCGGAGATTCCCGGCATCACCCGCCTGCGCGCCGAAAAGCTCACCGCCGCGCTGCCCGATGCGGCCGCGCTGGTGGACGCCGAGCCGGTGCGTTTCGTGGCGGCCGGTCTGCCCAACGAAGTGGCGCTTGGCCTGGCCGACTGGCTGGACCGCGACGGCCATGCGCAGATGCTGCTCAAGGCCGATGCGTACCGCCACACGCTGCTGACCCGCGCGCCGGAACAGACCGAGCAGGTGGCCGGCCCGCTGGACGGTCAGACCGTGGTGCTGACCGGTACGCTGGCGCAGATGACCCGTGACGAAGCCAAGGCGCGGCTGGAAGCGCTGGGTGCCAAGGTGTCGGGCAGCGTGTCCAAGAAAACCGCCTTCGTGGTGGCCGGCACCGAGGCCGGGTCCAAGCTGACCAAGGCTGGGGAACTGGGCATCGAGGTGTGGGACGAAGACCGCCTGGTTGCGTTCCTGGCGCAGCACTGAACCCACGGCGGGGCGGCTGCGCCCCGCCGTCCCGCATCACCGGAGAGCCCCATGCACACTGCCGTCCTCGACTTCCGCCTGGCCACCGTGGCCGACACCGATCTGCTGATCGGGCTGATGCGCGAGTTCTACGCCGAAGACCAGCTGGACTTCGACGATGCACGGGTCCGCATCGCGTTGGCCGCGCTGCTGGAAGAGCCCCGCAACGGCGAAGTGCTGCTGTGGCTGGACGACGCGGGCAGCGTGGTTGGCTATGCGGCGCTGGCGATGGGCTTCAGCCTGGAGCAGGGCGGTCATTTCGCGCTGCTCGACGAGCTGTACCTGCAGCATGCCGCGCGCGGGCGTGGGCGCGGGAAGCAGGCGCTGGCCATCCTGGAACAGCGTGCCAATGCGCGCGGTGTGGCGCGCATGCGGCTGGAAGTGAACCACCACAACGAACTGGCGCGGCGGCTGTACCTGGCCACCGGCTACGTCGACGACACCCGCGACCTGCTCACCCTGCCACTCGCGCAGCGGCTGAAGGACGCGCGCGCATGATCGCCGCGCTGCGCCAGCGTGCCGCGCTGAACGCGTTGATCCGTGCGTTCTTCGCCGCCCGCGATGTGCTGGAAGTGGAAACGCCGATCCTGTCGGCCGCCGGCAACACCGAGCCGAACATCGACAGCTTCCACACCCGTTTCAGTGGCCACGTTGATGCCGGCAGCCCGCAGCGCTGGTTGCGCACCTCGCCGGAGTACCCGCTCAAGCGCCTGCTCGCCGCCGGCGTGGGCGACTGCTACGAACTCGGGCGGGTGTTCCGCAATGGCGAAGCCGGTGGCCGCCACAATCCCGAGTTCACCATGCTGGAGTGGTACCGGGTGGGCTGGGACCACCACCGGCTGATCGAGGAAACCGTTGCGCTGGTCCGCGCCGCACTCGGCCTGGTGCAGCGCACCGCCGATCTGCGCGTGGTCGACTACCGCAGCCTGTACCAGCAGCACCTCGGCGTTGACCCGTTCGACGCGCCGCTGGAACAGCTGCAGGCGCCGCTGGCGGCGGTGCGCATCGATGCCGAGGGCCTCACCCGCGACGACTGGCTGGACCTGCTGATGACCCATTGCATCCAGCCCGCGTTCGATGACGACAGCATGACCGTCGTACACGACTGGCCGGCCAGCCAGGCCGCGCTGGCGCGCATTCGCCCGGGCACGCCCCCGCTGGCCGAGCGCTTCGAGCTGTACCTTGGCGCGGTGGAACTGGCCAACGGCTATCACGAGCTGAACGACGCCGCTGAACAACGCGCGCGCTTCACCCGCGACCATGCCGTGCGTACGGCGCGTGGCGCTGTGCTGCCGCCGTTGGACGAGCCATTGCTGCAGGCCTTGCCGGACCTGCCCGATTGCGCCGGCGTTGCGGTCGGGGTGGACCGCCTGTTGATGGCGATGAACCGCACCACGCGGATTGCGGACGTGCTGGCCATCGATTTCGCCCACGCCTGAACGCATAAGGTGCGTGATTGCCGCGTGTACGTCTTGCGCGACCTGCACGATGATGCTCTGATCACAGCGCATGCCCGAAGGTAGGCGCGTGATCGTTCAGTTGCGGCGGGGAAAGGGTTGATGAAGCTGTGGGAAGTTGCCGAACTGCCGTCATGGAGCGCGCCGCGCTGGACGTGGACGTGGTGGACGCTGGTGTTGTGCAGCAGCGTGCTGCCGGCCACGGCGATGGCCGACCAGACGGGGTACGAAGCGCAGGTAGTGCGCTGCCAGTCGCGTGACATGGAATGGGTGCATTGCGACATGCCCGTGGCCAACGGCGTGGAGCTGATCCGCCAGTTGTCCGACAGCAGCTGCATCCGCGGCACCGAGTGGGGCACCGATCGTTCCGGCGTGTGGGTCACGCTGGGCTGCCGTGCCGAATTCCGCAGCCGACCGGCAGGCGGCGCCAGTACCGGCACTGCACGGCAGGTGCGCCGGGTGCTGCGCTGCGAATCCAGTGGCCGGCCGCAGAGCTGCCCGGTGGCATTGCAGGGCGCACCGGTGCGCCTGCTGCGCCAGCTGTCGGCGATGCCGTGCCGCGAAGGCCACAGTTGGGGCGTGCGGCGCAACGAAGTGTGGGTGACCCGCGGTTGCCAAGGCGACTTCGAGGTAGGGGCCGCCGACGGCTCCGGTTTCCTGGATGCGCCGCGCACGCTGGTGTGCGAATCCAAGTCGCGCCAGCGCCGTTTCTGCGGGGCGACCATCGGCAAGGGCGCGCGCCTGTCCAAGCAGTTGTCCGGCAGCCCCTGCGAGGAAGGCCGCGGCTGGGGTTGGGATGCGCGCGGGGTGTGGGTGGACGACGGCTGCCGCGCCGAGTTCCAGGTCAACTGAGCCGCGCTTTGGCGGCTTCGCCGTGCGCCGCTACAATGATGCGATGAACGCATCCACCGACATCGACTACGCCCGTTACGACCATATCCGCCCGATCCTGTGGACCGGCGATACCCTGCAACTGCTCGACCAGCGCAAGCTGCCGTTCGTGGTGGAGCACGTGGAATGCCGCGACAGTGACGCCGTGGCCGAGGCCATCCATGCGCTCACCGTGCGTGGCGCGCCGGCGATCGGCATTGCCGCCGCCTGGGGTGTGGTGCTGGCCGCCGTCGGGGTGCAGGCCGACGATGGCGCGCAGGCGCTGGCGAAGCTGGAACCGGCCCTGCAGCGGCTCAACGCGTCCCGCCCGACCGCCGTCAACCTGGCCTGGGCGCTGGCCCGCATGCGCCGCGCGCTGGCCCCGGCCGGTGCCGACTGGCAGCAGGTGCTGGCCACTGAGGCCCAGGCCATCGCCGATGAAGATCTGGCCGCCAACCGCCACATGGGCGCGCTCGGCGCGGGCCTGATCGAGGCCGGCAGTGGCGTGCTCACCCACTGCAATACCGGCTCGCTGGCCACCGCCGGGTTCGGCACCGCGCTGGGCGTGATCCGCGCCGGCATGGCCCAGCACCGCATCGCCAAGGTCTTCGCCGGGGAAACCCGGCCGTGGCTGCAGGGCGCGCGCCTGACCGTGTGGGAGCTGCAGCAGGACGGCATCGACGCCACCCTGATCGCCGATTCGGCCGCCTCGCACCTGATGAAGACCGGGGCGGTGCAGTGGGTGATCGTCGGCGCGGACCGCATCTGTGCCAACGGTGACACCGCCAACAAGATCGGCACCTACCAGCTGGCCATCGCCGCCCGCCACCACGGGGTCAAGTTCATGGTGGTGGCGCCGTCCTCCACGGTGGACATGGACACCGCCGACGGCGAGCAGATCGAGATCGAGCAGCGCGATCCGGGCGAGTTGTACGGGGTAGGGGGCACGCGCACCGTGGCCGAAGGCATCGCCGCCTGGAACCCGGTGTTCGACGTCACCCCGGGCAGCCTGATCGATGCCATCGTGACCGAGCGCGGGGTGATCCTGAATCCGACGGTGACCAACATGCAGGCCGCGTTCGGCTGATGCCGGTGCGGCGTGCGGCCGCCGCGCGCCACGAACGGTGGCCCCATGCCACGACCAACGGTCGCCGCATGACACGACCAACGGTCGTGGCCTACCCGGATCGGGATGGGTCGTTTGATGCCACGACCAACGGTCGTGGCCTACCGGATCGGGGTGGGGGCATACCAGATCGGGGTGGGGGCATGCCGGATCATCGGGGTGGGTGGCGTACCGGGCTTGGGGTGGTGGCCTGGCCCCGCCCGGGTAGGTACCGACCGTTGGTCGGTACGGCTTTCCCGGCAGAACCCCGGCCGCACCCGCAACGCCTCCGTAAGTTCCTGATTCTTGCCGGTAAAACGCCCGTAAAAGCAGGCGGAAAACGGCCCGTTGTGCTAGACTTCAACGGTTAATCGAGATTCCGACGCGACCGCCCCGAAAGGGCGGGCGCGACGGACTGGACCGCTCCCAGACAACGGAACCCGAATGGCAGAAACCGCCAAGGAAATCATCCAGGTCAACCTGGAAGACGAGATGCGCAAGAGTTACCTCGATTACGCGATGAGCGTGATCGTGGGCCGCGCCCTCCCGGATGCGCGCGATGGCCTCAAGCCGGTGCATCGCCGCGTGCTGTTCGCGATGAGCGAGTTGAACGCGCACAGCAACAAGCCTTACTTCAAGTCGGCCCGTATCGTCGGTGACGTCATCGGTAAGTACCACCCGCATGGCGATCAGTCGGTGTACGACACGCTGGTGCGTCTGGCACAGCCGTTCTCGCTGCGCTACATGCTGGTCGATGGCCAGGGTAACTTCGGTTCGGTCGACGGCGACTCCGCCGCCGCCATGCGATACACCGAAGCCCGCATGTCCAAGCTCACCCATGAGCTGATGGCCGACCTGGACAAGGAAACCGTCGATTTCCAGCCCAACTACGACGAAAAGGAACTGGAGCCGACGGTCATGCCGACCCGGTTCCCGAACCTGCTGGTCAACGGTTCGGCCGGTATCGCGGTGGGCATGGCGACCAACATTCCGCCGCACAACCTCACCGAGTCCATCAACGCCTGCATCGCGCTGATCGACAACCCCGAGATCGACGTCGACGGCCTGATGGAGTACATCCCGGGCCCGGACTTCCCGACCGCGGGCATCATCAACGGTACCGCCGGCATCGTCGCCGGTTACCGGACCGGGCGTGGCCGGGTGCGCATCCGTGCCAAGGCGGACATCGAGGTGGCCGACAACGGCCGCGAATCGATCATCGTCACCGAGATCCCGTACCAGGTGAACAAGGCCCGGTTGATCGAAAAGATCGCCGAGCTGGTCAAGGAAAAGAAGCTCGAAGGCATCAGCGAACTGCGCGATGAGTCCGACAAGGACGGCATGCGCATCTTCATCGAGATCAAGCGCGGCGAGTCGGCGGAAGTTGTGTTGAACAACCTCTACCAGCAGACCCAGATGGAGTCGGTGTTCGGCATCAACATGGTGGCGCTGGTCGATGGCCGCCCGCAGTTGATGAACCTCAAGCAGATGCTCGAGGCGTTCGTGCGCCATCGCCGCGAAGTGGTCACCCGCCGCACCGTGTACGAGCTGCGCAAGGCGCGCGCCCGTGCCCACGTGCTGGAAGGCCTCACCGTTGCGCTGGCCAACATCGACGAGATGATCGAACTGATCAAGACCTCGCCCAATCCCGGTGAAGCACGCGAGCGCATGCTGGCGCGCTTGTGGGAGCCGGGCCTGGTCGGGTCGATGCTGGGCGCTGCCGGCGCGGAAACCTCGCGTCCGGAAGACCTGCCCAAGGGCGTGGGCCTGATCACCGGCGGCTACCAGCTGACCGAGATCCAGGCCACCCAGATTCTGGAAATGCGCCTGCACCGCCTGACCGGGCTGGAGCAGGACCGCCTGACCGAAGAGTACAAACTGCTGCTGGAAACCATCGCCGGGCTGATCCACATCTTGGAAGATCCGGACCGCCTGCTGCAGGTCATCCGCGAAGAGCTGATCAACGTGCGTACCGAGTTCGGCGACGAACGCCGCACCGAGATCCGCCACAGCGAAGAAGACCTGGACATCCTCGACCTGATCGCCCCGGAAGACGTGGTGGTCACCCTGTCGCATGCCGGTTACGTCAAGCGCCAGCCGGTCAGCGCCTACCGCGCCCAGCGTCGTGGCGGCCGTGGCCGCAGCGCGGCGTCGACCAAGGAAGAGGATTTCATCGAGCAGCTGTGGCTGGTCAACACGCATGACACGCTGTTGACCTTCACCAGCGCGGGCAAGGTGTTCTGGCTGCCGGTGCACCAGTTGCCCGAAGCCGGTTCCAACGCGCGTGGCCGCCCGATCATCAACTGGATTCCGCTGGAACCCGGTGAGCGGGTGCAGGCCGTGCTGCCGGTGCGCGAGTACGCCGAACGCCAGTTCGTGTTCTTCGCCACCCGCAACGGCACGGTCAAAAAGACCCCGCTCAGCGAGTTCGCCTTCCGTCTGGCGCGCGGCAAGATCGCGATCAACCTCGACGAAGGCGATGCGCTGGTGGGCGTCGGCCTGACCGACGGTGAGCGCGACATCCTGCTGTTCGCCTCCAACGGCAAGACCGTGCGCTTCGGTGAAGACAAGGTCCGCTCGATGGGCCGTACCGCCACCGGCGTGCGCGGCATCAAGATGCCCAAGGGCGAAGAGGTCGTGAGCCTGATCGTGGCCGAGAGTGCCGGCGGCAACGAGGACGAGAACGAGGACGACGTCACCGTCGAAGAAACCGTGATCGAGAACGGCGATGCCGTGATCGAGGTCGGTGACGACGACGGCATGTACATCCTGACCGCTACCGAGAACGGCTACGGCAAGCGCACCCCGCTGCCGGATTACCCGCGCAAGGGCCGCGGCACCCAAGGTGTCATCGGCATCCAGACCACCGAGCGCAACGGCAAGCTGGTCAGCGCGGTGCTGATGGGCGCAGCCGATGAAGTGCTGCTGATCTCCGATGGCGGCACCTTGGTGCGTACCCGTGGTTCGGAAATCAGCCGCGTCGGCCGCAACACCCAGGGCGTCACCCTGATCCGTCTGTCCAAGGACGAGAAGCTGCAGGCGGTTGAACGCATGGATGCGTCGATCGGTGACGACGAACTGGTGGACGTGGTGCCCGTTGCCGGGGACGCCGCCGCGGCGGCGCCTGCCGCCACCGACGAGCAGACCCCGCAGGGCTGATCGCGCTGACAGGCAGTACCACGACGACGCCGGCCTTGTGCCGGCGTCGTCGTTTCTGCACCTGTCCGGGCCGGCACCTTGCCTATCGTGGCGGCCCGCTGAAAGAACGCATGTACTTCACGGCGGCGGTGGGATAACGGCTCCCGAACCAGCGGACATTCGCGTCCGCGATGGCAGTCCACCAGTGGCCGGACCCGGTTCGCGCCACGCCGCATGGAGACCACGATGTCCGCCGCCCCCCGCGCCGCACGCCCCGATCCTTCGTCCACCGCCCGGCGCCCGCGCCATGCGCTGGTGACCGTGTTGTCCCTCGTCCTGATGCTGCTCGGCCTGGTGCTGGGCGGGCTGGGCGCATGGCTGGCCAGCCTCGGCGGCTCCTGGTACTACGTGCTCGCAGGTGTTGGCCTGCTGGTGGCCGGCGTGCTGCTGTGGGGCAACCGGCGCGCCGGTGCGCTGTGGTTCGGCGCGGTGTTCGTGGGCACCTTGTTATGGACGTGGTGGGAGTCGGGCGGTGACTACTGGCGCTGGGTGCCGCGGCTGGGCCTGATCGTCGGTATCGGCCTGGTGCTGTCGCTGCTGCTGCCGACGCTGGACCGACCCTTCTCGCGGCGGCTCTCGCGCAGCATTGCCGGCGTACTGGCGCTGGTGTTCGTGGCCGCCTTCGCGTTGGCGTTCGTCCCGCACGGGGTCACCGCGGCCAGCGGCAGCTTCCCCGAGGCGATGACCAGCACCGGCCTGGCACCCACCGCCGACGCACCGCTGCAGCCCGCCGACAAGCCGGTCGACGACGACTGGGCCGCCTACGGTCGCAACAACGCGGCCACCCGCTTCTCGCCGCTGCAGCAGATCACCCCGGACAACGTGGCCAAGCTCGAACAGGCATGGCTGTTCCGTACCGGCGATCTGCCGCAGAAGCGCTGGGGCGCTGAAACCACGCCGCTGAAGGTGGGGGACACGCTGTACCTGTGCACCGCGCGCAACCAGCTGGTGGCGCTCAACGCCGCCGATGGCACCGAGCGCTGGCGCTTCGAACCCAAGATCAAGGACAAGTCGATTCCCTACACCGCGGCCTGCCGTGGCGTGTCGTACTACGAAGTACCGGCAACCGCGCAGCAGGCCGCCGACGCCGATGTGGCCGCCGACCTCGCCTCGGGGCAGTCGCAGGTGCCGGTGCTGACCCAGCTGCCGCGCAGCGCCTGTTCGGCGCGCATCATCGAAGGCACGCTGGATGGCCGCCTGATCGCCGTGGACGCGGCCACCGGCAAGCCGTGCGCGGGGTTCGGCAACAACGGTCAGGTCGACATTACCCTGGGCATGGGCGACAGCCCGGCCGGGTATGTGTCGATCACCTCGCCGCCGGCGATCGTGCAGGGCGTGATCGTGACCGGCCATCAGGTGCTGGACGGCCAGCGTCGCGACGCACCGTCCGGCGTGATCCAGGCCTACGACGCCATCACCGGCAAGCTGCGCTGGGCCTGGGACATGGATCAGCCCGAACTGACCGGCCTGCCGGCGCAGGGCAAGACCTACACGCGCGGTACCCCGAACATGTGGACCACCGCCACCGGCGATGACCAGCTCGGCCTGGTGTACCTGCCGATGGGCAATTCGGCGGGCGACTACTGGAGCGGCTCGCGTACCGAGAACCAGAACAAGTACGCCACCTCGCTGGTTGCCATCGACGTCAACACCGGCAAGCCGGTCTGGCATTTCCAGGCGGTGCGCAAGGATGTGTGGGACTACGACATGGGCTCGCAGGCCACGCTGGTCGATTACCCGACCGCCGCCGGCAAGGTGCCGGCGATCCTGCTGCCGACCAAGCAGGGCGACATGTACGTGCTCGACCGCCGCACCGGCCAGCTCCTCACCCCGGCCGAAGAACGCAAGGTGCCCACCGGCGGCGTGGAGCCCGAGCAGCGTTCGCCCACGCAGCTGTTCTCGCTGTACCACACGCTGCGCAAGCCGGACCTCACCGAGCGCGATATGTGGGGCATCACCCCGATCGACCAGCTGGTGTGCCGCATCCAGTTCCGCAAGGCGAGCTATGAGGGCTTCTACACCCCGCCCACCGCCGACCGGCATTCCATCGAGTACCCCGGCTACAACGGCGGCTCGGACTGGGGCAGCGTGTCGGTGGATCCGCGTCGTGGCGTGATCGTGGCCAACTACAACGACATGCCCAACTACAACCTGCTGGTGCCGCGTGCCACCGCCGACAAGCTGGGCTGGGTGCCGCGCGAAGACGTGCGGGCCGACAAGGGCGGCGCCGAAGGGGCAGGGGACCCGCAGACCGGCACGCCGTACGCGATCGACGTCAACGCCGGCTGGCGCCTGCCGTTCACCAAGCTGCTATGCAAGCAGCCGCCCTACGGTGGCATCCGCGCGGTGGACATGCGCACCGGCAAGACCCTGTGGGACCGTCCGTTCGGCAGTGCCCGCGGCAACGGCCCGTTCGGTATCCGCTCCGGTCTGCCGATCGAGATCGGCACGCCCAACAACGGCGGCTCGGTGGTCACCGCCAGCGGCCTGATCTTCATCGCCGCGGCCACCGATGACCTGCTGCGCGCCATCGACCTGAAGACCGGCAAGGAACTCTGGCACGCCAAGCTGCCGGCCGGCGGCCAGGCCAACCCGATGATCTATGCCTTCGGTGGGCGCCAGTATGTGGTGATCATGGCCGGCGGCCACCACTTCATGGAAACCCCCGCAGGCGATTACGTGATTGCCTACGCGCTGCCGAAGTAAATGGTGCCGGGGTGGCCGTGTCGATTACGATGCGGTCATCCCACAACTGCATGACCGACGATGAGCATGACCTGCGCCTGGCGCCTGCTGGCGGTATCGCTGTGCTGCGCGATGGCGGTTTCCGCCCCGGCGGTGGCCGACGCGCAGACGCGGGAAGCGGCCGTGGCCGATTGGAATGCCGAAGGCCGCCATGCGGGCCTGGCCGCACCGGACACGCAGTGCCAGGATTTCCTGCAGGCGATGGGTCGCAAGCCGGACACCCTCGAGTATCTGGGCTGTGAGCAGGATGACGCGTCCTACATCAAACCGATGACGGCCCGGTATCGGGTCCGTGGCGCGTCCGCGGCGCAGGTGGAGACCTACCTGCACGACACGTTCGGCCTGCCTCTCCTCCGCTATGCATGCTGCGGCTGGAGCAGCGGTGCGCCGTACGCCTGGCGTGCAGGCGCGGACGGCGTCCGCTACGAAATCGGCATGGGCGTGGAGTCGTTGCATTACCCGCGGGAGGAGTGGGCGCGGATTCCTACGTTTGACATCACGGTGGGCGTGACGCGGCAAAGCCCCTGATATCGAGGCAAGAGCAGCCGGGTAGAACCCGGCTTACGCATCCTGCCCCGTAGCGCCGGGCCCTGCCCGGCCGCTCTTGCACTTCGCTGTGGCGCGAAAGGCAGCCGGGTAGAACCCGGCTCTACGGGCGCGGCGCATTTTTCCTACATGCGGGCGCGGTATTGGCCGCTGCGACAAGGCGCTGGACTGTCGCACGATGCCGCCATGGCCAGCCCCGCATTGCAACGTGGACGATTCTCCTGCCAAGGGCACTGCTACGTCGTGACCACGGTCACCGCACGTCGCCAACGCCTCTTCGCCGTTGCTGCCAACGCGGATGAAATGATCCGCTGGATGCAGGCGTCGGATCATGAAGGCCGCACGCGATCCATGGCCTGGGTGGTCATGCCGGACCACGTGCACTGGATGTTTACCTTGCGCAGTACGACGTTGGCCACCATCGTGCGCACCACCAAATCGCGGGCCGCCAAGGCGATCAATCAACGCAACGGCACGCAGGGCGCGATCTGGCAGCCAGGCTACTACGATCAGCTTCAGCGCGACGAACCCCAGTGGCTGGCCGAGGCGAATTACATTCTTGCCAACCCGGTGCGCGCCGGATTGACGACGGCGGTTGGCGAATACCCCTTCGCCTGGTGCCGCTGGCCACCCCCGTAGCGCCGGGCTCTGCCCGGCCGCTGTTGCCCTTCGCCGCAGCGGCAAGAGCAGCCGGGTAGAACCCGGCTCTACGCGTCCTGCCCCGTAGCGACGGGCTCTGCCCGGCCGCTGTTGCTCTTCGCTGCATCGCCAAGAGCAGCCGGGTAGAACCCGGCTCTACGCGGCCAACCCCGTAGCGCCGGGCTCTGCCCGGCCGCTGTTGCTYTTCGCWGCACCGCCAAGMGCAGCCGGGTAGAACCCGGCTCTACGCGCAACCCCGTAGCGCCGGGCTCTGCCCGGCCGCTGTTGCYCWTCGCTGCACCGCCAAGAGCAGCCGGGTAGAACCCRGCTCTACGCGCACCCCCGTAGCGCCGGGCTCTGCCCGGCCGCTGTTGCTCTTCGCAGCACCGCCAAAAGCAGCCGGGTAGAACCCGGCGCTACGTGTCCCAGAGGCAGCCGGGTAGAACCCGGCTCTACGCGTGGATCAATGCGCGTGTCCGTTGGCGCCTGCCATCCGGCCTTACGGCACCCGCACCATCTTCGTCAGCAGGTGCGCCACCACGCCGGCCGGGTCGGCGGTGCGGCCTACGTGCGTGCTCGACATCTGCACCACCGAGCTGCGCTTGGCGGTGAGAAAGTGGAAGCGCGCCCGGGCCGGGAGCTGTGCGATCGGGCCGGCGTCCGCGTCGCCACGGCAGATGGCCACGATGGCATCCAGCCACGGCTGCAGGGCGTCCATGTCCAGGGACGGGGCGAATGAGTGCATGCGCGCCGGGTCGATCTCGATGGCCGCTTCCAGGTGTTTGGCACCCGGGCACGACACGATCACCCCGACATTGATGAACTCTTCGCGTTCAACCCGCGGCACCACGCGGATCACCGCGTAGTCATACGTGTGCAGCGTGGGCACGGACGGCCTCCTGGACGAAGACGGCACGCACCTGCAGGCGGCGCTTGAGATAGTCGATATACGCCTGGCGATACTGTGCCGGGCTGTCGAAGGTGGGTTCGTCAACCAGCCAGCTGTCCGGCACCAGGCCCACGATGCGCTCGATCTCGGCATCGGGCAGCAACGCCGCCAACGCCGCATCCACCTCGGCAATCTGCGTGGCGAACGGCAGCAGCACATGGTCGCGGATCAGCACGAACGGCTTTTCGCAGGCCTCGCCGGCGTTGGCCCAGTCGTGGTGGAAGTACATCGCCGCACCGTGGTCGATCAGGTACAGCTTGCGGTGCCACACCATCAGGTTGGGGTTGCGCGCGGTGCGGTCGACGTTGCTGGTAAGCGCGTCGAACCACACGATCCGCGAGGCCAGGTCGGCATCCACCGGCATGGCCGCCGGGTCGTAGTTGATGGCGCCGGGCAGATAATCGCTGCCGAGGTTGACGCCCTCGCTGGCGCGGATCAGGTCCTGGATCTCCGGGTCCGGCTCGGTGCGGGCGAACTCGCGGTCGAGTTCGACGAACATGATTTCCGGGATCGGCAGGCCGACGCTGCGCGCCATTTCACCGGCGATCAGCTCGGCGATCAGCGCCTTGGGGCCTTGCCCGGCACCGCGGAATTTGAGCACCACCATGCCGTCGTCATCGGTCTCGACAACAGCGGGCAGGGAGCCGCCCTCACGAAGGGGCGTGATGTAACGAAGGGCGTGGAGTGTGCGCACGGAGCGTCCATTGACGAGGCTGCAGCGTCATCTTACCGTGGCCGGCAGCCCGGTACGGAACCGGATGCAGGCTGCGGCACAGGGAGGAAACATGGGCAAGGGAATGGCATATCTGGTGCTGGTCGTCCTGGGGGCGCTGCTGCTGTGGTACAGCGGCCTGCTGGATGAATTCCGCGGGGGCAGCAACCTGCAGGCACGCGAGACCTTCTGGCGCGAGCAGGTGCAGGCTGCCGCACTGGACGGCGGCTCCCGCGCAGCGGTCGAGCGGTTTGCCGCACACCATCGGCTGACCCTGCAGTGCGACGCCGTTCCCGCCGGGTCGGACATCACCGAGTGCCTGGCCGACGATCCGCAGGCCAGGGGCGGCACCGCCACCCACCCGATGACCCTGCAGCTGTTCTTCATGTTCTACGGCGACCGCCTGCACACCTTCACCAGCACCCCGCGTTCGCTGGAGTAACGGCCCGCCGGCTCGCGCCGGCTCGCGCCTGCGGCGGCAAGCCAGTGCTTTCGGCCCATTCCGACCCGGACGCCCGGTGCTAGATTCGACGTTTGCCCGGCGACGTCCCTGCCGCCGGGTACCCACCATCGCAAGGGGACCCACATGCCGATTCGTCGTACCACCCTGGCCGCGGCCGTTGCTGTTGCCACCTTCAGTCTGTTCGCCACCGCGCCGGCCTTTGCCGACTACGCCAAGCCGCCGGAGCACCTGCTCAAGGTGCTCAAGGCCCCGCCGCCGCCGGCGCCCAGCCTGGACCCGAGCGGGCAGCGCCTGCTGCTGACCACCGCGCAGACCTATCCCTCGATCGAGCGCGTGGCCCAGCCGTACCTCAAGTTGGCTGGCGTGCGCCTGGAGCCGAAGAACCGCAGCCGCCATGACACCCAGGGCGGCTATGGCATCCCGGCCTGCGTGGCCGATTTCACCCTGGTCGACGTGGGGACCGCCAAGCACACCAAGGTGGCCTTGCCGCAGGGCTGTGCGGGCGCGGCGCAGTGGTCTGCCGATGGCCAGCGGTTTGCGTTCCAGAACGCCGTGGATACCTCGGTGCAGCTGTGGGTGGGCGATGCGGTGACCGGCCAGGTGAAGCAGGTGCCGGACGTGCAGCTCAATCCGATCTTCGGCTACACCCTGCAGTGGCTGGGCGGCGGGCAGCAGCTGCTGGTCAAGCGGGTCCCTGCCAACCAGGGCCCCGCACCGACCAGCGGCAATGGACCCGGTGGCCCGGACGTGCAGGAATCGCTTGGCAGCAGCGGCGAAAGCAGCACCTATGAAGCGCGCGATACGCTGACCAGCGCGCACGATGAAAAACTGTTTGCCTACTACGGTGCGTCGCAGCTGGCAGTGGTCGATGTTGTCGCCGGCCAGGTGCGCAACGTCGGCACACCGGCGCTGTACAACGAGGTCAACGCGGCGCCGGATGGCGTGCACGTGCTGACCGAGACCCTGAAGGCGCCGTTCTCCCACGCCGTGACCTACCAGCGCTTCGCCAACGACGTGGCCGTGCTCGACCTGGCCACGGGCCGCGCTGCCCCGATCGCCAGCCTGCCGCTGGCCGACCGCGTGCCGGTGCACGGCGTGCCGGAAGGTCCGCGTGATTTTGATTGGCGCGCCACCGACCCGGCCACGCTGGTCTATGCCGAGGCTTTGGACAAGGGCGACTGGAAGGTGACGGTGCCGCACCGCGACCGCGTGCTTGTGCTGAAGGCCCCGTTCAACGGCAAGCCGCAGGAGATCGCCCGCACCGCGCAGCGCTTCGAAGGCATCGCGTGGAGCGCCGATCCGGCGGTGTCGTTCCTGTTTGAGAACGACGAAAACCGCCATTGGCGGCAGACCCGCATCGTCGATGTGGACCAGCCGAAGAAGGAAGGTCGCCTGCTGTGGGATCTGTCCAGCGACGAGCAGTACGCCGACCCGGGCAACCTGGTGTTCACGCGCCTGCCCAACGGCGCGTCGGTGGTGCGCCAGGACGGCGCGTTCGTCTTCCTGCGCGGGCAGGGGGCCTCGCCGCAGGGCGACCGCCCGTTCCTCGACCGCCTGGACCTGGGCTCGCTGAAGACCGAGCGTCTGTTCCGCAGCGACGCCGATGCGTATGAGCAGATCCTCGGCCTGACCGCCACGCCCGGCCGCTACCTCACCTGGCACCAGTCGGTGATGGACCCGCCGAACGCGTTCGTGCGCCAGCAGGGCGAGCGCAACGCCGCGGCGAAGGAAGGCGAAGCGCAGTACGCCTCCACCGCCACCGCGCTGACCCGACTCACCGACCCGACCCCGGAAGTGCGCCAGATCCAGAAGCGGCTGGTGACCTACAAGCGCGCCGATGGCGTGGACCTGTCGTTCACCCTGTACACGCCGCCCGGCTACAAGGAAGGCCAGCGCGTGCCGGCCATCCTGTATGCCTACCCGGCCGACTTCGCCAGCGCCGCGCAGGCCGGGCAGGTGTCCGGTTCGCAGCAGACCTTCACCCGTCTGGCGCCGTACCGGCTGATGCTGCTGGCCGGCTACGCGATCATCGACAACGCGTCGTTCCCGATCGTGGGCGACCCGAAGAACGCCTACGACACCTACCTGGAGCAGCTGGAAGCCGATGCCAAGGCCGCGGTGGACAAGGCCGTGGACCTGGGCGTGGTCGACCGCAACCGCATCGGCGTGACCGGGCACAGCCATGGCGGCCTGATGACCGCCAACCTGATCGCGCACACCACCCTGTTCAAGGCCGGCGTGGCCACGAGTGGGTCGTACAACAAGACCTTTACCCCGTTCGGCTTCCAGAATGAGCGTCGCTCGGTGTGGCAGGCACAGGACGTGTACCTGAAGGCGTCGCCGTTCTTCTACGCCGACAAGATCAAGCTGCCGCTGCTGCTGGTCCACGGCGAGGACGATGCCAATCCGGGTACCGAGCCGTTCCAGTCGCGCAAGCTCTACCAGGCCATCCGCGGCAACGGCGGCACCACGCGCCTGGTGATGCTGCCCAACGAGCCGCATTGGTACACCGCGTTGGAGTCCAACGAGCAGCTGGTGTACGAAATGCTCACCTGGTTCGATACCTACGTGAAGAACGCGCGGTAACGTCGACCGTTGCTCGACAGCGCGTGATGCCCCGCCTGATCGGCCGCCCTGCAACGGGCGGCCGATCTTCGTTATCCTGCACCGCAATGAACACACTGCTGATTGCCCTGCTGCTGGCCGTCGCGCCAGCGACCGACGCCGCCACCGAATCCACCACCACATTGGAGCAGCTCGGCCTCCACCGCGGCATGGAGTACGTGCCGGTACGCAGCGCGTTGCTGCGCGATGGCTGGACCGTTGAACCACACGACTACGAAGGGGCGCCACCGTTCGCCGCGTTCCCCGAGGTCGACTGTGGCCAAGGCTGGCAGGCGGTGTGCTCGGCGGGCTTCCGCCGGGGCGACAAGGTTGTCTATCTGGCCATGGATCCCACCGACGACGGTCACTTGCTGCTGCTGGGGAGTGAGTGAAGGGCCGGCACGGGTCCTCGTTGTAGGTGCGGTACGTCTGGACGCGACCGTCACCGGCAGGCAGAGTGCGCGGGTGACGCGGTGCATGGCCGCACCCGGGGAGAAGCCTGATGCAGATCGGACGCGCAGCACGGCGCGGTGAACGCGTGCGCGGGGTGCTGGCGGTGTGCATGCTGGCGATCCTGCCTGCGCTGGCAGGCGCGCAGGCGCCCGCCGTCGAGGACGGCCCTCACGCCCCCGAACGCCCCCGCACCTGCCTGGTCCTCGGCGGCGGCGGCGCGCGCGGTGCAGCCCATATCGGCGTGCTCAAGGTACTGGAACGCGAGCGCGTGCCGATCGACTGCATCGTCGGCACCTCCATGGGCGCGGTGGTCGGTGGCCTGTATGCCTCCGGCTACACCGCCGACGAGATCGAGGCGGTGCTGGACCGCATCGACTGGGCCGAGGTGCTGCGCGACAAGCCGCCGCGCAACGAGCGCAGCATGCGCCGCAAGGAGGACGACCTACGCCTGCTGGGTGGCGTGGAGGTCGGCCTGAGCAACGGCAAGATCGCCTTTCCGCAGGGGCTGATCCAGGGGCAGAAGCTGGAAATGCTGCTGCGTCGCCTGTTGCTGCCCACCTGGCAGGTACGCGATTTCGATCAGCTGCCGATTCCCTTCCGTGCCATCGCCACCGATATCGTGAGTGGCGAGAAAGTGGTGTTCGCCCAGGGCGACCTGGCCCTGGCGATTCGCGCGAGCATGT
Organism: Stenotrophomonas sp. 10N36; assembly: GCF_056395005.1. NCBI lineage: Bacteria > Pseudomonadati > Pseudomonadota > Gammaproteobacteria > Lysobacterales > Lysobacteraceae > Stenotrophomonas > Stenotrophomonas sp. 10N36. The sequence goes on along the minus strand of NZ_JBFTIS010000007.1, from coordinate 167,515 downwards.
CGGTGCCCGGCGTGTTTGCGCCGGTTCGCTACGAGGACCGGCTGCTGGTCGATGGTGGCGTGGTGGACAACCTGCCCATCGATGAAGCACGTCGGCTGGGTGCGCAGCGGCTGATCGTGTCGCGGGTGGGCACGCCGTTGATGACCGAAGCACAGCTGGATTCCCCCCTGGCGATCAGCCACCAGATGGCCAGCGTGCTCATGCAGCGCGAGATCCAGGCGCAGCTGGCCACGCTCGGCGCGCAGGACCTGTTGGTGACCCCGGCGCTGGGTGACATGGGCAGCCAGGATTTCAACCGCTCACCGCAGGCCGTTGGCGTGGGCGAGCAGGCCGCGCAGGCAGAGGTCGACGGGATCCGCCGCTACCAGGTGGACCCGGCACGCTACGCCGCATTCGAGCGCCAGCACCGACCGCCCGCCTATGCGGCGCCGATCGTCGCCTTCGTCGATGTACTGCGCGACGGCACCCGCACCGGACGCTATATCGAGCAACGCCTGCAACCGCAGGTGGGCAGGCCGCTGGTGCCGGACGAGGTGGAGCAGCAGGTAGCGACCGCCTACGGCGAAGGACGCTATCAGCAGGTGCAGTGGCGGCTGGAAGACCGTGATGGCCGCCAAGGGCTGGTGCTGGCCCCGCAGGACAAGCGCTGGGGGCCGGACTTCCTGCACTTCGCGCTGCGCCTGTCCGATGATTTCGACGGCAGCAGCAATTACCAGCTGATTAGCGAGCTGACCCGTACCGGGCTGAGCGACCAGGGCGCCGAACTCAAGCTGCGCATCGGCCTCGGCGAAGTGGAGGAGGCCTTCGCCGAGTACTACCGCCCGTTTGGCGGTAGCGGACGACACGCGCTATCGACCTATGCGAAGTACCGCGCGACCGACCTGGACCTGGCCTTGATGCGTGGGGGCGCGCTGGCGGAGTTCCGTTACAGCCAATGGCTGGGCGGTGTGCGCTGGGCGTATTCGCCGCATCCGGATTGGGAGCTGGCCGGCTTCCTGGAGCGTGGCCGCGAGCGGCTGCGGCTGGACGTGGGCAACCCGAGCGAACTGGGCAATTATCGCGCCGACATGGGCAGCGTGGGCTGGCAGCTGCGCCACGATTCGATCGACAGTTCGGCGTTCCCCAGCCGCGGCCAGCGCCTGTCGCTGACCCGCCAGCACTACCTGGACACGCTCGGCACCGCCGATTCGGCCGCGGTCACGCGCCTGCAGTGGGATGGTGCGTGGTCGCACGGCCGCAACCGCTGGCTGGGTGGCGTGCGGGCATCGTCGGCGCATGGCGGCGATGACGTCCTGGCGACGTATGGTTTCCTGGGCGGGCTGGGCAACCTGTCCGGGTATCCGGAAGAGGCGATCTTCGCGCCACAGACTGCGTTGGCGCGGGTGGTGTATTACCGCCGCGTCGCGCACGCCGACTCGCTGTTGACCATTCCGCTGTATGTCGGGGGCAGCATGGAATGGGGCGGTTTCTGGCAGACCCGCGACGCGGTGAACATCGACGGCATGCAGACCGCCGGCAGCCTCTTCATCGGCGCGGACACCTTCCTGGGGCCGGTGTTCCTGGGCTATGGCCGCGCCCAGGGCGGCCACGATTCGTTCTACCTCACCTTCGGCTCATTGCTGCGCACGCTCGACGGGTTCTGAGCGGAACGGCCGTTGCTGCTCAGCCGAGCGGCAGCGGCTCATACGCCCTGGCGATCCGGTCGTGCAGGGCGCGCACCACGTCGGCCTTGGCGTCCACGCGTCGTTCGTCGCCGAACGCCTTCAGGAACCGGCACGCCGCATGGCCCTGCGCCTTGCGCTCGTAGTCGGCAATCCATTGCAGGCGACCGGGCAGGAATGCCTGCTCGGCCGACCATGCCGCCACCGGCGGGCGGATGCGCCGACGCATGCCGATCCGCCAAGGCTTGGGCGTGAGCCGGGCGCGGAAGCAGTTCTGCACCCGGCACATGCGCGCGTACAGCGCGTCGGTCTGCAGCGCCTGGAACAGGGCGTGCACCTCGGGATCCTGCGCCGAGAAGGTGCTGTGCATCGCCAGCACGCGCATGCCGGCCGGGGTGCGGTACGCGCGCAGGTGCCAGCCCGGGTGCTGCCGGGTGAACTGTTCGACCCGGGCCAGCGCCCCGGCTTCCAGCTGCTCGTCGCGATGGCGGGCGCGTTTGACCATCAGGACCACCGCGTTCACCGCGACCAGCACGACGCTGGCCAGCCCCGCGCCGACCATCCCGTTCCACAGGTTGCCTGCGGCAATGGCCACGACCGCCCACAGTGCGGCCGCCAGCAGCGAAGGGATGACGCACCCGGACGGCAGCGGGCGGTGGTCGATATCGGCAAACAGCACGTCCGGGGTGTTCAGGCACAGCGCGCCGTAGCTGTTGCGGGTCAGCACGATATCGCCATGGCGCTCGACGATCTGCTCACGGATCGGCACGCCGTCCACGCCGTAGTTGGTGCGACGTTCGCTGCGCGGCAGGGCTTGCCCGGCGGCGATGGCATGCAGGGCGTCCTGGGCGCGCGCGTCGGCATGTGCCTGCGCAGCCGCCACGCTTTCATCGGACCAGCCAAACCGGCGCACGATCAACTGCTTGCGGTTGTGCCGTACTTCGCGTCGGGCTTCTGCCCAGTATTCGGGAACGATCATGGACATCCTTGTGCTGTGAATCGGGGGCGCAGCGGAGTCTGCCATGTTGTGCGTCCGCACGGCAGCACCCCGGACGCGTGTGCGGCAGTGCCGCTATGATCGGGCCTTCACCGCAACAGGGAGTGCGCGGATGCCCGATGCAAACGTGGTTGTGTTCGATTTCGACCTCACCCTGACCCGCTGGGAAACGGCGCGTCGCTTCTTCAAGGGCCTGCTGCGCCGCCAGCCGTGGCGCCTGGCCGCGCTGATCGTGGCGCTGCCGCTGTTGGCGCCTTTGCTGCTACTACCCCGTACGCGCCGCCTGCCCATGCGGTGTGCGGTATGGCTGGCCACCTTCGGGCGCAGCCGTGAGGCAATGCAGGCGCTGGCACAGGCGCATGCCGATGCCGTGTTCGCGGGGGACGAAGCGCTGTTCATCGCCCCGGCCGTCGCACGCCTGCGCGAGCATCTGGCGCAGGGGGACCGGGTGGTCATCGCTACCGGCTGCTGGGAGCCGCTGGCACGCGCGCTGCTGGTCCATGGCGGGCTGGGCGAGGTGCCGCTGGTGGCCTCCACGCTGCGCCCGCTATGGGGCGGCTGGGTCAGCGAACACCACTGCCTGGGCGAGAACAAGATTCCGATGCTGGCCGCGCGTGGCTTCGCACCGCCGTGGGCGATGGCCTATACCGACCACCACGCCGACCTGCCGCTGCTGCGCCACAGCGCACAGTGGTGCCTGGTCAGCCCCACGCCCGATTGCCTGCAGCGTATTGAAACGGCGCTGGCAACGCGGGCCCCGGTGCTGGCCTGGAGGGGCTGAACCGCGCAGCGCCGCCCGCGCCGCTTGCACGGCCGGCCTTCGCCAGCAGATGATGGCCCGGGGAAAGGACGACCCACACCGACCATGTTGGCGGTGCTGCGGCGCTCCAGGGCGACGACGTGAGCAAGGTGCGTGTCATTACCCGCGACAACGGGGCAGGGCTGAGTCGCGATCTGGCCATCGTGGCCGACGTGTTGCGTGCCCACCACGAAGTGTCTGCCGTGGGCCTGGGACGCTCCCGGCTGGGCGCCCGGTTGCGACACTGGTGGACCCGCGCGCGCTGCCGCCTGCACGGCCGCTACGATGCGCAGCTGTCGCTGGAGCGGATCTACGCACCCACCCTGGACTGCGCGGGGCGCAACCTGCTGATCCCCAATCCCGAGTGGTTCAAGCCGGAATGGGTGGCGCTGCTGCCGCGGTTCGACCAGGTGTTGTGCAAAACCCGGCACGCCGAACCGCTGTTCGCGCAGCTGGGGTGTGCAACGCGCTATACGGGCTTCACCTGCGCCGACCGGTTCGATCCCGCCGTGCCCCGGCAGGCCACCTTCTTCCACCTTGCCGGACGCAGCACTGCCAAAGGCACCGACGTGGTGGTCGAGGCCTGGCGACGTCATCCCGAGTGGCCGTGCCTGACGGTGGTGCAGCGCAAGCGCCATGCGCGCACGGACTGGGCCGCACCCAACATCGTGGTCATGGCCGGCTACCTCGACGATGCCGGGTTGCAACGGCTGCAGAACGTCCATCGTTTCCACATCTGTCCATCCGAGATCGAGGGCTTCGGTCATTCCATTGCCGAGGCAATGAGCGTGGGCGCCGTGGTGCTGACCACCGACGCGGCGCCCATGAACGAACTGGTTGATGCGGCCTGCGGGCTGCTGCTGCACTGCACGCCGGGTGAGCAGATGGGGTTGGGCCGGCGCTACCGCGTATCGGTCGACGCGATCGAAGCCGGTGTTGCCCGGGCACTGCAGTTGTCACCGCCGGCGTGCGTAGCGCTGGGCCAGCGGGCACGCGCGCGTTTCCTGCAGCGTGACGCGGCGTTTCGTGAGCGCCTTGCTGCGGTCCTCAGCGGCGCGCCCGCATCGGTGCAGGGCCAGGAAGCAGGTCACCGGCATGGGTGAGGCCTGCATGGCGGGCCTGCCATCGCTGGCGACTGATGCGCTTGCCGATGGCCTGGACGCACCGGCACCTCGACGCTGGGTAATGCTGGCGTCGGAGCAGTACGCGCTGCCCATCCTGCGCCCGCTTGCCGCACAGGCGCAGGCACGTGGCCACCGCGTGGCCTGGCTGGCACCCGACGCGGTTGCCGCCGGGCTGCGCGCGGACGAGTCGCGTCTGTCCAGCGCACGCGCGCTGTGGCGGTTCCGGCCGCACGCCGTGTTCGCCACGGTCAACCGCATTCCGCCGTTTCTTCCCGGCCTGCAGGTGCAGCTGTTCCATGGGCTGAACCTGCACAAGCGGGATCCGCGCCAAGGCCAGTTCCGCATGCTCGGGTTGTTCGACCTGTATTGCGCGCACGGCCCGGCCACGACCGGGCCGCTGCAGGCATTGGCGGGGCAACGGCGCGATTTCAGCGTGGTCCAGACCGGGTGGCCGAAGCTGGATACCCTGTTTGCCGGGCCCTGCGCGCAGGCACACGCACTGCGCGCAGCTGCCGCTGGCCGGCCGACGGTGATGTTTGCCTCCACCTTCAATGCGCCCTTGAGCCAGGCCCGTGACTGCCTGCCGGTACTGGAGGCGCTGATCGCGCGCGGGGATCGCTACTGGCTGCTCACCCTGCATCCCCTGGCGCCCGCCGATCTGCGCCAGCACTACCAGGCGTTGGCGGGCCCACATGCCTGCTTCCTGGATTCGGCGCACCTGGCCGCGATGCTGCACGCCGCCGACGTGCTGGTCTGCGATACCTCGTCGGTGGTGGAAGAGTTCGTGCTGCTCGACAAGCCCGTCGTGACGGTGTGCCATCGCCAGCCGCAGCCTTGCATGCAGGATGTTCGCGCGCCGGCGGACATCGGTGCGGCCATCCAGCAGGCGTTGGCGGCGCCGCACGCGCTGTCCGATGCACGTCACGCCTATGCGGCCAGCATCCACCCGCAGCCCGATGGACGGGCCGCCGAGCGCGTGCTGGACGCGGTGGAACACCGGCTGCGCAGCGGCTCGCCGGGGCTGCGCCGACGCAGCCGACGCGTGTTCCGCCGCCTCTGGCGCTCATGGAAATTGTGGCGCGCATTGCTGCCCGGCAAGCGTCGGCGGGGTGCATGCTAGGCTGACCGGGTCACCCAGGGAGACCGCACGATGCCTTCGATGTTGCACGCCGCGCTGCCGCTGGCGCTGGTTGCGCTGCTGTTGCCTGCCGCGCAGGCAAAGGAGGCGGTCAATCCGCTGCTGCTGCAGCCCGCCGATACGCTGGAACAGCGTCAGATCGCTGAACTGCAGCAGCGCCTGCTCGATTGGCCGCAGCTGCAGCGCTACCGGGATGAAAATGCCGCGTTGGCGGCCCCGGTTTCCGGCACGCCGCGCGTGGTGTTGTTCGGCGATTCCATCACCGAAGGCTGGGGTCGCACCGGCAGCGACACCTTCTTCCCCGGCAAGGGCTACCTCAACCGCGGCATCAGCGGGCAGACCACCGCGCAGATGCTGGTGCGATTCCGCCAGGATGTGATCGCGCTGCAGCCGGCGGTGGTGGTGATCCTGGCCGGCACCAACGACATTGCCGGCAACACCGGCGCAGCCAGCCAGGCGATGATCGAAGACAACCTGCAGTCGATGGTGGAACTGGCCCAGGCACACGGCATCGCGGTGGTGCTCAGCTCGGTGCTGCCGGTCAGCGACTACCCGTGGCAGCGCGGCGTGCAGCCGGCGCCGAAGGTGCGCGCGTTGAATGCGGCGTTGAAGCGGTACGCCAGCGCGCACAACGTGGTGTATCTGGATTACCACACGCCGTTGGCCAACCGCGACGGTGGCCTGGACGAGGCGCTGGCTGCTGACGGCGTGCACCCCACGCCAGCCGGCTACGCGCGGATGGCGCCACTGGCCGAGGCGGCGATCACCCAGGCGCTGTCGCGACCGCGCTGAACGACGCGCTCAGGCGTCGTCCTGCTTCAGCGCGGCATCTGCCGCCAGCAACGCGTCGGCGGCGGCACTGAGGGGCGGGGAGGGCACGTCGTCGGCACCGATGGACTGCATCATCCGCGGCATGTCCACGAAGCGGCGCTGGCGGCGGTCGTAGATGCCGGTCACCAGCAGCGCGCGGGTGGCGATCTTCTCCTCGCCCAGCAGCACGCGCTGCTCCATGATCACCCGCGTGCCCACCCAGCCCACCAGCCGCGTTTCCAGCGTGAAGCGCTGGAAGGGTTTCAGTTCGCGACGGAACTGGATGGTGCCGGCGCCGACGATCGGTGCCCATTTTTCGCGCAGCGCCACCCGGCCCAGGCCCATCCGCAGGATCAGGTCCAGCCGGCCCAGATCGAAGATGTTCCAGTAGCGCCCATTGGTCATGTGCAGGTTGCTGTCCAGGTCATTGGGCAGCACCCGGAACGGCAGCCGTGACACCCCGAACGGCGCGGCAAGCCGTGGCCGGAAGAAACTGCACAGCAGCAGGTACAGCAGGCGGAACCAGAGATTCATGCGGAATATGACGACTGTTATAGTCCGGATACGCTAATGTATGACGACTGTCATAGCAAGGAATCACGCCATGTCGCCTCGCCCTACCGATGCACCCCAGCGCGTGATCGCGGCGGCGGCCGACATGTTGGCGCGGGTGGGCCTCAATGCCACCAGCATCCGCGAGGTGACCAAGGCCGCCGATGCGCCGTTGGGCTCCACGTACCACCATTTCCCGGGCGGCAAGCAGGAGTTGTTGGCGCGCGCCACCACCCAGGCCGGCGACAAGGTGGATGCCCTGCTGGCCGAACTTTTGCGGGACGGCGCGGCGCCGGGCCTGCAGCAGTTTCTGCAGATGTGGCGCGCACGCCTGCTGCGCACCCAGTTCGCTGCCGGCTGCCCGGTGCTGGCGGCGGCGGTGGAAGAACCGGTGGATGCGGTGGCCAGCCAGGCACGCGGTGCCGCGGCGGCGGTGTTTGCGCAGTGGGAACACCGGCTGGGAGCTGCGCTGGTCGCTGCCGGCCATGCGCCGGCACAGGCGGCCGCGCAGGCCACGTTGATCATCGCCAGCGTGGAAGGTGCCGTGGCGATGTGCCGGGCGATGCAGGACATCGCACCGTTCGATCGGGTAGCGGCGCAGCTGCAGGCGCTGGTGGCGCTGCCTGCGCGCGGATGAGCACCCGCAAGCGCCGTTGAGCGCGACGCGCCTTTACACTGTTGCCGTGCATTCCGCATTCCACGGCAAGGACGTCCGCATGCTGCATCACTTGTCCCTTGGGGTCCGCGACCTGGCTGCGGCCGGCGCGTTCTACGACGCCGCACTTGGCGCGCTGGGCTACCGCCGCGTATTCGAGGATGACACCGCAATCGGGTACGGGCTGGTCGACGACGAAGACATGCTGTGCCTGAAACTGCGCGACGATGCCGCCGCCCCCGGGCCCGGCTTCCACCTGGCCTTCAGCGCCCCCACGCGCACCGCGGTGCAGGACTTCCATCGCGCCGCGCTGCAGTCCGGCGGGCATGACAATGGCCCCGCCGGACTGCGGCCGGATTACGGTGACCGTTACTACGCGGCGTTCGTGATCGACCCCGATGGCCATCGCATCGAGGCGGTCACCAAGCAGGTGCAGCCATGAACCGGCGGGTGGTGCGACCGCCCAGGCCGCTGCTGCTGCCGCTGACCCGCGGCAGCGAAATTGCCCGCGCCCGCCAGCAGCTGCAGCGGGGTGGCTGGCCGCGGTTGCAGATGGCCGTGATCGTGATGGTCACCGCCGTGGCGGGCCTGCTGGCGGCACACCTGCTGCGTCTGGGTGGCCTGGACACCATGCTGCTGCGGTATCCGCTGGCCGTGCTGGTGGCGTACCTGACGTTCCTGCTGTTGATGTGGCTATGGCTGCACCTGCGCCGCAATGACGTTGCAGAGGCGGTGATCAACAGCGGCGGCAGTGGCGGTTCGTCGTCGCCCAACACAGGCCCGCAGTGGGGCGGGCAGGGTGGGCACTCCGGTGGCGGTGGCGCATCGGCGTCGTGGGCGCCGGCGACCGGCTCCAGCGCAGGCACCCCCAGCAGCGACGGGTCACTGCTGGATCTCGCCGACGGCGATGCGGGCGTGCCGGTCATGGCCCTCATCGCGGTACTGGCGATCGCTGCCGGAATGCTGGTGGCGGCCAGCTGGGTGATCTGGTCCGCGCCGGTGCTGATGGCCGAGCTGCTGGTCGACACCGCCATTGCCGGGGGCCTGTACCGGCGCATGCAAGGCATGCGTGCGCAGGGGTGGTGGCGGCTGTGCCTGGCCCATACCTTCTGGCCGCTGATCGGCGTGCTGGTGTTTTCCGCCGGGCTGGGCTGGGTGGCGCAGGAAATTGCGCCCCACGCAAACACCCTGGCCGATGTCCTGCAGAAGGTGCGCGGCAAATGAGCCTGCTGCAACGCGCATTGGCCGGTGCCACCGGCGGCATCGCCGGGGTGGGCGCACTGGTGATCGGGCTGGCCTGCAGCGGCATCACCGCGGTGCTGGTCACGGCGATGGGCGTTGCATTGCTGCCGCGCCTGTTGGCGCCGTTGCTGCAGGCGGGCATGGAACCGCCTGCACTCTCCGCTGCCTTCGTCAGCAGCTACCCGTGGGTCTGGGCAGGCCCGGTGCTGGTGGTGCTGGTGGCGGTGTTAGGTGGCGGGCTGCGTTACTGGTTGGCCGGCGTGGTGGGGATGGTCAGCATGTTGCTGTGGGGCAGCTTCGCGGTGCTGGCCATGTATCTGTCGCTGTTCGTCCAGGCAGCTGCCGTCTGACGGTGTGGGAAAGACGTGGAATGGATATCCCCGATGCTTGAGTTGCGCATCCTTGAATTGAGCTGGATCAGCGGCGAAGCCGATGATGCGGACGACCCCTGCGCGCACGGCACGGTGGTGCTGGCGGTGGACGGCAAAGCGCTGGTCACGCCCGCCGATGGCAGCCTCACCTTGAGCGCGGCCGGGTTGTATCTGCTGCGTACGCTGCAGCATGACCACGCGCCGGCGGACAACGTGAGCGACGGCAATGCGCTGTTTCCCTGTTGTGGCTACATCGCGTTACCGTCCAGCGGCGTGTTTCCGGTGTTCTGCATGGGGTGCCCCAGCGGGCGCGATGTCACGGTGACCCATCAGGGCGATGACGTGCTGCTGGACGCTGGCGACGGCCCTTGCCGGGTGTCCCTGGAAGAATGGCGGCAAGCGGTGCTTGCCTTCGTGGATGCGGTCGACGCCTTCTACGCGCGGTGCAGCCCCAAACACCCGGCCACCGATCCCGAGGAGGCACGCGGTTGGGCGTTGTTCTGGGCCGAATGGCGGCAGCGGCAGCAGGCGGCGCGGGCGACATAAGCGATGCGACGGCGCTCAGCGTTGCAGAAAACCGCGCTGGAATTCGGCCAGGTCCAGGCGCTCGTCGCGGTTGCTGTCCAGGCCCTGGAAGCGCATCTGCGCGAAGCGGCTCACTTCGTCCTGGCTGAGTTCGCCGTTACCGTTGAGGTCGGCCACGCGCAGGCGGTCGGCCGCGGACAGTTGGCCGTCGCGGTCCGGTCCCAGTACCGCCTGCAGTTCGTCCAGGGTCAGCCGGTAGTTCCGGTCGGCGTCCAGTGCGGCGAATACGGCCTTGCCGTTGTACTCGTCGGCCGTCACGCGACCGTCGTGGTTGCGGTCCAGCTGGTCGAAGCGCGCACTCGCCGTGCCCGGCATGTCCTGGGCGTGGCCCACGGCGACCGCACACAGGGCCAGCGACAGCACGCACAGCATGCGCGGAAGGATGGGGGTCACGGCGGGCTCCACAGGCGGGGGATGTGCCGAGTGTCGCCCTGGCGTGGCGTGCGCGCCACGGCAATCCTGCCGGTTTGGCTCAGTATTTCTACTGGTCTCCCGCGGCTTGCGTGAGGGCCAGCAACGCTGCCGTTGCTGGCCGGCTCGCTCAGTCGAAGCGCCAGCGCAGGCCGGCATRCACGCCGCGGCCTTCGCCCGGGGTGGAGCGGGCCACGTCCTTGCCGGCATCGTTGTAGCCCGGCGTTACCGTCGCCGCGTAGTGGCGGTCGCCGATGTTGCGCATCTCCGCCCACGCCTGCCAGCGCCCGCTGGGGGCATCGAACCCGACCCGGCTGCCGACGATGGCGTGGCTGTCGGCGCGGACGCTGTTGGCGTAGTCCACGAACATCGCCGAGGCGTACTCGGTGTTGAGCGCGGCGTAGAAACCGGTGGGGTGGTCGTAGCGCAGCTCGGCCTGGTAGTAGTGGCGGGGCAGGCCGGGCAGGCGGTTGCTGCCAAACAGCGCATCATCGCGGTAGCGGAAGTCGCTGAAAGTGTAGGCCTGGCGCAACGACAGGCGGCCATCGCGCCCCTGCCACAGCGTGCTGTCCAACCCGGCTTCCAGGCCGCGGTGCACGGTCGGGCTGGCGTTGTTCTCGGCCACGAACAGGTTCGGTACCGGCATCACTTCCACGGTGAGCAGTTCATGCAGCACGCGGGCGTAGTAGCCGGTGAGCTCCCAGCGGCCGAGCACGCTGTTGCCGCGCGCACCCAGTTCCAGCGTGGTGGCGGTCTGGTTGTCCAGCTGTACCGGCGCGCGCTGGCGACCGGTGGATGCGCCGTTGCCTGCCGCGAAATACTGGTTCGAGCCCCAGATCATCGACCACGGATGCGCCGGTTCCACCGAGCGGCTCAGGTTACCGAACCACTGCGTCTGCGGGGTCTGCTGCCAGGTGAAGCCCAGCCGCGGCGCATAGTCCCTCTGGTGCTCGCGCAGGCGCTCGGGCGTGGCCGGCCAGGTCACCTGCACATCGCGGCGGGTGTTGATCAGCGCCAGCCCGGTCTGCAGGTGCAGCGCGTCGGTCAGGGCCAGGTCGTTGCCGATGTGCAGCGTGCTGTCGGTGCCGTGGTGCGAAAAGTCGCGCGTGTGGGTGCCGGCGGCATAGCCGTTGCTGGCAAAGCGCAGCGTTTCGCGCACGTCCGCGTCCAGGTCGTGGGTGACGCGCAGGCCCAGCGTGGTCACGCTGGTGCGGCCCAACAGCAGGTGGCGGTGGCGGTAGTCCACGGTGGCGTTGAGGTTGCTGTAGTCCAGCTGCTGCCGGTACAGGCTTTCGTTCAAGTCCATCGGGTACTTGTGATACACCAGCCCGGCCTGCAGCGAGGACGCCTCGTCGATCTGCCAGGTGGTCATGTTGCCGATCCAGGTGCTGCCCGGCTGCGGACGGCGTGCATCGATGGCCAGGTTGGCCGGGTTGGCCGCACGCGGGTCGTTGCGGATCTGGTCGCGGGTCAGGCGCCCGGGCGTTTCGTGATTGGTCTCGCGGTAACGCACGAAGAAGCGCGTTTCCAGGGTCGGGGTGATCTGCCAGCCCAGGTTGGCCATGGCGCCCTTGCCGTCACTGGCGGCGTGGCGCTGGTAGCCGTCCGATTCGGTATCGGTGTAGGCCAGGTAGTAGTCGATATCACCGCTCACCCCGCCATAGCCGACGCTGCGCTTCTGGTACCCGCGACTGCCCGCTTCGTACTGCAGTTCCAGCCCGGCCGAATCGCGCCCGTTGCGGCTAACGTAATTGATGGCACCGCCCAGCGCCAAGGCGCCGCGCTCGAACCCGTTGGCACCGCGCAGCACCTCGGCCCGGCTCAACCACATCGGCTCAAGCAGCTCATACGGCGTGCCGCCGGGGCCACTCAACGGCAGCCCATCCAGCGACACCGCAATGCCCGATGCATGCGCGCCCGGGCCCCGGTTGATGCCCGAGCCACGGATGGACACCTTGGCGCCTTCGTTGCCCGGCGACTGCGCACTGATGCCGGGCTGGTAGGCCAGCACATCGGCGCTGGTGGACAGTCGGCCGTCGGCCTTGGTCAGGTCCACCACGTTGCTGGCGCCGGGTACGCGCTTGAGCGCGGCGCGCGCCTGCTCGGTCTCGCAGGAGGCTGTCACGTTGACCGCGTCCAGGGTGGTTGCCTGAGGGGCGGCGTGGGCGGCGGCAGACAGGCCGAGGGCGACGGCCAGGGACAGCAGGGTCGGGCAGGGGCGGTACGACGAAAGCGACATGCGTAAGGGCTGTAAACCAAAAAGATGGCGCGCAAGTTAACAGGTCTGGCGTAGCACGTCACCCGTCCATGCCGTACGGCCCAGCCCAACCGGGTTCCGTTGGCGTCCGCCCCCGGGAAACTGACCGGTGGGCGGCTTCCCGGGTGGTACGGCCGGTTACTTCATCTTGACGTCCTTGCCGTGCTCCTCCATCAGGGCGGCAAACTTCGTCCAGCTCAACTGCTTCTTGTTCACCGAGTTTCCGGCCGGAACCCACTGGATGTTCCCCTTGCTGATCAACGCGGTGCCGAGCAGCTTGCCGTCCTTCCTGACCGCCAGTTCCACGTCCTTGTGCAGAACGAATTTGGTGGACAGGTCCATGGTGATTTCGTGTGCCATGCGTACAACTCCATTGTGGTTGAGTGATCCTTGCGCCGCCGTCGCATTGATATCGACAGTTGTTGGCGCTGTCACACGATCGGCAGAAAATCTGAAACCTTGAGTCGCGCTGCGTACTGAATCGCATGCATATCTTTGTGGAAGCACGGATTGCTTCAGCGATACTGGCGGTTGCACAAACCTTCTCTGGAGAACCACTTGGCCAAGCAAGGCGAATTCAAGAAACTGCTGGAGTACCTGCAGAAGATTCCGGCCATGTCGGCGTCGCCGATGCACTGGGGCCGGGGCGGGGACATTACTTGGTACGTGGGGTTCACGCTGAATCTTGCGCATCCGCTGGCCTGGAGTGCCGTGCAGGAGCTTGCCTACGTGATCAACGGGTTGTCGGTGACCGAAGCGTTGCCGACGACGTTCATGCCCGTCGCGCCGCCGCCGTACCTCAATGGTCCGGCCAGCGAGTTTCTGTCATGGCAGATTCAATCCAGTGACGCAGGATTCTCGCCGGATGATCTGCTGGGTTGGCTGGAAGGTCGGCTGCCGCAGCCGGTGGAGGATGTGGCGAAGTGGATGCCGTCGTTCAATTGGGACGGTGACGTGCCGTTGGACGATTAGGCAACAGGAGCAGCCGGGCAGAGCCCGGCTCTACGCGGCCCGCGGTAGATCCCGACCGTTGGTCGGGACGCATCCGGAGCGGTAGATCCCGACCGTTGGTCGGGACGCATCCGGAACGGTAGATCCCGACCGTTGGTCGGGACGCATCAGGCGCGGTAGGTCCCGACCGTGGGTCGGGACGCATCGGGATCAGCCCAGAATCCCCGGCAGATCCAGCCCCTTCTCCTTCGCACATTCCACCGCGATCTCATACCCGGCATCGGCATGCCGCATCACGCCCGTGGCCGGGTCGTTCCACAGCACGCGTGCGATGCGCTTGGCGGCCGCTTCGGTGCCGTCGCAGACGATTACCATGCCGGCGTGCTGCGAGAAGCCCATGCCGACGCCGCCGCCGTGGTGCAGCGACACCCAGGTGGCACCGCTGGCGGTGTTGAGCAGGGCGTTGAGCAACGGCCAGTCGGACACTGCGTCGGAACCGTCGGCCATCGCCTCGGTTTCGCGGTTCGGCGAGGCGACGCTGCCGCTGTCCAGATGATCGCGGCCGATCACCACCGGGGCCTTCAGCTCGCCGTTGGCGACCATCTCGTTGAAGGCCAGTCCCAGGCGGTCACGGTCGCCCAGGCCCACCCAGCAGATGCGCGCGGGCAGGCCCTGGAACTTGATCTTCTCGGCGGCCATGTCCAGCCAGCGGTGCAGGTGCGGGTTGTCCGGGATCAGCTCCTTGACTTTGGCGTCGGTCTTGGCGATGTCTTCCGGATCACCGCTCAGCGCGGCCCAGCGGAACGGGCCGATGCCGCGGCAGAACAGCGGGCGGATGTAGGCGGGCACGAAACCGGGGAAATCGAACGCGTCTTCCACACCTTCTTCCAGCGCCATCTGGCGCAGGTTGTTGCCGTAGTCCACCGTGGGCACGCCGAGCGCGTGGAAGGCGAGCATGGCGCGGATGTGGGTGGCCATCGAGGCACGTGCGGCTTTCTCCACCACCTTCGGCGCGGACACGCGCTTGTCGTCCCATTCTTCCACCGTCCAGCCCTGCGGCAGGTAGCCGTTGACCGGGTCGTGTGCGGAAGTCTGGTCGGTCAGCAGGTCCGGCTTTACCCCGCGCAGCAGCAGTTCGTCCAGCACGTCGGCGACGTTGCCGAGCAGACCCACCGACAGCGGCTTCTTGGCCGTGCACGATTCCTCGATCAGGCGCAGCGCCTCATCCAGGTTGTCGGTCCAGGTGTCCAGGTAGCCGGTGCGCAGGCGCATCTCGATGCTGCTCTTGCGGCATTCCACCGCCAGGCACGAGGCACCGGCCATCACCGCAGCCAGCGGCTGCGCGCCGCCCATGCCGCCCAGCCCACCGGTGAACAGCCACTTGCCGGCCAGGCTGCCGTTGTAGTGCTGGCGGCCCATCTCCACGAAGGTTTCGTAGGTGCCCTGCACGATGCCCTGCGCGCCGATGTAGATCCAGCTGCCGGCCGTCATCTGGCCGTACATCGCCAGGCCCTTCTTATCCAGCTCGTTGAAGTGGTCCCAGTTGGCCCAGCGCGGCACCAGGTTGGAGTTGGCGATCAGTACGCGCGGCGCATCCACATGGGTGCGGAACACGCCCACCGGCTTGCCCGACTGCACCAGTAGGGTCTGGTCGTCGTCCAGGCGGGTGAGCGTTTCCACGATCGCATCGAAGCTTTCCCAGTCGCGCGCGGCGCGGCCGATGCCGCCGTACACCACCAGTTCCTGCGGCCGCTCGGCCACGTCGGGGTGCAGGTTGTTCATCAGCATGCGCAGCGGCGCTTCGGTCAGCCAGCTCTTGGCGGTGAGCGTGGTGCCGGTAGGCGCGATGATGGTGCGGGACGGGTCGTTGCGGGTCATGCGGCGCTCCGGTTCGTAGCGAATGCAAGGCAGGCGTTGAGCACCTGCGCCAGGGTGTGGCGCAGCGGTGCGGCGTGGTCGGGGTCGAGCGGGGTGGGCCAGCTGTGTTCGTCCACCTGGTCCGGGGCCGGCTCGTGCATGTAGCCACGGCAGGCCAGTTCCATCTGCAGGGTGTGCACGCCACCGGGAATGTTGCTGTAGTGGCGGGTGATCCAGCCGCCCTTGAAGCGGCCGTTGCGCACGTGGGACAGGCCGCTGATCTTCAGCAGGTTCTCCACCACGTCGCTGAGCGTGTTGTCGCAGGACGTATCGACCGCGCCCGACGGGCCGGCGGTGCCGAGGTTGAACTGCGGCAGCTCGCCGTCGAACAGGTGCGGAATATGCGAGCGGATCGAGTGCGCGTCATATACCACCACGGTGCCGTGGTGCTGGCGCAGCCGTGCGATCTGCGCGGCCAGCGCGTCGTGGTACGGCGCGAAATACGTGTCGCGGCGGCGCGCGATCTCGGCTTCGTCCGGCTCGCTGCCCGGGTGGTACAGCGGCTGGTTGTCGAACGTGGTCAGCGGGCACAGGCCGGTGGTGTTCTGGCCCGGGTACAGCGACACGCCGCTGGGGTCGCGGTTGAGGTCGATCACCGAGCGCGAGATCGCCGAGCGCACGGTCGTGGCCCCCATGCCGCGGGCGAAGTCGTACAGCTCATGCACCCACCAGTCGGCATCGCGGCGCGCCAGCCATGGCGAGTGGTAGCCCTCGATCAGGTCGTGCGGCAGCTCGCTGCCGGTATGCGGGAAGCTGACGATCAGCGGCGCATCGCCCTCGTGCACCTGCAGCCAGTCCGGGTGGGTGGTCATGCCAGCGGCTCCACCTGCGGCAGCACGTCGGCCAGGCCCTCGGCCAGTGCGCCGCTGCGCACCAGCGCGGTGGCAGCCACCATGTCCGGATGGAAGTAGCGGTCGTCCTGCAGCGTGGGTACCTGCTCGCGCAGGCGCGCACGCACGCCTTCCAGCGCGTCGCTGGAGCGCAGCGGGGCATGGAAGTCGCAGCCCTGCGCGGCGGCCAGCAGCTCGATGCCAACCACGTTGGCCGCGTTCTCGGCCATCGCCAGCAGCCGGCGCGCCCCGTGCGCGGCCATCGACACATGGTCTTCCTGGTTGGCCGAGGTCGGAATCGAATCGACGCTGGCCGGATAGGCGCGCTGCTTGTTCTCCGAGACCAGCGCCGCGGCGGTCACCTGCGGAATCATGAAGCCCGAATTCAAGCCGGGCTTCGGGGTGAGGAAGGCGGGCAGGCCGGACAGCGCCGGGTCCACCAGCATCGCGGTGCGGCGCTCACTGATCGAGCCGATCTCGCAGATGGCCATGGCCAGCATGTCGGCGGCGAAGGCCACCGGCTCGGCGTGGAAGTTGCCGCCGCTCAGCGCTTCATTGGTGTCGGTGAACACCAGCGGATTGTCGGACACGCCGTTGGCTTCGATCGCCAGCGTGGTGGCCGCCTGGCGCATGACGTCGAACGCCGCGCCCATCACCTGCGGCTGGCAGCGCAGGCAGTACGGGTCCTGCACGCGCACGTCGTTGTCGCGGTGCGATTCGCGGATGGCCGAACCCTGCATCAGCGTGCGCAGCGTGGCGGCGGTGGTGATCTGCCCGCGCTGGCCGCGGATGCTGTGGATGCGCGGGTCGAACGGCGTGTCCGAGCCCTTGGCCGCTTCCACCGACAGCGCACCGGTGACCAGCGCGGCTTGGAACACGGTGGTGATCGCAAACAGGCCGGCCAGCGCGTAGGCGGTGGAGTACTGGGTGCCGTTGAGCAGGGCCAGGCCTTCCTTCGCCCCCAGCACCAGCGGTGCAAGGCCGTGCCGGGCCAGCGCGTCGGCGGCCGGCAGCCGCTCGCCACCGACAAACGCTTCGCCCACGCCGATCATCACGCTCGCCAGGTGCGAGAGCGGGGCCAGGTCGCCCGATGCGCCCACCGAGCCTTGGCACGGAATCACCGGCACGATGTCGTGCTGCAGGAAGGCCTCCAGCAGCGCCAGCGTTTCCGGGCGGATGCCCGACGCGCCCTGGGCCAGGCTGGTCAGCTTCAGCGCCATCATCAGCCGCACCACCGGCGCCGGCATCGGCTCACCCACGCCGGCGGCGTGCGACAGCACGATATTGCGCTGCAGGGTGGCCAGGTCTTCGCGCTCGATGCGCACGCTGGCCAGCTTACCGAAGCCGGTATTGATGCCGTACACCGGCGCGCCCTTGGCCACGATATCGGCCACGGTCTGCGCGCTGCGCAGCACCGCCGCGGCGGAGGCCGGGTCCAGGCGCACGTGCGCGCCATCGAAGATCGCGCGCCATTGCGCCAGCGTCACCGCGCCGGGCTGCAGGGTCAGGGTAGTGCTCATGGAATCTCCAGACATCACAAGAATCAGACGGATACGCCGCGCATCACGCGCGCGTGCAGGGGGTTGAAGCCCATGCGGTACACCAGGTCGGCAGGTGCCTCGATGTCCCACAGGGCCAGGTTGCAGTCCAGGCCGACCGCCAGCCGACCCACGCGATCGGTACGGCCCAGTGCGCGCGCTGCTTCACGGGTGAAGCCGGCGATGCACTCGTCCACGGTCATGCGGAACAGGGTGGCGGCCATGTTCATGGCCAGCAGCGGGCTGGTCAGTGGCGAGGTGCCGGGGTTGGAATCGGTGGCCAGTGCCAGCGGCACGCCGGCTGCACGCAGCGCCGGAATCGGGGGCAGGGTGGTGTCGCGGGTGAAATAGAACGCGCCCGGCAGCAGCACCGCCACGGTGCCGGCCGCCGCCATCGCCGCGATGCCCTCGGCATCCAGGTGTTCGATATGGTCGGCCGACAAGGCGCCGTGGCGTGCAGCCAGCGCCGCGCCATGCTGGTTGCTGAGCTGTTCGGCGTGGATCTTGATCGCCAGCCTGTGCTGGCGGGCGGCCACGAATACCTGCTCGGCCTGCGCGGCGCTGAAGGCGATGTTCTCGCAGAACACGTCCACCGCTTCGGCCAGGCCCTGCGCGGCCACCGCCGGAATCATCACGTTGCACACCTCGTCGATGTAGTCCTGCGCATCGCGGCCGGGCGGAATCGCATGCGCGCCCAGGAAGGTCGGCACGATCTCCATCGCGCGCACGCGGCCCAGTTCGCGGGCCACGCGCAGCTGCTTGGTTTCATCGTCCAAGGTCAGCCCGTAGCCGGATTTGATTTCCAGCGTGGTGATGCCTTCGGCCAGCATCGCGTCCAGGCGCGGCAGGCTGGCGGCGATCAGCTCGGCCTCGCTGGCGGCGCGGGTGGCGCGCACAGTGGAGACGATGCCGCCGCCGGCGCGCGCGATGTCGGCATAGCTCACGCCCTGCAGGCGCTGCTCGAACTCGCCGGCGCGGTTGCCGGCATAGACCAGGTGGGTGTGGCAGTCGACCAGCCCGGGGCTGATCCAGCGGCCGCCGCAGTCAATACGCTGCGCCGGCTGCAGGTGCGTCTCGGTACCGGCCGCGCCCACGTACACGATGCGGCCGTCGGTGGCGGCGATCACCCCGTTTTCGATCACGCCCAGGCCCGGGCCATCGACGGTGATCAGGTGGGCGTGGTACCAGAGGGTGTCACAGTGCATGGCAGCAACCACATCGGCTTATATGTCTATACAATATAGGCGCCACTTCCGGGATGTCCAGTGATGCCAGCCACCCCCGCCGCGACCCTTGTTTTCCATGCCACCCACGCACTGCTGCCGCAGGGCTGGGCCCGCGATGTGCGCATTGTGTGTGCCGGCGGCCGCCTGACCGAGGTGCGTGCCGGCGTGCCGGCCCAGCCGGGCGACACCACGCTGGCCATCGCGCTGCCGGGGCTGGGTAACCTGCACAGCCATGCCTTCCAGCGCGGTATGGCCGGGCTGACCGAGATCGGCGGCCAGAGCGGTGACAGCTTCTGGAGCTGGCGCGAGCTGATGTACCGCTTCCTGGCGCACCTGCAGCCCGACGCGGTGCAGGCCATCGCCGAGCAGGCCTACGTGGAAATGCTCGAATCCGGCTTCACCCGCGTGGGTGAGTTCCACTACCTGCACCATGCCGCCGATGGCACCCCGTACGCCAACCGCGCCGAGATGGCCGAGCGCATCGCCGCCGCCGCGCAGGGCAGTGGCATCGGCCTGACCCTGCTGCCGGTGTTCTACGCCCATGCCGATTTCGGCGGTGCCGCGCCCAACCCGGCGCAGCGCCGGTTGATCCACGACGTGGACGGTTTCGCCGCGCTGCTGCAGGGCTGCACCCAGGCGCTGCAGGGCCTGGATGACGCCGTGCTGGGCATCGCCCCGCACAGCCTGCGCGCGGTGACCGGCGAGGAACTCAACGCACTGCTGCCGCTCACCCCCGGCCCGGTGCACATCCATATCGCCGAGCAGACCCGCGAGGTGGACGCCTGCGTGGCGTGGAGCGGCTTGCGCCCGGTGCGCTGGCTGTACGAACACGCCGCCGTGGACGAACGCTGGTGCCTGGTGCACGCCACCCACGTGGACGACGACGAAGTGCAGCGCATGCTGGCCAGTCGCGCGGTGGCGGGGCTGTGCCCGATCACCGAGGCCAACCTGGGCGACGGGCTGTTCCCGATGCAGGCGTTCGCGCGCGCCGGTGGGCGCTTCGGCGTCGGCTCGGATTCCAACGTGCTGATCGATGCGGCCGAAGAGCTGCGCCTGCTCGAGTACGGCCAGCGCCTGCAGCTGCGCGGGCGCAATGTGCTGGCGCCGGGCGATGGCCAGTCCAGCGGCCGTTGGCTGTTCGAGCAGTCGCTGCACGGTGCCGGGCAGGCGCTGGGCGTGGCCACCGGGCTGCAGGTGGGCGCCCCGGCCGACGTGGTCGAACTGGACCCCACGCACCCGGCCCTGATCGCCCGCGACGGCGACGCCTTGCTTGACAGCTGGGTGTTCGCCGCACGTAATGGTGCGGTGCGTTCGGTGTGGCGCCAGGGTCGCCAGTTGGTCCATCAGGGCCGTCACCTGCAGCGTGATGCCGTGGCCGCCCGTTTCGCCCGCGCATTGCAGACGTTGTTGTCGGCCGGCTGAGTGCCGGTCGCACCCATCCAGGACTCCCGAGTGACGGGCAAGAAAGCAGAAACCCTCAACCAGCGCATCCGCGCCGATCTGGAAAGCCGTATCCTCAGTGGGCAGTGGGAGCCGGGGTTCCGCATTCCCTATGAGCACGAACTGATGGAGCAGTATGGCTGCTCGCGGATGACCGTGAACAAGGTGCTGACCGCGCTGGCTGAAAGCGGCATGATCGAGCGCCGCCGCCGCGCCGGTTCGTTCGTGGCCCGGCAGCCACCGCACCTCGAACAGGTGGCGCTGGAAATTCCGGATATCGCCATGGCCGTGGGCGCACGCGGCCACGTTTACGGCTACCAGTTGCTGGAGCGGGCCTACCGGGCGCCGCGCCCGCAGGCCGCCGAAGAGGTGGCCCTGTCGGGCAGCGACAAGCTGCTGGCCATCCGCTGCCTGCACCGCGCCGATGGCCGTCCGTTCGCGCTGGAACACCGCCTGATCAGCCCCGTGGGCGTGCCTGAGGTGCTGGACGTGGATTTCGACACCACCGCGCCGGGCAGCTGGCTGCTGCAGAACGTGTCCTGGACCCGCGCCCAGCACCGCATCAGCGCCTGGGGCGCCGATGACGCCGCCGCGGCGTTGCTGGAGGTCAAGCCCGGCACGGCCTGCCTGGTCATCGACCGCCTCACCTGGCGCGGCGACCAGCCCATCACCTGCGTGCGCCAGATGTTCCTCGGCGACGCCTGGGACCTCGTCGCAAAATTCGCCCCCGGCGCCCGGTAGAGCCGCGCCCCATGACCGGTGGGCGCCGTTACGACGAACGCATCGCCATGCGCGCGGAATTTATCGCTATTGCAAGGTCGTAGAGCCGGGCTCTGCCGCGCCCCATGACCGGCGGGCGCCATTACGACGAACGCATCGCCATGCGCGCAGTACTTACCGCACGCGCGATGCGTAGAGCCGGGCTCTGCCCGGCTGCTCTAAAACCCCATCAAAGCGTAGCGCACTGCCGCCAACGCACCGGCTCGTCCACGCCCAAACGCGGATTCAACTGGATACGCACGGTACGCAGCGCCGGGTAACGCTTCACCTCGGTGCAGACCAACGGCCAGATCACGTCGATCTCCTCACTCCGGTTCACCGCCAACGTCTGCCGGGTAAGCCAGAACGCACTCAACACGCCCGGCTGCGCGGCCAGGGTGCGGGCCAGCTCTTTCTGGTAGCGCGCCAGCGTGGCCGGGTCCGGGTCGGCCACATCGCCCAGGATGCCCGGCGCGGCAGCAGGCGCGTCCGGCTTGGCAGCGGCGGGCGCATCGGCGGCCGGCGTCTCGCCCGCCACCGGAGCGTCCGCAGGCGCAGCAGCAGCTTGAACCGGTGGCGCGGCCGGCGCGGGCACCGCCACCGGGGCGGCCTGCTGGTCCAGCCGTGAGGTCAGGTAGCCCATGCCCACCAGCAGCCCCAGGGTCAGCGACCCCAGTGCGGCAATCGAGATCCGCCGGATCGCCTCGCGGCGGGCCGCGTTCTTGACCTGGGCTTCCATGTCGCCGGGCAGGTACGGCTGCAGCAGCGGCCACAGCAGGTACCCGTCGAGCACCTCCACGCCTTGCTTCTCGGCGGCCACGCGGCCATCGCGCTCGACCATGCCCTCGGTGATCAGGATGCCGCCCCGGGCCCCGGCCAGCCGTGCGGCGGCGCCCAGTTCGTTCACCGCCGCGGTGCCAATGCGGTACGCGCGGCCATGCTTGCACGACAGCAGCCAGCGGTGCTGAGCGTCCTGCATGAGGAAATCGCTGCGTGGCTCGCGGCTGTCGTCCACCTCGCCGGGCACGTCCTGCAGCCCGCGCTGCTCGCGCATGGCGCGCCGGACGATCTCGGAAAAGTCACGCCAATGCATGCCAGCCAGGGCATTGAGCCCAAGCCGGGTCTCCTTGCGGCGGCGCTTCACCAGCCAGAACCAGGCGGCGGCAAGCGTCCAGACAATGAGGGCCAACAGTAAAGCCAGAATCCAGGAGAACATGGGGCGCTAGAGATGAACACGGATGTGCGATTGACAGTTTATATGCGCTCGCAGGCGTCTGCGGGGGCTCTTCAATGCGAAGCCTCGGAAGTCCGAGCCGCAGCCAGTGACCGACGTCTCACTTTCGAGCAGCAGACACAGAAAACCCGCCAATCCGTAGCCGTGAGGGGAGGGAACAAACGGCGAAGAAGCGATTGGCGGGTCGGTTTCGATTGTCATCAATGCCGTGCTGCTTTGCAACATCCGGCCCCGATGGGCCCCGGAGCGGTCTCAGGCGCCGCCCGGACCCTGGTGCGTTCCCGGGGACGGGTCGGCGTTGGGGGAGGCATTACGCGCCTCGGCACGGTTGACGCGGGCATTGAGTGAATCGATGCGGGCGTTCAAGGCCGCCACGTCCTCGGCCGTGGGGATGTTCAGGCGCTTGAGCACGCCCTGCACCCGGTCATCGAAGGCCTTTTCCACCTTGTCCCAGGTGCCGGCGGCTTTTTCGCGGGCCTCGCCAAGCTGTTCTTCCACGTTGTCGCGCCAGCGCGGCGTGTCGCCGCTCTGTTCGCGGTTGCGGGCCTCGATGGTTTCGCCTTCCCGCACCAGGGTGTCGAACACGCGGCTGCCCTCGGCCTGGGCGCGGCCAAAGGCACCCAGACCGGCCAGCCATACCTGCTGGGCCGAACCGGTGAGCTTGCGCGAAAAGCGCTCGGCCTGTTCGCCCAGCGAGGGCTTGTCGTCGGGGCTGCGGGTGTCGCGGTCGTCGAAGTCGTCGTGTGCGGTCATGGGGCGATCCTGTGGATGGACACCCCGATGCTAATCAGCGTCAGCTTTGCGCCATGTGATGGCCGGCGCCTGCGGACGGGCCAGGATTCAGCCCAGCTTTTCCTTCAGCACGCGCTGGATCTCGCCCTCGACCATGCCTTTCATCGCCGACAGCAGGAAGCCCAGCTTGGCGGTCACGTGCACCTGGCCGGGCTGCAGTTCGATCGCACCGTCCACGCCGGAGCCGTTGAAGTTCAACACGTCGCCCACCCAGTTGCTCTGCAGGCCGAAGCGCTCGGACAGCTTGGCGGCCACGTCTTCGATCGCCTTGCGGGCGCCATCGACGGGCAGGGAATGGGCGTGGCGGATATCAATGCTGGACATGGGAGCTCCTGGCGGGCGGCAGCGGGAAGGGCGTGCATTGTGCGCATCCTTGCGCCCAACTCCAAGGACTGCATCACACTTCTTCTTCGATGACATGCAACCTGCTAGGCTTTCGCCGCGTGCAGAACCTGCTAGTTCACTTCACCCAACGCCAACACCCCGACCAGCCGCTGCGGCCCGGGGTGCAGCGCATCGTGCGCCACGCTTCGGGCACCGTCCGGCTGGGCGGTGACGCCACCGGCACCTTGCTCCTTGCACAGTTCTGCCTGGACGACCGCGGCCTCTGGCTGCAGGTGGCCACCGGCACGCGCGGCATCCACGTCAACGGCCGCCCGGTGCGGCGCATGGCCATGCTCCGCGCGGGCGATGCGGTGTATGTGGACGGCGTGGAGATGGTGATCCAGGGCGAGTGCGAGGTGCTTGCCCAGGCGCCGCCGCGCAGTGACGCCGGCAGCGACGAACTGCGCCTGCTGCGCGGGTTGGGCGGCCAGCACCACGGCCGCAGCTTCACCCTGGACCGTCCGCGTCTGATCGGCCGCAGCACCGAGGCCGACATCGCCATCGACGACCCCGCCTTTGCCGAGCAGCACGCCCGCCTGGAGTTGCACGGCGAGCGCGTGCTGCTGCGCGACCTCGGCGCGGGCGAATCCACCCGGGTCAACGGCGTGGCGGTTCGCCATTGCTGGCTGCTGCCCGGCGACCAGCTGGTGTTCGATACCCAGCACCGGTTCGTGCTGGAAGTGCCGCACGACGCCCGCACCCGGATCGTCAGCGAAGACGAGGACGACCTGCTGGACCTGCCCACCCACGACGCAGCGCCGACCAAGCCGCCGCGCGTAAGCCGCTGGCCGTGGCTGCTGGCCAGCGCGCTGCTGCTGGCGGCGGTGATCAGCGGCCTCCTCTGGTTCGGCGCGCGGTAAGGCCCCATCGGCACCCGCCGCACCGACCAACGGTCGGTGCCTACCGCAAACCACGCACGCGGCACATTACGACCGTCGGTCGCGACCCCACACCACCCGGTAGATCACGACCGTTGGTCGTGACGCCCACACCGCCGGTAGATCACCACCGTTGGTCGTGACGCCCCAATGCCCGCCCCGATAGATTCGTTTGCAACCAAATTCGCCTAGTCCTGCAAGGCCTAAAGCCTGGTGCGCTGCGGCATACTAGGGGTCTTGCCCCATAGGTGTGACATGACGCGCGCGTTCAACTTCAGTGCCGGCCCTGCAACCCTGCCGGAATCGGTCCTGCGCAAGGCGCAGGAAGAGATGTTGGAATGGAACGGCGCTGGCGCCTCCATTGTCGAAATGAGCCACCGCGGCCCGGAATTCATGGCCGTCGCGGCCAAGGCCGACGCCGACCTCCGCCGCCTGATCGGTATCCCCGACGACTACGCCGTGCTGTTCCTGGCCGGTGGCGCCACCACCCAGCAGGCCCTGCTGGCGCTCAACTTCGCCCAGCCCGGCCAGACCGTGGACTACGTGCTCACCGGGCACTGGGGCAAGACCGCGATCAAGCAGGTCACGCCCTACGTCAACGTCAATGTTGCCGCCAGCAGCGAAGCCAACGGCTTCCACGACATCCCCGCGCGCGACACGTGGCAGCTCTCGGCGGATGCGGCCTACGTGCACATCACCGCCAACGAGACCATCCACGGCGTCGAGTTCCGTGACACCCCCGATGTCGGCCAGGTGCCGCTGTTCGCCGATTTCAGCTCCTCCATCGCCAGCGAACCGCTCGATGTCAGCAAGTACGGCCTGATCTACGCCGGCGCGCAGAAGAACCTGGGGCCGGTGGGCGTGTCGGTGGTGATCGTCCGCCGCGACCTGCTCGAACGCGCCGGCCAGCCGCGCGCGGATATCTTCAACTACCGCTCGCACGTGGCGCGCGATTCGATGCTCAACACCCCGCCCACCTGGAACTGGTACCTGGCCGGGCTGGTGTTCGAGTGGATGCTGGCCGAAGGCGGCGTCGAGGAATTCGCCCGCCGCAACGCCGCCAAGGCCGCGCTGGTGTATGGCGCCATCGATGCCTCCGGCGGGTTCTACCGCAACGAGGTGGTGCCCGCCGCCCGTTCGCGCATGAACATCCCGTTCTTCCTGTCCGACGACACCCTCAACGCGCGCTTTGTCAGCGAGTCCAAGGCCGCCGGCCTGCTCGCGCTGAAGGGCCACGCCGCCGTGGGCGGTATCCGTGCCTCGCTGTACAACGCCATGCCGGTGGAAGGCGCGCAGGCGCTGGTCGCCTTCATGGCCGATTTCCAGCAGCGCCACGGCTGACGTTTTCGTATTTCCCGGGGCGCGCGACGCCCCACTGCACCTGGAACCCAGATGGCCACCAAACCCGCCAAGCCCAAGGCCGCCAAAGCGCCGCCGTCCAAGCCCAAAGCCGCCGCACCTGCGAAGGCCGCCCCCGGCAAGGCCGCTGCCGTTGCTAGCACGCCCGCACCGGTGCTGTCGGACGTGCGCGCCAAGATCGACCACATCGACCGCAGCATCCAGGCGCTCATCGCCGAGCGCGCCAACTTCGCCCACCAGGTCGGCAAGGCCAAGGGTAAGCTCGCCGCCGCGGTGGACTACTACCGCCCCGAGCGCGAAGCGCAGGTGCTGCGCATGGTGGTGGACCGCAATGAAGGCCCGCTCAGCGATGAAGTGCTGGTGCATGTGTTCCGCGAAATCATGTCGGCCTGCCTGGCCCAGCAGGAGCCGCTGAAGATTGGCTACCTGGGTCCGGAAGGCACCTTCAGCCAGCAGGCGGTGCTCAAGCACTTCGGCCGCTCGGCGCTGGGCCTGCCGCTGGCCAGCATTGAAGAAGTGTTCCAGGAAGTGGAAGCGGGCAACGCCGATTTCGGCGTGGTGCCGGTGGAGAACTCGGGGCAGGGGACCATCCAGATCACCCTGGACATGTTCCTGACCTCCAACCTCAAGATCTGCGGCGAAGTGGAACTGCGCGTGCAGCAGTACCTGATGTCGCGCAGTGGTCGGCTGGACGACGTGGAGCGCGTGTATGGCCACCCGCAGTCGTTCATGCAGACCTCCTCGTGGCTGCGCGCCAACCTGCCCAAGGCCGAGAAGATCCCGGTGTCGAGCAATGCCGAAGGCGCCCGCCGCGCCCGCAATGCCGACGACGCCGCCGCCATTGGCGGGGAGAGTGCAGGGCACGTGTACGGCCTGAAGAAGGTGGTGACCAAGCCCATCCAGAACGATGCCGACAACACCACCCGCTTCCTGGTGGTGGGCCGCAATATCTTCCCCACCTCCGGCCACGACCGCACCTCGGTGCTGGTGTTCATCCATGACAAGCCCGGCGCGCTGTTCGACGTGCTCAGCCCGTTCGCGCGCCACGGCATCAGCATGAACCGCATCGAGTCGCGGCCGTCGCACAACGCCAAGTGGGAGTACGGCTTCTTCATCGACCTGGCCGGCCACATCGAGGACGCCTCGATGCAGGCCGCGCTGGCCGAACTGGACGCGCACTCGGCACAGATCAAGGTGCTGGGTTCCTACCCGGTGGCCGTGCCCTGACCGTCTCGGCGCAGCCCTGCGCTGCGCCTTCGGTGGCGTCGCCATGCCGGCGCGCCGCCTTTCCCGCATACCGCTGCATCGCCGCCCGCGCGGCTGCCTGACAGGATCCTTCGATGACCGCTACGCCGTACTGGATTGCCCACAAGGGCCAGCCCCTGCAGGGCACTCTGACCATTCCCGGTGACAAGTCCGTATCGCACCGCTCGGTGATGTTCGCCGCGCTGGCCGACGGCGTGTCCCACATCGATGGCTTCCTGGAAGGCGAAGACACCCGCGCCACCGCCGCCATCTTTGCCCAGATGGGCGTGCGCATCGACACCCCGTCGCCGTCGCAGCGCGTGGTGCATGGCGTAGGCGTGGACGGCCTGAAGGCCCCCGCCGCGCCGCTGGACTGCGGCAACGCCGGCACCGGCATGCGCCTGCTTGCCGGCCTGCTGGCCGCACAATCGTTCGACAGCGTGATGGTGGGCGACGAATCGCTGTCGCGCCGGCCGATGCGCCGTGTCACCGGCCCGTTGGCGCTGATGGGCGCCAAGATCGACACCGAAAGCGACGGCACCCCGCCGCTGCACGTGCATGGCGGGCAGACGCTGAAGGGCATCGATTTCGCCTCGCCGGTGGCCAGCGCGCAGGTCAAATCCGCGGTGTTGCTGGCCGGCCTGTATGCCGATGGTGAGACCACGGTGAGCGAACCGCACCCGACCCGCGACTACAGCGAGCGCATGCTGCGCGCGTTCGGCGTGGACATCGACTTCTCGCCCGGCAAGGCCCGCCTGCGCGGCGGCCAGCGCCTGCGCGCCACCGACATCGTGGTGCCCGCCGACTTCTCCTCCGCGGCGTTCTTCCTGGTGGCCGCCAGCATCATTCCCGGCTCCGAGCTGCGCCTGCGCGCGGTGGGCCTCAACCCGCGCCGCACCGGCCTGCTGGCCGCACTGCGGCTGATGGGCGCGGACATCAGCGAAGAAAACCATGCCGAGCAGGGCGGGGAAGTCGTGGCTGACCTGGTGGTGCGTTATGCCCCGCTGCACGGTGCGGAGATTCCCGAAGCGCTGGTGCCGGACATGATCGACGAGTTCCCCGCTCTGTTCGTGGCTGCCGCTGCCGCGCAGGGCAACACGGTGGTGCGCGGCGCCGCCGAACTGCGGGTCAAGGAATCCGACCGCCTGGCCGCCATGGCCACCGGCCTGCGCACGCTGGGCGTGCAGGTGGATGAAACCGACGACGGCGCCACCATCCACGGCGGCAGCACGCTGGGCAGCGGCACCATCGAAAGCCACGGCGACCACCGCATCGCCATGGCCTTCGCCATTGCCGGCCAGCTCAGCAGTGGCGAAGTGCGGGTGAACGACATCGCCAACGTCGCCACCTCGTTCCCGGATTTCGACGGCCTGTCCACGGGGGCGGGCTTCGGGTTGCGAAGTGCCTGACGCACGCCGCCGGGCACTGCCCGGCGGCCGTTGCCTGGTTGCCGGGCAGAGCCCGGCACTACGTGACTGCGGTTGCATCGCATGGTTGCCGGGCAGAGCCCGGCACTACGATGGTGCGTGATTGCTCGTAGAGCCGGGCTCTGCCCGGCTGCCGTTGCGTTGGCATATGCGTGGTTGCCGGGCAGCGCCCGGCACTACGTGTCTGCGGTTGCGTCGGGATGTGCCTGGTTGCCGGGCAGCGCCCGGCACTACGCCGCACAAAAAAGGGAGGCCATTGGCCTCCCTTTTTGGTTCCCGCCTCAGCGCCTCAACTTAGCGCTCGGTACGGAAATCCACCGGCACGCGCACCACGCTGGCCACGGCGCGACCATTGTTCATGGCCGGCTCGAACTGCCAGTTGCGCACGGTGGTCAGCACCGCGCGGTCCAGGTCGCGGTCACGCGAACCGGTGCGCTGCACGATGTTGGCATCGGTCACGTGCCCACGCGGGTCCACGCTCAGGCTGGCCACCACGCTGCCCTGCACGCCACTGCGCAGCGCACTGGCCGGGTAGGTCGGCTTGGCATTGCTGGCCAGCGGGCGCGCCTCGCGGTTACGCGCGGCCACGGCCGGCTTGCGCTGGGTGGTGGCCGGTGCGGCCTGGCGCGTTGCCGGGGTCGGTGCAGTGGTGGCGGCAGGCGTCTCGGTCGCCGGCAACATGCGCTCGCCAACCGGCGCGGTGCTGGTTTCGTTGGGGTTGGCGTAGCGCAACCAGACCAGCGCGGCGGCAAACATCGCCACGATCAGCGCCATCCACAACCACGGCGAGGTGCCACGGCGGGCCGGTTCATCGGTCACGTCGCGCTGGTGCTGCGGCGACGTGTGCATGTCATGGGCATGGGTAATACTCATGGCGAACTCCTGATGTCGTTTTGACACCCGCAGTCTTGCCCGTACCCGGTTGTGGATGTGTCAGCGCACCGTCAACGCGGCGACTGCATTGCCATCGAGGTTCAGCTTGATGAGCCGTTGCCGAATCAGCGTTACGTGATGATCCGGCGGCCGCGGATTACTGCGGCTTGAAGTCGAACGGTACCTCGATGCTGCCCGGCACCGGCTGGCCATTGCTCTGCGCCGGCTGGAAGCGCCAACGGCGCACTGCATCCGATGCGGCGCGATCAAGATCGCGTGAACCACTGCGTTCGATGATCGTCACGTTCGATGGGTAGCCGGTGGCATCCACATCCACGCGCACCACCACCGTGCCGGAATCACCACGACGCAGCGCGGCAGGCGGATACGAGGGCGGCGGCGACTGGTCGGCGATCGGCTGCGGGCGGTCACCGGCAGCGGCGGCCACCGGGGCCTCGGCGGTCGGCGCAGCGGCGGCGGCCGGCGGCGGCGGGGGCGCGGTTTCCACGAGCTGCGGGGCTTCTTCGCCGGGCGGCAGCGGCTTGGCGTCGGGCATGTCGCTCGACCCGGCCGCGGCGGGCAGGGGTTCGGGCAACGGCTCGATATCGGCCACCTGCTGCGGCGTTGCCGCCGGGCCGGCTTTGTAGAAGTCGTCGTTGCGGCTGCTCAGCCACACCACCAGGAACAGCAGCACGCCAACGCCGAAGGCGATGCCGGCGATCATCAGGCTGCGCCGGGGCAGGTGGAAGGTGATGTTCTTGCCAGACGAGGAGCGGGAAGCGGACATGAGCCATACCGTAGTGAACCCCCCGATTCTGACACGCCCGGAATGACTGAGGGGTACATGGCGGCCCCCGGGCGGCAGAAATCCGCATAACAGGCGATAATCCCCCTCCAGTCCCAACCCCATCGCACACGCCATGCTTGATCCAGCCCTGCTTCGCCAACACCCCGCCGACCTTGCCGAACGCCTGCGCTCCTCGCGCGGTTTCGAGCTGGATGTGTCCGGGCTGGAGTCGCTGGAAGCAGACCGCAAGCGCATCCAGGTGCGCACCCAGGAACTGCAGAGCCTGCGCAACAGCCGCTCCAAGGCCATCGGCCAGGCCAAGGCCAAGGGCGAAGACGTCTCGGCGATCATGGCCGAAGTGGCCGCGTTCGCCGACGAGCTGAAGGCCTCGGAAGTGGCCCTTGACGAACTGCGCGACAAGATCGAAGCCATTGCCCTGGGCATTCCCAACCTGCCGGGCGACGACGTGCCGGCCGGCGCGGACGAAACCGAGAACGTGGAGCAGAAGCGCTGGGGCACCCCGCGCAGCTTCGACTTCCCGGTGCTGGACCACGTGGAGCTGGGCGCCCGCAACCGCTGGCTGGACGCGGAAACCGCGGCCAAGCTGTCCGGCTCGCGCTTCACCGTGCTGCGCGGCCCGCTGGCCCGCCTGCACCGCGCGCTGGCCCAGTTCATGCTGGACCTGCACACCGACACCCACGGCTACCAGGAAACCAACGTGCCGGCGCTGGTCAACGCCGACTCGCTGCGCGGCACCAGCCAGCTGCCCAAGTTCGAGGACGACCTGTTCAAGACCGCCGTGGGCGAGTCCACCCGGTACCTGATCCCGACCTCGGAAGTGCCGCTGACCAACATCGTGCGCGACGAAATCATCGACGCCGACCAGCTGCCGCTGCGCATGACCGCCCACTCGCTGTGCTTCCGCGCCGAAGCCGGCAGCGGTGGCCGTGACGTGCGCGGCATGATCCGCCAGCACCAGTTCGAGAAGGTGGAGCTGGTGGCCGCGTGCACCGCCGCGCAGAGCGAAGACGAACACCAGCGCATGACGCGCTGCGCCGAAGTGGTGCTGGAAACCTTGGGCCTGCCGTACCGCAAGGTGCTGCTGTGCACCGGCGACATGGGCTTTGCCGCGGTGAAGACCTACGACCTGGAAGTGTGGCTGCCCTCGCAGGACACCTACCGCGAAATCTCCTCGTGCTCCAACTGCGGTGATTTCCAGGCCCGCCGCATGCAGGCCCGCTGGCGCAACCCGGAAACCGGCAAGCCCGAGCTGCTGCACACCCTCAACGGCTCCGGCGTAGCCGTGGGCCGCGCGATGATTGCAGTGATGGAGAACTACCAGAACGCCGACGGCAGCATCACCGTGCCAGATGCGCTCAAGCCCTACATGGGCGGCCTGGACACCATCGCCTGATCCACGAAAAACCCGCCGAACGGCGGGTTTTTTGTTTGTGCAGCACCTCGGGGGCTCTGGCGGGGCGATTCGGGCATTGCGTGCAGCCACCCATGGGGTGGCTCTACCCCTCACCTGGGTTACATCGCCCGCAACACCCGCAACGGCACCCACCCCTCAACCCCGCCGCCCGCCGGCGCGCACCACGCCCAGCCGTTCAGAACGCGCCCACCCACCAGCACCTGGTCCGGGTCTACGTCCAGCTCGCGCGCGCAGTAGTCTTCCTTGGCAAACGCATCGCCCTGCGCATCCCGCTCGATCACCTGCGCCGGCACCCAGCCCGGTGCCTGGTCGGCGGCTTCGCACAGGAACCAGTCGTCCCAGCCTTCCGCGCCTTCATAACGCTCACCCACCTGCAGCGCTTGGCCACGCGCCAGCGTGATGGGGTGGGGGAATTCGCTCCGGTGCGGAGCAACGACCAGATAGCGCATGCGGGCCCGTCCTGAACAAGTAAGCGGTCAGCGTAATGACGCTCATCGACCTTGCCCAGCACCTGCATCGCAGTTGCGCCATTGAAAAAGAAGATGGCCCCAAAAGGGGCCATCAGGCGCAACACCGGCGGGGGAGGGAGAACCGGTGCTGCGCGCCACGCCGCCACGACGAGGAGGAACGGCGTGGTGTTACACCTTAGGCAGCAGCCAGCTCACGCGGCTGCGGCAGGGTGGCCAGCGCCTGGGCGATGGCATCGGTGCGGTGCTGCGGCGAATAGGCAATGCCCTCGGCGCGCACGAATTCCACATCGTCGATCCCGAAGAACGCGAACACCTGGCGCAGGTACGGGTCCTGGAAGTCGGTCGGGGCGCCGGTATGCAGGCCGCCGCGGCTGCTGGCCACGATCACGTGCTTGCCGCCGGCCAGGCCCACCGGGCCGGTATCGGTGTACTTGAAGGTTTTGCCGGCCACTGCCAGGCGGTCGATCCACGCCTTGAGGGTGGAGGCCACGCTGAAGTTGTACATTGGGGAGCCGATAACCACCACGTCGGCGGCCAGGAACTGTTCCAGCACCAGCGCCGCGTCGGCCACTTCAGCCGCGTCGGTCTGGGCCAGCGAGCTGCTGCGCAGGTGCGCAACGGGCTGGGCGTCCAGGTCGCGGTAGGTCACTTCCAGGCCCGGCACCTGGTCGCGCCACTGCTGGACCACGGCGGCCGAGAGCTGGCGGGAAACCGAGTTGTCGCCAAGGACGCTGGCATCGATGTGAAGAAGCTTCATGGCAATCACCTGTTATCTGGGGAGGGGCGGGCAAGGCGCCGCCGACGGAGAACAGGTTAGGTTGTTGCTTGGCTGGGATAAAGGTGGTTGAATACCACGTATTGTTCTATATCTGGAACTTCGGTATGCACGACCTAAACGATCTCTATTACTTCGCCATGGTGGTCGACCACGGCGGTTTTGCCGCGGCCGAACGCGCGCTGGGCATCCCAAAATCCCGCCTGAGCCGGCGCATCAGCCAGCTGGAAACCGACCTGGGCGTGCGCCTGCTGCAGCGCTCCACGCGCCGCTTTGCGGTGACCGACGTGGGCACCAGCGTGCACCGCCATGCCCAGACCATGCTGGCCGAGGCCCAGGCCGCACGTGAGGTGGTGGACAGGCTGAGCGCCGAGCCACGCGGCCTGGTGCGCGCCAGTGTGCCGGTCTCATTGGCGCAGATGCAGCTGCCCAAGCTGCTGCCCAAGTTCCTGGCCCAGTACCCCAAGGTGCGCCTGCAGCTGAACATCAGCAACCGCCGCGTGGACATCATCAATGAAGGCTACGACGTCGCCCTGCGCGTGCGCTCGCGGCTGGACGACGACGGCAGCCTGGTCATGCGCAGCTTCGGCCAGGTGCAGGAACTACTGGTGGCCAGCCCGAAGTACCTCGACCGCGCCGGCCGCCCCAAGGACCCGGACGAACTGGCCAACCACGTCACCCTGAGCATCAGTGAAGACGAAGCCCGCCAGCGCTGGGAACTGCACGGCCCGGAAGGCGCGGTGCGCCGCGTGGACCTGCAGCCGCGCGTGGCCGGGTTCGACTTCCCGCTGCTGCAGAGCATGGTGAAGGACGGGTTCGGCATCACCATGCTGCCCGAAACCGTCTGCGCCGACGCCGTCCGCAGCGGCGAGCTGGAAGTGGTGCTGCCGGAATGGTCGCTGCCGCAGGGCATCTGCCACGCCGTGTTCGCCTCGCGCCGCGGCCTGCTGCCGGCGGTGCGTGTGTTCATCGACTTCCTGGCCGAACACCTGCCGCCGCAGCTGGAGGCCTCGCGCCTGCATTGTGATGGCGCGTGTGAGCGGGCCAAGGAGAAGATCAAGGCCAGTGCGTTGGGTGCGTTGGCGGTGGATGCGGGCTGAGCCCGACACCGACCGGGTGGGCAAACCTCACCTGAAATGCGAGAATGCGACCCCCGGCCAGTGCCGGGTAACCATGCCGGACGGGGCGCTGCCCCGACCGGATGCCCAGGTTGCAATGACCTGGGCACGCGGGGGCGCGGACAGCGCTACCGATACGGAGAGATGGCCGAGCGGTTTAAGGCACCGGTCTTGAAAACCGGCGAAGGGTCAAACCTTCCGTGGGTTCGAATCCCACTCTCTCCGCCAATCACCGCCGATTACCGCACAAATAATCCCGCCATATCTTTTGTTATCAGATAGATAGCACCATTCTGAGCAGTCGCGCTTCGGGCTGGGGTTCGCGCACGCCTTGCCATGTGGGATATCCCTTCGTCACAACCGCCGGTCATACGCCATAGCGTGCTTCCCTTCTGCTCGGCATGACCGGGTTAGGGCCGTGAACGGACTGGTGGCTTTGCGATAGGAGAGCCGGAATGCAGACACGCGCTTGCTTTCGGGCCGACATTTCGCCCGGATCATTCGCCTACCGAATCAGTTCCCGGCCTCTGCGTCGGGATCCGGCGTCAAGATCGGCCAAGGGCGCCCTGACGCAAGATAGGGATGGCGTGGTTCCGATTCTGGCGCACCGTACTCGTCCCGGAGCTTGTCTATGAGGTTGAGACAGCGGGCGGCGGGGTCATCCTTGCCGCCGCCGCCCGTCATCGCCAGCAGCTTCCGGCGCAGCTCGACCGCGGGGACGGGCAGGACATTGTAAGCACCTTCCCAGTTCTCTGCCGGGACGTGCTGCGTGACGGCGCTTTGGATCGCCTGCCACGCCAGGAACGAGCGTCCGGTTTTCATCTCAAAATCGATCAGCATCAGTACGCCGTCCGTGCCAGGGTCTTCGGCAGCTGCGCTGGCTAGCAAGGCAAGCTGCTTCGTTGTCGGCCCATCCTTCAGAAGGTAGTAGACGTAGGCGCGCACCTCTGGGAACTCCGAAAGTAAGCCGCCCAGTTCGCGCTGCCAACGCCACCCGTCGTATGACTTGCCGTCGAGCGCGCCGCTGACGGTCAAATCAACAAGGCGGCGCGCGGCGGATACGGTGCCGAGCCTCAACGCGGTCGCGCGCCACTGGTGGTTCTGGTAGAGACGCGGGTCTTCTTCTGCGAGCGTGAAAGTCACGCCTTCTGCGTCGTCCGAGCACGAACTGCTGAGTCCGCTGACCATCTCTTCGAGCATTCGTGGGTTGCGCTGTGCGTCCGGTATGCCGCGCACGATGGCGGGCAGATCGGTGATAGGCGTGGTGAACGGCAAAAGGCGCAACCAAGCACGTAGCTGATACGCGTCGCTCTGAGTCAGAATCCAGGCCTCCTTCTTGGCCGCCTCAAAGGTCTCAGCTATGCCGTCGGCCGCGAGCTTGATGTCGATGTCCTCGCCAGAGAGGCTCAGCGACAACAGCAAGGCTGCGCGCGCCTGCCTCGGCGCGAGAGAAATGAGCTTCTGGATCGTCGCGTCACGCTGGCCGTGCGGGAGCCGTGCTCCGACAATGCCGAGCGCAACTGCCAGCTTCACCTGCGCATCCGTCGAACCGTCGACAATCAAGGTCTCGATTGCGTCGAAGATTGCCTCTGCCTCGACCGATGTCGCGGCGGGATCGCCGGCGCGCGCCTCGCGGCGCGCTTCCACGCGCGAGAAATCTACGCCGCTGCGGAACTTCTTGTCGTCCTTGGGTTCGTTCGCCTCAAACCACTGGGCAGCCAGCACACGCGCCGCCAGCTCGCCAAATTGCTCATCCGTCAGGTATTCACGCATCAGCGCAAAGGTCTCCTGCGCATTGATCGCCAAGAACGCACGTTGGTACTCGTGCATGTGCGGGTGCTGCGCTTCGTGTACAGCGTCGCGATCCTTCCAGCCGCTCGCAGTCGCTTTTTCGCGGAAAGCCCGATAGCGACGTAAGTTGTCGTCAAGCAATCTCTTCAAGGATGGAAGATGTGCGACGGACGGTGCGTGGCTCATCATCGTTGCAATGGTGGCCACTCGCCAACGCTTCTCATCCCCGGCGGCGAGCATGCGCTCTGCCCATTCGCGCGCCAGCACTCCGATTGCGGCCAAGCCTTCCTCATTGAAGGGTCGCGCCCGCTCTTCGTCGCCGTAGGTCTCACGGGAACACAGCTCGGCCAGTTGGGCGATTTCCTCATTGTCAGCGTTTACCGCCCGCGCCTGAACGGCGGCCACCAAACTTGCGCCCGGCGTGTGGCCGATACGGGCGCGCAGATCGTGATAGCGGTCACCCGCCGCCTGGCTGTACTTCCCGCTGGCGTCGCGCACGACTTTCCCAGCGGCAAGATACGCGTCTATCAGCCGGCCAACAGCGTTTGGTCCCAGCACTGAAGCGGCGGCCTCGGCGCGGGCTTCGTGGCGGCTTGTTTCTTCGAGGGCGATCCCGAGCAGTGCGTCGTCCTCAAGGGCAAACCCGGCGGCCGCAAGAATATCGTCGGCGCCGTAGAAGAGTTCGCGGTGCTCCCGCACGCGGCGCAGTAGCCCGTTAGCGAGAGCCTCTGGAAATCGCTTTCGCACTTCATTCAACAAGTGCATTTCGCCATCGCGTTTCCGGTCGATCTCCATTTCGGCAACAATCTCAGTAACGTCGGTATCGTGGCCATCTCCGACCGGCGCGTGAACGAGCGTGCGCAGGCGCTGAAAGTGCGAAATGCCAGCAACCTTGCGCCGTTCGCCCGCTCGCCGGAGTTCCTGCTGGACGGCATCGACTGCAATGTCGTCGAGGTGACCCTTTTCAGCGAGGATGTCGTAGGTCGCGTCGCCCGCGTCAGCGAGCAAGTCGGCGACGTGGCGATCCGCCCGTCGAAATGAGAGCGCATCGACCACTGTCGCCTTCACGTCCGGATCGCTGTCAGTCTTCGCGATTGCGGTAGCAAGGTCGAGGCCGTCGATTCCGCCATGCAATGCGATTTCATGCAGTACGTTCTTGCGGATTTCCGGTGGCAGTGCTGCGATGCGCGCCGGCGCGTGGTTCCCAAGCACGGATGGGCGAAATCGCTTCGCCGCCCGGAGGACGGGCAGATGCACTTGGGTGTTTGCGTGCGAAATAAGCGGCCAAAGAAGATCGGCGAATTCCAGCCTGCCGGACGCGATCATGAAACGCACGGCGCGATCCACCTTGCCTGGCGCGTGCCACTGCTCAGCAAGATCCCGCATTTCGGTGCCGATCGGTGCCCATACCTCCTCGGTGGCGCGGAAGATCATCTCGCCCGCGAAGACAGGATCGACGTCAAATGCTGCGCGGATGGCCGCGCTGCATGCGGCCTTATGTGCGGCGTCGCCGCGCGCGCTCCGTTCGACAGCGAACAGGATTGCTTCTTCCCACGGGCGCTGGTCCAGCACGTCGGCCTTCAGTTTCTCGCGTTCTGCCGGGTCGTTGGCGGCCTGCAGCATCAGTCGTTCGACGTAGTGCGAGGCGTACCATTCTTGAAATTGCTGGTGCTGGAACGAATAGCCCGGCGCATCGCCGGAGCGCGTCAGAACGTGATTGCTGACAAGCGTGTCGAGCAGCGTGTCGGGTTGTGTGGTGATGGTGATCTGCCCATCGGTCATCAGGACCCGCGCGGTCTCGGCAACCGATTTGCGCGCGTTGCTGTCCGTGATCGCCGTGTTGGCCGTTGTCGTGGCGAACACGGCGAGGTCATCCAAATAGTCCTGCTGGAAGCCGAGGGCCACGGCATGAAGCGCCGCCGCACGGCGGGCTTCCTGCTCGTGCGCGGCAACGAAGCGCCGTAGCACTTCTTCCTTTGTGGTCGGAAAAGGCGCGCCCTCTGGCAGCAACAGCAGTGCCGTGAGATAGAGAGGGATGGTCACAAGATCCCGGACGCCCGCTGTTCGCCAGGCTTGATCGACGAGCTGTGCGCCATCCTCGCCGCGCATGGCGCGCGCAATCTCCATTTGCTGCTCGTCGTCAAGCGGCAGCAAATCGACCCGCGTCCCACCGAAAGGAATGTCGAGAGCCTGCCTGCGCGTGGAAATGACAAGACCAAGCTCCGGCAATTCAGTCTTGAGGGCCGTGATTTGCACGCGCGCGCGTTCGCGTGCGGCGGGATCCAGTTCGTTCCAGCCGTCAAGAAGTAGCACGACGCCGGGGTTCGTCGCGACGGCGTGGAAATCCTGTTCGGAAATTCCGTTGAACGCAGGGCGCTTCAGGATGGATACGAGCAACGCGTCGCCTTCGGTGGCCCAATCTCCCAACGGCACGATAAGCGGCGTGCCATTGCCGATTTCCAACAGACCGTCGGCGACCTGAAAGAGAGTTGTCGTCTTTCCCATTCCGGGTGCCGCGACAAGGATGAGGTCATCCAGTGTGGTCACCGCGTTGGCAAGCGCGCGCGTACTAAGCGCCTCGTCCACATGCTTTACCTTTAATGTCAGCGTGAGCGCCACGTTTGTTCCCGGCCATTTGGGTGTTCGACGAAAGACGGCCAAATCTGCAGCGGCAGCTTTTTGAAAGCGTGCACTGATCTCCGCAACCGTCGGCGGCATGGTCGGGCCGAAGGGAAGCTTGTCGATAACGCTGCGCCACATGTCCTCAGAGTGCTTCTGCTTCCAAGAGTGCAGAAATGCATCGGTGAAAATGGGATCATCTGAATCAATTGCCTTTGCACAGTCTTGGCAAAGCCAAATCCCGTTCTCATGCGATTTCCGTTGGTCGGGCGTCATATCGGCGCGATAGCGGCGTGCACCAACTCCGGGGGCTGCAGCGCAGATATGAGCGGCAACTCCAATATTCATTTCCTTTGAGCCATCGCTGGTCGGCGCTGACGTCAGCTTCCTGCAACTAGGATTGCTACAATGATGCCGGGCTTGCTTCGCAAGGCGATTCTTGGTTGCCTGAGTGAAGTCGTCCCTATTTTTACTCTTGGTCATCGACGATCTGCTCGGATTCGGTCGCGTGAACACGTTTGATAGTTTTCCCGTCGATGGACATTTCGACGATCTCGGCTGACATCAAAAGCAGAGACACATATCCCGCCGCCTCGGCGATATTGCTTGAAGCCCCGCCAATCGCAGCCTGCGCTTCAGCGGCGAAGTCAATGTCCCCAGTTCGCAGATGCTCGATCAATTCGGACACATCCGATTGCAGGGCTTGGTCAAAAGCATTGAGTCGTCGGGTCAGTTCCTCATACTTTCTTGTGAAGGCGACCTCCAAGCTCCGACGGGCAACAATCTCTTCTTCGGGACGAGTCTCATTGCCAAGGAACTTTTGATCCATTGCCCCAAGTTCGCCGGCAAGATTCAGCACCTCCCCAAACATGCTTGCCATAGCAGATGGGGCTTGTGGCAATCCGAGTTGTTCAGCCCAGAAGGCAGCGCCTTCCACGTCAGGAAGGAGGGTCTGGTAACCAGACTTTGCGAGTGCCGGGAACGCGACACCCTCAATGTTAGGCATGATCGTCAGGTGGATAGATGAGTCCACCAACGACCGCACGAGTTCGGCTTGTTCAGCGAGCTTGACCGCCGCATCTGCAATGTCGGGCGCGGGTAAGAACGCGAGAACATCAGCTGGCGGCCACGGTAAAATACCCTTGGCATTAACGC
Source organism: Stenotrophomonas sp. 10N36 (assembly GCF_056395005.1). Classification (NCBI taxonomy): domain Bacteria; kingdom Pseudomonadati; phylum Pseudomonadota; class Gammaproteobacteria; order Lysobacterales; family Lysobacteraceae; genus Stenotrophomonas; species Stenotrophomonas sp. 10N36. The sequence continues at coordinate 127,910 of NZ_JBFTIS010000007.1, read as the reverse complement.
GAAGATGGAACTGTGCGGCGACCCCGGCTTCCTCTGCCAGGCGCTCAATTTCTGCCTTTCGCTGAGCTAGTCGTGTTTCTCCGGCAACTTTGGCAGAGAGTGATACGAGCCGAACGGAGTTGCCTACTCGCGCATCTTTGCCTCGTGCCGCCCAAGTTACCGCTGGCGCTTGCTTCCTTTCATGGGCTTCTCCGGCCAGAAGTCGCAACGTCTGCAATAGCGTCTTGAGACGGGCAAGCATTGGCGGAGGACCGTCGGCGATGAGCTGCCAAGGCTCTTCGGCAATTGCAGTGTCGACATCGGCGATGAGATCGCTCAGCCAGGCAATGTATGCGCCAGCTTGGTCGGGCAGTATCGCGAACCTCTTGACAAGATTGACGCTTGCGCTGTGCAGGAGGTTTTGAAATTTGGTGACGGCGGTATTGGCTTCTCCGCTTCCCGCACCCGACGCTTCCAATGACGAAACAGCGGGGGGTGTCAGCGCTTCAGTATCAGCATTAAGCGCATTCAGTCTGTCGGCGAGATTGCCGAGTGCATCCTTTCCTCGAAAATGCGCGTCGAAGACCTTCTCCAACGTCGGCACAAGGGCATCGAGAATTGTCACGCCTCTGGCAAGATAGTCGCTATAGCTCGGAGCGGCGACGCGGCGGGAAATCAGATCACCCCACCGCCGATTCCACTGAGGAACTGAAGGTGGGGGAAGTTTTTCTCGGGGAATCCGCTTTGTTGCGAGCGGCAGCTGGGCAAGGCCAGCCAACTCGCCGCTTGCCGTAATGGCGTTGGCCACCGCAATGTCCGCCGACGGACACAGGGCTAAGATTAACTCGCACAAACTCACAACTGCTTCATGCGGATTTCCCTGTACGGAGCCCGCAACGTACCAAAGATCGCAACGGACGATCACTCCATCATCGGTGCTCTTGATTGTTACAGGGCCGGCCCAAGCCGTCTCTGCCTGAACCCGTGCGAACAACGCCTCTTGCCCGACCTCGACGACCCAGTGACTGGCGATCTCACGATCCAGAGCGGAGAGTGTCCCCATCACCGACCCCACAAGATTTAGATCGGCGTTCAACAGCTCTTCTGGAGCATGCACGAGGCTGGTCCGTACCATGGCTGGTAAAGGCATTCCGACCAAGGCCGAGAGAATCTCATCAAGGCTCGTGAGGTCCGCTGTCTCGATTAGAGCAGACAAGGCAGAGGGTGACATACGCTCCATCAACAGGCGGCGAGGGTCATCTTCCGGCGAACCTTTGATCTGCGAAAGTCGATTCGCCGCGGCTTGGACCTCCGGGATGATGCTGAGACTACTCAGATCAATACCCGCGATCCCGAACATTGCGGCGCTTCCGACTTGCGTTCGCGGCAGCGCACGCGCTTCAGGCGTGTGCAGCCATTCGTCGACGCCCGAAGACACGCGGCTCGAACCCAGACCCCGGAGCGCTGAAGCCAACGCTCGCGCATCCTGTTCGCCCTCCAAGCGGGCAATTAAGCCATCGAGCACCGCCGAAACAGGTAAGCGCACCGCAGATAGCGTGTCCGCGACCAAGGGCCCGAGATCGGTGGCGGGCACACTTGCGATCGTCCGTTCGAAACTCGTTTCGAGGGTCGGCAATGTCGTCTGGTGTGTGAGCTGCAGCAATTCTTCCGATCGAAGCTGGTGTAGACCGGTGACCGCGCCCGGAGCAGGTGAGCGGACCAGATGTTCCTTGATGAGGCGCTGTAAGGCGCGTGACAGATCGGCCTCACTGACCGAGAGCGCGCGCGCCAATCGTGATGCATCGACTTCGGCACTCGCTACGCCTGCCCAAGCACCGGATCGCAAAATATCAAGTTCGAGGGAACGCATCGGATCTGAAACCCTGGCCGCAACCTGGTCGGCGAGGAGCTCGTGCATCCTCTGTCCGCGCGTCAGGATATGGACATATTCGAGAAGAAGACCATCGCTCATCTTCCACGGCTCGTACCAGCCTGCCCAGTTCGTCTTTTCAGCTTCGCGCAGTTCTCGCCAGAGTCGTTCTGCGAGTTCATCATCAGGATCGGCACGTACTTCGGCTGCACGCGCACGCTCGGCAATCAGCGTGACATCTTCTTCCCGGACCGAGCCGAGCAGGACGACGCCGGGCACAGACATCGCTTCTTTGAGCAAGCCGCCCCAGCTTTCCGGCCCATTCCGGCCGACGTCATCCATGACAAAGCCCAGGGGACTGTCTTCTGAAGCGCGAAACGTCCGGACCAACTGGCGCAGAGATGGAATATCCGCCGCGCTCAGACGACGGATACGAAACCACCGCACCGTATGGCGCAATGTGTTGGCGGCCTCCCACATTAAAGCGGATTTTCCGGCCCCTGACGGTCCGACGATCAACGCGGCCCGGCGTTGTTCAATACCTTGCACCAACGCCGATCTGCTTCCGGGGCGTTCAGCCACCAAACCTGCCGCGATGTGACCGGGTTCCACATCAACCCCAAGATAGAAGTTCGGATCGTTGAGAGGTGTGAGGAAATCGACCGGCTCACAGACGCCATCCATCAGGGCGCGTTCGATCGCGTCAACGTCGATAGCAGCCAAGACATCTCGGATTGCCGTTTCAGTGTCAGAGATCGAAACGCCACGATATTTCTCCGGCGCCAACCGGCCATTGGCGTCTGCCAAAGAGCCCACGCGAACAAGCAGTTCGGCAAAGCACATCTGGGCCGCAATCGGGGCGCAGTTCAACCGATCTACGATCAGGCTGATCGCCGATTCCTGCGGTGAGGTCACAACGGTGAGCGATGTTCTCGGGAGAAGATCAGAGGCTCCACCGAACTTTGAAAGTCTGGTGCTGATCGGACCTTCGATTGAGCGGACTGCGGGGTGGTCGTCGAGGGGGCTGAGGCCCGTCACCTCCCGCTCAAGAACGAGTTCCAGTCGCTGCGGCCGCGGTGCGGAGCCAAGCGACCGGTTCCACAGGTCTTCAATGTGTCCGACCGTCTCGCCTTCTGTATAGTCCCCAAGGTGTTCCCGTCGGCTCTTGACCTGGACAAAGCTCGTTGCTTCGCCACGCAGCTCGATGTCGTCACCACCTTCCGGGATCACGATGGCGGGCGCTCGCTGGCCAGCCCATATTTTCACCGACAACCAAGCGGATATGGCGTCTTGGTAGCGAAAGCCGCGGCCTGCGTTGGAGCCGGCCCTAGACGCACCCTTGGCCGGTTTAGACGCCAGCTTTGGGTCGCGACTCCGCTTGTTGTGTTCAGGCTTCTTATCCAAGTATTCGATCCCTAGCGCAAACTCGGCGTGCCGCGACTACGCGCCGGGTTGAGTCGATTTGCGATCAGCAATTTCTTCAGCAACAGGCCAGCCGTCAGACTGTTGAGCCTTCCTGACAGCGGCTGCGAACGCGTTGACGGTACAATCTTCAACACCAGCCGCGTTGAGCTTTTTGGCAATATTGAGCACGTAGTCCGAAGCCTTACCATCCTTCCCAACGGCTGCCATGGCCATCGCAACCAACTCGTCGAGAGTTTTTCCTGTGATGACGTTTTTCCCCACATAGACTGGTAAATACGCCTCCACTTTGCGGCCGTCGCCCAGTTTGACCCTCATCTTTCGTAGGGGAAAGTTCTTGCCTTCGCGCTGTTCAAGGTCAGCGAACACTTCGGTCTGTTTCGAGTCGTCAAACTCAAACGCATAGCCGACGCAAGTCCCGTCAGCCTTTTCGATCAAGTTTAAGGTAGGGCCAGGTGTGGTATTGGTCCCCCAGTTCACTTGCGACGCTTTGTTGAAAGATCGTTCATAACCTTTTAGCTCCGCCAACACCCCATTCGCGCCGCCATGCGGTGTTTGCCAGTTGTCCCACATAAGCGACCCATATCCGAACACCCACATTCCATTCCCTCCATTTTCTATACAATGTGATATCTTCATATAGCCGATCGTCCCGACCCAGAACTTAGAAACAATACCATGTAATGTCGGGAGTAACCTTTGGTCGTGCGTTGGGCGTTCCATCGTTTTCCCACGCAAAGTGGCCGGCTGCAATTCATAGATCGGATGTCCGCTTGCGGAGCGCCGCGGTGGTTACCTGAACCATCCGCGATGGGCGCGCGAAGCGGAGGTCTGATGGCTATCAGTCAGCTCTGCCGCCCCCTTATGCCTATTTTGGAGGGGTATAGAGGGCTATGGAGTAGATATAGTTCTCATCACTATCCCGCATGCCCCGCCACTGATCCCTGAATCATTGATTTGAAATCAACATCCTGATTTCGATGGGAAGGCAGGAAGCATGCAGACGAAACAAGTTGCGGCTACCGATCGTTTGCGATCGATACGTATTCTTCCAGAACATTGGCGCGCTCGCAGAGACGGAAAATTTCTCGCTGCATGACTTGAAAGCTGCTCACCGTTTCGCTGCCATAGAGTGACACCTCGAAGGCATTGCTGGTGCTGTGGAAATCCAGCCAGTCGCGTTCGGCGCGGATCAGTTTTTCCTTGTCCGTACCACGCTGCTTGCTGAGTAGCGAACTGTAAGCGGTGTTCAATCGCGCGTCTTGTCGTTTCTTCTCCGCAGATTGACATTCAGCAAGGGCGATGGTGTCTGACTCCGCTTTTTCAACGCAGCCATAGAACACATTGCTGATGCCTGCAGGCGCTTGACGTTTGATGACCTGGGCGGTGCTTTCATACGCCTGCGCGCCCGATCCATACATAACGAGTGCAAGGCTGAGGATAAAAGTTCTGGTTGGTGTTCTCATGCGGGGAGATTGCCGTCCGTAGGATGCGTCAAGAAAGAGTATTTTTGTTTGAAGCTTTCAGTTAGCGGATACGGACTGGGGGGCTGCATGCGCTGTACGAAGCCACGCAATTCCTGTCGACCTCTTCACACTTTTGAATGCCGGATGCAATCGCTTCATCCACGGTCGCTCTGGACGCGATGTTGTACACCCGTTCGCCAACAATCATGGCTGTGCAGCCGTTCTTATACGAGTTCTCAATCTGGCAGCGGCCGCCGCCTTTCGACGCGCAGTCAGCCAACGCTGCTTGCTGTGCGGCAGGTTCACTTGGCAATCCGGTCGAGAAACCAAGAATGCCCTGTGGTTTGTCGCCGGCAATCGCACCCCAGCGGTCCTCCCACACAGGCGCTGGAGCACTTGGCACTTGCTGTGGTCCTCTGCCGTTACCAGGGATGGGAGCACATCCTGCAGCCGCGCGTCCGCCAATCGGGTAAAAACCTGCCGGGCAGTTTCCTTCGGCATGCGCGCCAGCGCTGACGCACGAAAACAAAAGTAGTGCGCCTAAAACACTGATGCGTTTCAAGTACGAACTCCTTCGCTTTGGTATGGCCCGATGGCATCCAAAACGGGCGATGGATTGGACGGTTGACCCCTCTGCCGCCAACGTGTCGTGACCCTGTTACTGGCGAGTGTAATTGATCACATGGTCAGGAAACAACGCTTCATAAAAAGCGCTGGGAATGCCGAGGATGGTTATCTCGATGCAATCAGGCAGAAGCTCTTCAGTGCAGTCCAGAATGGCAACTGCCATGGATGGAACAACCACGCCCGATTCCGTTTTTACTGAAAGGGTCAGGCAGGACTGGTCGACGTGATTTGTGCGGCACTCGTTTTGAATGGCGAGATACCCAGCGGCTGGCTCGAACTGGCCGAAAGCAACGCCCATGGGAGGATCGCCACTCTCCAGAGACGAGTAGCCAACCAACATCATTCCGCTATAGATCGAGAATCGCGCCATCTGATCGCCAGCCTGGATTCACTTGGCCGCAAGGGATGCCTGAAGTGCTGCAGCCAACGCGGCGTCACCGTTGACCAACTCCGTCCACTGCAGCTCCAACCCCTTCCTCCGCCCCTTCAGCACGAGCTTGAGCCCGCTCGGGTCGATGGTCAGTGTGTACGTGTCGTCGCCGACCTGCAGTTCTCTACGAATTGCTTTGTCGAGTGGGGTCATTTCCCGCTCCTGCTTAGAGGGATGGACGGGGGAGGAAGACGCTGGCGCTGGAAAACGCCTGCGATCCCTGCAGCCGCAATCAGCCCGGGTAGGTCGGGAATCGCTCGCCGGGGTGCCGCTTCTTCCACTCGGTATGGGCGACGGTGCCTTCCCAGGCGAGGAATGCTGCTGGCGGGCGTCCTCGTCCCGACCACGTCTCACCACTGAAGGGCAGCCAGAACCGGGGCGGCAGGTCTTCCTTTGGAGCCTTGGGTGCCTTGGGAACCTTGGCCTGTTTAGGTGGCTTCGGACTGGCGCTCGCTCCGATCGCCTCGCGGATCCTGCGCTGCTGCGCAGGGCTGAAATCCTCGAAGTAAGCGCTCAGGAGCAGATTGACGCGCTTGTAGGCTTCCTTGGTCGCTGCACTGAGAAGTGCCTTGTCCGTTGCTGTTCCCGACGGGATCGCGCCGGCAGGGAGGTCCAGCAGCGACGCGGAGGGATTGTTCGAGGTATTGCGGGGCATGGGGGTCGGGATCTGTGCAGAGCTGGCGCCCAAGATACCAAATGGCTGGACGATCACGTCAGGCGGCCTCAGCGATTGGACCGCAGGCAGCTGGGCACCGGCAGGCCGTGCCTGGTCAGGCGACAGGACGACAGTCAGCCAGCGTTGCCTCCGTATCGCGCCGTGCGACTCCCCGTATTCACCATGGACCCATGACGAAAGCAGACATCGGAAAGGCGCGCTGGGCGCGCGCACGGGCGGCTTCGCTGTGGCAGCAGGCCGACACACTGGACCTGCAGCGGGGTGGCGACTGGCGGGCGAGGGCGAGTCGACGCGCTGCTGCGGATCGCCTTCGAACAGAGGCGGCGCGCTTCGATGGGATCGCCAACCGGCTGCAGCCCGTTGACGACGCCCAGGCGGCTTGAGCGGCCGCCAAGCTGACCCCCTATGGCGAGGCCAAGGCGCGCCCGCGCCGGGTCGCCCCAGGCGAGTGCCCCATCACGCGCTTGTAGGCGCGACTGAAGGCTGCCTGCGACGCGTAGCCGAGACGCTCTGCCACGACCTCGATGGAGAGGCTTTGGTGGGTCAGCCATTGGCTGGCCAATTGCATGCGCAGCTCCGTCACGTACCGCAGGGGCGCGGTTCCTATGACGGTCTGGAACCGGTCTGCAAAGACAGAACGTGAGATGTTGGACTCTGCAGCTAGCGCTTCGACGGTCCAGTCACGCCCAGGGTCTCTGTGCAGGGCAAGCAACGACAGCGATAGACGCGGGTCGCGCATGGCCATGACCAGGCCGGATGCGCCGTCGCAACCGCGCTCCACCCAGTCACGGACGATCATGGCGGCAACGGCATCCGCCAGCCGGGCGAGGATGCCTGCAAAGCCAATGCGTCCGGAACACACCTCGCGCTTCATCGCGTCGACCATCGGCAACAGCCCAGTAAACTGAATGCCGTTGCCATCGGCCAACATCACCGCCGGCATCACCTTGCTCAACCCTTGCATGCCCCCCAGATCGACCACCATGCATCCGTGGAAGAGCACGGCGCTTGGCACGGCATGGGTGCTCGGGCATGTGTCTATGCCACTCACCGTGTCACCCAGCGGGGCGGCGTCTATCGTTTCCAGGCACTGGACGGGATGGTCCTCGCCCGACAGCAACGCGTGGCCTTCTCCGCGCGGAAGAAGCACGACATCGCCGGCGGAGAGAAGGTGTTGGCTGCCGTCCGCGCCGCGAAGAATCGCGGCGCCCACTGCCAGGTAATGGAAATAGGCATGCCCTGGCTTCGGGGGAAATCCAAGCCCAAAGGTCGGCCCGGTCTGAATGCGTCGGTATTGAACGCCATGCAGCCGCATGCCGGTCAGCAGCTCGCTGATCAGGTCGGAGGGCTGGGGTGGAGCGTGGCTCATGGAGACGGCTCGGGGTTTCGATCAAAAATACAGGTTGAACAATCATAGATCATCCAGACGTCGCTCCCTAGACTCTCGGCTGCACGAATGCACTGGGATCTTTGATGAGCAATAACGTAGTGGATGCCGCAGGCGCGCCTGATTCTGTGACCCGGGAGAGCGGGGAGCCGTCTTCGTCGGCATGGGTGGCCGTGTTTTCGCTGGCCATGGGTGTCTTCGGGCTGCTCACGGCCGAATACCTGCCTGCCAGCCTATTGACGCCGATGGCGGCGGACCTGGGGGTGTCGGAGGCGCTGGCCGGTCAAGCCGTGACGGTCACCGCTGTGGTGGCGCTGTTCGCTGGCCTGCTTGTGCCCCGGCTGACCCGGTCGATCGACAGGCGCCTGGTGCTGTTGAGTTTCACGGGTCTGATGATCCTCTCCAACGCGTTGGTGGCGTTGTCGTCCAGCATGGGCGTCCTGCTGGTGATGCGCGTCCTTCTGGGCGTCGCGCTGGGCGGTTTCTGGAGCATGGCAGCGGCCGTGGCCATGCGGTTGGTGCCGCCGCAGCGCGTGCCTCGCGCGCTGTCCATCATCTTCAGCGGCATTGCGGTCGGCACGGTGGTATCGGTTCCTCTGGGGAGCTACCTCGGCGGGCTGCTGGGCTGGCGCAGTGCCTTCTGGGCGGCGACGGCGGTAGGTGGACTCACGTTCGCGTTCCAGTGGTTCACGCTGCCCCGAATGGCCCCGCGCAAGGCGGCGCTCCCGGAGTCGGTGGTGGGTCTCTTGCGCAGGCCCGGTGTTGCGGTCGGCATGCTCGGCTGCGTTCTGGCGCACACCGGCCAGTACGCGCTCTTCACCTATATCCGCCCGACGCTGGAAAGCCTGGGGCAGATGAGCGCCGATGGCCTGGCCCTGATTCTGCTCGGATTCGGTGTGGCCAACTTTGTCGGCACGCTACTGGCCGGCTGGCTCATGGAGCGCAGTTTGAAAGTCACGTTGGTGATCATGCCTGCCCTGGTGGGCGCAGCCGCGCTCGGCATGCTCCTGTTGCCGGTGGGCGTTGGCGGGCTGGCGATCCTGGTCGCGCTCTGGGGCCTGGCCTTCGGCGGCGTGCCCGTTGCCTGGTCGAGCTGGGTCGCCCGTGCGGTGCCCGATCAGGCCGAGAGTGCCGGTGGGATGGTGGTCGCTGCTGTGCAGTCTTCCATCGCGGCGGGGGCCGCGTTGGGCGGCTTGGTGTTCGGGCTTGGGGGTATCGTTGCCGTCCTCACCGTTGCTGCGGTGGTGATGCTGCTGGCCAGCCTGCTCATTGCGCTTCGGGTCAGGGTGAGCTCGGCGACGGTCTCGGCGGGTCCGGCCTTTCACATCTAGCCGTCCTCCCCCCTGAGTGGCAGGGGGATCAGCCCGAATGGCGAAAAGGAGAAGGGGCAGTACGCTGGCTATCCCGGATGGATGGCCCTCAACCAGGTCAGAGGCTGTGTATAGGTTGCCATGTGACGTGCGGCGCTGCAGGTGGACCGAGAGCGCGCCGGCCAGCTCGGCATCGTCCATAGCCTAGGTGCCGGCGACAAAGACAAGCCCGGCGATACAGTGACGTTGACGAGCATGCTCCCTGCGCTCGGCGTGCTTGTGCTTGGTTGCTTGGCGATGAGTCGTCATAAAGAGCCGGGCATATCCACTTCCTGGAGTGCCATGGCTTACTCTTGCATTCTGTCTAGGGGAGTAGAAAATGGCTTGGATGATTCGATCCCTGCGGCTCCTTTGACCAAGTCGAACACCACTCCCACGTCTTTGAACACTTGAATGCCTGGCAATCAGTCCATCTTGAGAGTTCGATGGCGTTGGGTTGGGCTGTCTTGGCTCGTGCTCGCGTTTGCCTACACACCTGCCGTCGTCTTGACGAGCCCATCAGATGGCGCGCGGAGCGCTTCGGATATCCTGCATGCCTTCCTGTTTCTCGTCGGCAGCTACACGCCATGGGCATTGGCCACCCCCATGCTGTTCGGTCTCTCAGAACGATGGATCATCGGAGCTGGCCGGTCTGCTTACCACCTGATTTGGGTTGCATTGTTCGGTCTTCTAGCGATTCCCCTTCTAACAGGGGCGGGCTGGGGATTGGGGCATGGCGTCTTGAATATGTTCGGACTTGCTGGGCAAGGGCAGTTGGATCTGGGCAGCAGTCAGCGTGCTTTGGTGGCCACCGCTCTATTTGCCATCCCGCTTTACCTGGCTGTCATGGGGGTAGGGCAGCTGTTGGCCCATACGGCCCTGAAAGGCGAGCGAGAGAGGCTTCTGGCGCGTTTGAACGAAGAAGCATTGAGATCACGGCTACACCAGCACTTCATCTTCAACGCGCTCAATGCCATCGGCGAGCTTGGATATCGTGATGCTCCCAAAGCTGACCGGGCCTTGGGTCATGTCGCAAACTTGCTTCGAGCGTTGCTGGAAAGCGCTCCTGCGGTGGCTTTGAGGGACGAGATTGGGGCATGCGCTGAGTTCATCGAATTGCATCAGGTGCTATCCGGCAACATTACGTTCGTTGCGGAAATCGAGCCTGGTGCTTGGGACGCATCCGTCCCTTCGATGGTGTTGCAGCCGCTTTTAGAGAATGCCATCCAACACGGCCCGGATACTGACGGGGCAGTCGAGATCAATATTGGGGCCAACCTTCAAGACGGGGACCTTGTCATCAGTGTGGTGAACTCGGTCAACAGGCGCTCATCTGGCGGTCTGGGCATTGGCTTGGACCACCTCAGGAAGCGATTGGTACTGGCGCATGGGGCTGGGGCATCGTTGACGACTCAATGTGAAAAGAATCGGTTCATTGCTTCAATCCGTCTCCCGCTGATGGAACACTATCAACCGTGATTCGCACGCTGATTGTTGACGACATTTCTCTTGCGCGAGCGCGACTCATTCGGTTGCTGGCGAGCGAACCTGACGTCACGATCGTAGGGGAGGCATCAACGTTGGAAGCTGCGCTTGAGCGCGCGAACTTTGGGGATGTCGATCTCATTCTTCTCGATATCGGGCTGCCGGATGGCAGCGGCTTGGATCTCGTGCAGCATCTTGAGGAACTGGTGCCGCACATCGTCTTCATCACCGCTTACAGTGCACACGCCGTTCGCGCCTTCGAGACCGGGGCGTTGGATTACCTGTTAAAGCCGGTGGACCCAGATCGCCTGCAGTTGGCCATGCGCCGTGTCCGGGAGCGCCTCGATGGAAAGGTCGAGCGCACCGTGCGTCTAGCGGTTCAATCGGGCGATCGGACGGTCTATCTGTTGCCGGCAGACATTGACTATGTCGACGTAGCTGGCCATTACGTGTGCATCCATGTGGGAAAGGATACGTATTTGCGCCGCGATAGCATGGCAAGTCTTGCGGAGGCGTTGGAACCAAGTGGGTTTCTCCGTATCCACCGATCCTCATTGGTGAATGTAAGGCGCATCGCAGCACTTCGTTCCGCGCGAAACCAGGACGCTCTCTTGGAACTCACTGACGGCACGATCCTTCGGGTCAGTCGACAGTTCCGAACACAACTCGAAGCCAGTTTGCCGCGATTGCCGTAGATGTCTGCACGATTGGTGCCACGTAGAGCACGGCTCACGCCAAAGTCCGTCTCAGGTATGCGTCCTGCCCGCACGCTTTGAGGTCTCCCTAAGAGCGCCACCTCGATGCGTCGATTCGCCCTCCTATCGCTTCTTTTGGCTTGCGCCAATAGTTACGCCGCGACGCTGAACATCATCTCGGCAGACAGTCGAGCTGACGCGCCACTGGGGGTGTCTGTCTCAGGCGTGCGGCCCACGGATGTCGTTGAGCTCAGGCTGGCCATGCGTGACTCAAAGGGCACCCGCTGGCGCTCCAACGCGGTCTATCGAGCGGATCTGGAAGGCAGGGTTGACCCCTCGACGACGGCCGCCGAGGCGGGTAGCTATACGGGAGTCGATCAGACGGGGCTGCTCTGGTCGATGAAGCCGGACGGTCCAGGAAGACCTTCGCCTTTCCCCATCAAAAGGAGGGATGGAGACCTGCGATTCGAGCCTGCGATTTTCACGCTCGAAATGGTTATTGAAGGAAACGTCGCGGAAACCGTCGAACTCCGCCGCTGGATCGACGGCGAAGACGTCTCCGCGTTCACTGTGGCGTCTCCTGGCCTGGTCGCCAACATCTATGCACCCAGGGGAGTGCTGACAGACGGCCGCCGTCATCCCGTCGTCATTACGCTCGGTGGCTCCGAGGGTGGCATTGAGAGCGCAAACATGTATGCCGCCTGGCTTGCCTCTCATGGGTTCTTGGCCATGTCAGTGGCCTACTACCGCATGCCTGGCTTGCCTAAGGACCTCGTGCGGGTTCCGATTGATCCTGTGTCGGTGGCTGTGGATTGGCTGCAAGAGCAAAGCTACGTCGACGCGTCTGGAATAGGTGTGTTGGGAGGGTCCTGGGGCGGCACGATTGCCATGGCGGCCGCGTCGCATGATCAGCGCCTGCGCGCCGTGGTCTCGATAGTGGGAAGTCCCGCGCCCTTCCGCGGTATACGGCGCGATATCGCACCGGCTGACTTCCGTGCGGTCGATGAGCCCGGTCTGACTTTGAAGGGGAACGATCTGCCCTTCCTGCCGTATAGGGAGGATTCGCGATGGCTTGATGAGGAAGACGCTACGGCGCAGTCGGCGTTGAAATCTGCCATGTTGCCGATCGAGAATATCAACGGCCCGCTCATGCTCGTGGCGGCTGGAGACGATCAGCTTGGTTTCTCTGGTGAGATGGCGGCGGTGGCGAGTCGCTATTTGGCGAAGCATCATCGTGATAAGTCGGACGAGATCGTCTACTTCAGTGATGCCGGGCACTTGATCTCCCCGTTCTGGCAGCCAACCTCCTATCGACACGACCTGGGTCCTTACCTGCAAGTGGGCGGCACCCCAACGGGCTATGCGCGCGCAGATCGCGAGGGGGGTGCGGCTGTCATCCGGTTCCTGCGATCGGCACTGAAAAGTGACCGTGATTCGCTCCCCGCGTCGAAGTGAACGAATAGGCAGTTCACCCTGCGCAGGCCGAGCGTTAAGCTCTCGGGCTCTGCGGTTGAACGGGTTTTTGGAGAAACACGTGATCCCCAACGTTCTGAGCATTGCAGGAACAGACCCCACCGGCGGCGCCGGCATTCAAGCAGACCTTAAAGCGTTCTCAGCGCTGGGTGCCTATGGCATGACTGTCATTGCTGCCGTTGTCGCCCAAAACACCCAAGGTGTCCGGCGATTTGTAGCACTTGACCCCGATTTCGTGCGGGCGCAGCTTGAGGCTGTCTTCGATGACGTACGCGTGGATGCAATCAAAATTGGTATGGTTGCCAACGCGGGCGTTGCCCGAGCTATCGCGAAGACGCTCCGTGAGCGTGCCACGTGCCCTATTGTCCTGGATCCAGTGATGGTGGCCAAAAGTGGTGACCGCCTCTTGGAGGAAGACGCGGTTGCGGTGCTGAGGGATGAGCTGCTTCCGCTATGCACGATCGTCACTCCCAACTTGCCCGAGGCCAGCGACTTGCTTGGTGTGCCCGAGGCCGCCAGCATTGAGCAGATGCATCAAACCCTGGATGCAATGGTGAAGCTTGGGAGCGAGTGGGTGCTGTTGAAGGGTGGACACCTGAAGGGTGATGAGAGCACCGACCTGCTGGCCGGAGATGGAGGGAGGTGGACCTTCAACGCCCCGAGGATCGCCACGCGAAACACGCATGGAACCGGCTGTACGCTATCTGCGGCACTTGCCGCGTTGATTCCCAAAATGCCTGTAGCTGATGCAGTCGGGGAGGCGAAGGCCTATCTAAGCGCTGCGATAAGCTCAGCTGAGAAGCTCGACGTAGGCCAAGGTCAGGGCCCTGTCCACCACTTCCACGCCTTGTGGCGTTAGTCGCTCCACGGGACTGAGACGGCTCCCCAGGTGACGACCGACCTTAGACACGAAGAATCCCTATGCAGAACACCTCTGATTCGACAGTGCCCTCAAGCCCGCACATCCGCATAGCGATGCCCATCAGGCTGCTCCTGGTGGCATGTGTGCTTGCATTGTCATATTTCCCGTGGCTCCCATTCCCGTGGCGCATGCCCCTGGTCGGTCTGCTAGGCGTGACGTTGGTTTGGATGGAGACGCGCTCATCATGCTCTTGTGGGCTACACCTGCGATCTTTCGGCCAAACGCTGGTGTGGATGGCCTTGCTGGTCGGGATTGTTGTTGGCCTTGTCGACCCGCTCATTCAACCTCTCGTGGATCAGCTGACGGACACGAAGGCCGACTACAGCGGCTACGGGCCGTTGCTTGGCAATTTGCCTGCTGCAATGACGCTTGTTGCTGGCGCGTGGCTTAGTGCAGCAGTCGGCGAGGAACTTGTCTTTCGCGCATTCCTCATGCACCAGCTTCACGCGCTCTTCGCTCTGGTGCCCGGCCGCATATATTTCGCGTCGTTGACTGGCGGACTGGTCTTCGGTCTCATGCATGCAAATCAAGGGCTGTCGGGGATCGTCGTGACCGGTCTGGTCGGTGCACTCTTTGGGTTTGCCTACCTCCGATCTGGACGCAACCTCTGGTCGCTCGTTTTGGCGCACGGCTTGATCGACACGTGGGGAGTGATGACGCTATACCTTGGTTGGTATTGATCAAGGTGGCTGTGGGGCAGGGGTTGATCGACGGATGACTCTCTCACGGTAAGTTGCTCGAACGGATACTGGTTGTCCGCGGTGCGGCGTGACAGCACCGAATGTGTGCGCTCAGAGATCGCGGCGACTGGCCGCTGGTCGACGGCCGAACGCTCGGCCACCCGGCCCCCAGCCATGGATTCAACGGATAACACTGATTGCGCAGTCAGGTTGCCATTGGGGGAGATGGGGTGCAGTTCATGGACATGAACAAGACGACAGCTCTGACCGTCATCCCTGCCCATTCAGCTGCATCCAGAAAAGCGTCCTGATCGTATAAAGGGGTTGAATTCGAATGCGCTGCTCCTTCGCCCGTTGACTGCCATCCAGGCAGTGCCCCTCGCGCCACGGACATCGCCCTTTTCAGGTTGCTCGAATGATCTCCGTTCCTCCCTCACAAAGCCACGAGCTGAAGCAATGGGTCGCCGAAATGGATGGCGTGGCCAGACGCCAGGATCGCGATTGCTTCATGAGGATCTACGACCATTTCATGCCACGCCTTTGCCGATACCTGAGTGGGTTGGGGGCCCCCCCGGTCGTCGCAGAAGACCTGGCCCAGGAAGCGATGCTCAAGCTGTGGAATGGCGCCGAGCTTTACGATCCTGCAAGAAGCGGGTTGGGCACCTGGCTCTATCGCGTCGCGCGGAACCTGCACATTGATCGGGTCCGGCGTGAACACATATGGGTGCATGCCCAGGATGTCGTGGACCAGGCCGCGGAGCATGACGTTCAACAGGATTCTCTGGCGGAGCTGCACGCCGAGCAGGTGCGGCTCAGGCAGTGCCTGGGCGAACTGTCTGCCGCGCAAGCCCGGTTGATCCGCATGTCCTACTTCGAAGCAAAAACCCACACTGAGATTGCCAAAGAACTCGGCATGCCGTTAGGCACCGTCAAGTCGCACATACGCCGTGCCTTTCTTCAGCTTCAGTCATCAATGGGAGAGCAGCGATGAGTCCCCGTCACCATTTGGATCCAGCCACCGTCCTGGGTTTTGCGGCGGGTTCACTGGGTCCTGAGATGTCCGTTGTTGCGTCGGCGCATATGGAGTCGTGCGGCCACTGCCGTCAGCAGTTGCGGTTGGCTGAAAGGATCGGTGGCCTGCTCCTGGATCAGCAGGCGTGCCCCGTGCCCGGGAAAGACACGCAAGCCGCCTTGCGCCAGGCGATGGTGGACAAGCTCGACCGCATTCCCGCTTCGAGAGGTGAGCAAGGCCTCTCCCAGATGGGGGCGAGCTCGGCACGCGATGACGTGGACCGTCTGCCTGCAGCGCTTCAGCCCCATTTTGGATCGTCCTACCGGTCACTGAAATGGAACTGGATGGCACCTGGCGTGCACTGCATCAGGGCACCCGGCCTTCCTTCTCTCATCATGATGAAGATAGCCCCCGGCAAATCCCTGCCCATGCACAGCCACGGAAACAGTGAGCTGACGCAGATACTCCAAGGGGCCTACGACGACGCGCTTGGGCATTTCGCACCCGGGGATGCGGCAGACCTGGGCGAAGATGTGGAGCACCAGCCCGTGACGACCCCGGGTGTCGCCTGCATCTGTGTCTGCGCGCTGGATGCCCCGCTGGTCTTCAGGGGGTGGATTGCCCGGAAGCTGCAGAAGGTGCTGAACCTGTAGTCGTGCCGAGGTTCACGAGGCGCTGCCAGCCTGGAACCGCCTTGACCAATACAGCATCAAGGGCCGCTCCGGAGCGGCCCTTGATAGTGAACGATGGCAGGTCGCCATGGTCAGTAGGCGAGGTGTTCGCTCCTCACGCTACTGCGCAGCGACAGCACGCAGATAAGGTGCCGTAGCTCGAGGCGCCGTCGCCCTATCGATCTTGAACACCGACACCGCCTCGCGAAGCCCAGACGCCTGTGTCTCCAGCTCTGTGGCCGCTGCGGCGGCTTCTTCCACCAGAGCCGCGTTCTGCTGCGTGGTCTCATCCATACGGCCGATGGTCCCGTTGACCTGTTCGATGCTGGACGATTGCTCCCGCGACGCGGACGAAATCTCCTGCATGATGCTCGTGACCCGTTGAACGCTTGAAACCACTTCGTCCATTGTGGAACCTGCCGTGGTGACAAGGTTGGAGCCCTCGGCGATCCTTGCGCCGGCATCATCGATGAGGTCCTTGATCTCTTTGGCCGAACTGGCCGCCCGTTGCGCCAGGCTGCGCACTTCCGATGCCACCACCGCGAAGCCCCGGCCCTGATCACCCGCACGTGCGGCCTCCACGGCTGCGTTCAGGGCAAGAATGTTGGTCTGGAAGGCGATGCTGTCGATGACCGAGGTGATCTCCGCGATCCGCCGGGAAGAGGATTCGATGCCGGCCATCGTGCTCACGACCTCACCCACGATCCGACCACCACGGCCGGCGACCGCCGCGGCCTCGATCGCCAGGCGATGGGCCTCGTCGGCAGAGGATGCGTTCTGTTTGACCGTGGAGGTCAGCTCCTCCATCGACGCGGCCGTCTCCTCCAGGCTTGCGGCTTGCTGCTCGGTTCGCTGTGACAGGTCCCGATTACCGTTGGACAGTTCGGTTGCTGCGCCAGTGATGGCCTCCGACGCGCTGTGGATGCGGCGGACGATATCGGCCAGATTGGTCGCGGTCTTGTTTGCATCCGCGCCCATGGTGGCGAACACGCCCCTGAAGTCTCCCTCCATGCGCGCGCCCAGGTTCCCGGAGGCTACCGTGTTGAGGAATGCGGAGAGGTCGGCGAGATTCTGCTCGGCAATGCCCATAAGGCCGTTGAGGTTCTCCACCATGGTCCTGAAGTCATACTGATAATCGCTGGGCGTGCCACGTGCCGAGAAGTCTCCCTCGGACGCCGCCTGCGTGAGCTCACGTATGTCCCGGCTGATGGAGGACAGGTTGGCCTTCACCTGGTCCATGGTCTCGGTAATGATGGCCTTCTCGCCGGGAAGTCGCTCCATATCGCCGGAGAGGTCGCCCACAGCGTAGCGGCCAATCAAACGCACCAGCTGCATCTTGATGGAAATATGCGCGGCAACGATGGCATTGGTGTCGCTGACCATGACACCAAACTCGCCCGGATAAGCCTCGGGATTCATCCGGTGGCTGATCTCGCCAAGCTCATGGCGGTGGGTCATCTCCCCCAGGTCAGAGATCACGCTTCTGACACGCTGGCGCATCTTCTCCATCGCGTGCAGCAGTTGGCCTGCCTCATCGCGTCGATCGGAGGCCAGCGGGGTATCCAGCCGACCTTCGCTGACATCGTTTGCGGCCCGTAGGGCCATGCCCATGGGGCGGACCACGCTGCGCGTCAACGCGACGGCAATGAGGCTACCCAGCACCAATGCCAGAAGTGTCGCGCCGATCATGAGCATCGCAAAACCACGCGTCGTTGCCGTCAGCTGCGAGGACGTGGCAGCGGTCTTTGATTCCTGCAGGTCGATGAATGCGTTGATCGATGACAGCCACGCGACAAATGCCGGCTTGGCCTGGCTGAGCATCAGCGACTTCGCCGCTTCAACATCACCCGCATCGCGCAGCGCGATGACACGCGCGAGCAACGGCAGCGTGTTGGCTTCATTGGCCTCGATCCGCTTCAACAACGCGGACTCTTTGACATCTGTGCTTGAGGCAAGCATCGCGGACATGGGGGCCGCAGAGGCGGCGTAGTCACGCGCCAACGCGTCGATGCCCTGGATGGATTCCGTCCGACCCCGACTGTCATCGGACAGCACCACGTCACGCAGGGCGATGGCGCGGTCATGCACGCTGCCCCTGAGATTGATGGCCATGCGCTGCTTGACGCTGTTGACCTCGTTGATCGAATGGAGGTCCCGTTCGATAAGGTTGACCCTATGGATTCCGATGACGGCGATGATGACCATCAGGCCAATGACAGCAGCGAAGCCGAGTGCCATGCGCTGGCCAATGCGCAGATTCCTTACGAATTGCATGGTTGAGTCCTAAGGCGAACGTACGAGGCAGGGAGGTGGGTGTTCGTTTCTGCAGCGCTGCATGTCAACGCATTGCCTGGAGGGTGTTACGTGTAGGTGCGACGTGTAACGCGGTGCTGGCGTGGGGCGAACTCACTTGCGATCAAACGGTGCGGCTGGATGGGGGTCACCTTTTCGCTCTGCGTCTGAGCGTGGCCCGCCGGACTGACGTGCTCGGCGACGGGCTCGAACAGCTCCGCTACCTTCAGGGCGGGCGCAGGCGCGGCTAGCAGGTAGCCCTGAATCTGATCAAAGCCCAGGCCCTTCAGCACATCGAGCTGCTCCTGGTGTTCGACACCTTCGGCAACCGTGAGGTAGCCCAGTTCATGGGCCAAGTGGTGGATGGCGGAGACCTTGGCTCTCGAACGCGGATCCGTGGCAACGCAATCGATCAGCGATTTGTCGAGCTTGATCGTGTGTACGGGAAGGTCGGACAGGTAGCTGAAGTTGCTGTAGCCACTGCCGAAGTCATCTATGGATATTCTGACCCCAGCACCTGCCATGGCGGCAATCTGTCCAACCGCAGTGGAGTTCGGGCTGAGCCACTCACCCTCGGTGATCTCGAACTCGATCATCGAGAACGGGATGGCCCTGCTGGAGAGCTTCTCGGCGATGGTGTCCCACGCGCCAGCACTGGAGAGAAAGCCGCTGGAGATATTGATGGACAGGGGGATCTGCCGCCGCTGCGCCAGCCATGCCTGAAGCTGATCCAGGGCAGTGTCCAGCACCCAGTCCGTCACCAGGTCCATCAATGCCGTTCGCTCGAATATCGGTATGAACTCGCGGGGGCTGATGGCGCCGAGAGTAGGGTGGGTCCAACGGATCAGCACTTCCACCGAGACCGGCTTGAGCCCCTTGGCGCCGAACCGCGGCTGGTACTCGAGATGAAAGTCGCCATCGAGAAGTCCCTGCTTGGCGTCCGACGCAAGCTGGTAGCCACGGTGAATCTGCGCGTCGCGTCCTTCGGAGTACCAGAGAAACGACTGGCGGGCATCGAACGCGCCATGGACGCTGACGAGCAGCTTGCGCAGAAGGTCGTGGCTGCTTTGATTGTCATCGACAACAGCGCAGATGCCGGCGTGGAAGCTCGGTGACATGGGGACTGCAGCCGCCATGAGCGGGCGCAGCATCTTGTCCCTCAACTCCAGAATCAGGTATTCGAGGTGCTGGGCTGAGGGCACGTTGACCACAAACGCGAACTGGGTGACGCCCACGTGGTAGATCGTGGCAATGCCTTCCAGAGCCGTGCGAAGCCGTACGCCGGCGCGCCGGATCAGGACCTCCATAGGCTGCAGCCCGAGTACTTGCCCTACCTCCGTCGCACGCGGAAGGTCGAGGACATCTACCGCCACTGCGTAACGTGTTTCGGATGGCGTGCGCGCGAGGATCCCGGGATAGTCGGCATGAAGCTGGTGGCGGCTGGGCAGGCCGCTGACAGGATCCAGGCGGCCGGACATGTTGCGCAGCTCCAGCTGTGCCATCACAAGGTGCGCCAGCGCCGACAATTGCTCCTGGTCGATGTGCGGGAAGTCGCGGGGCTCCCTGTCCATGATGCAGAGCGCGCCAATGACCACTCCGTTCTTTGCGATCAAGGGGGCGCCTGCATAGAAGCGAAGGTGTGGCGCGTCGGTGACCAGCGGATTGTTCCGGAAGCGCTGATCGGCCATCAGATCGGAGACCACAAGCACGCCATTGGCCGTCATCGCGTGCGCGCAGATGGAGGCGCGGATGCTTGTTTCCTGCACCGGCAATCCAATCTGCGAGACGAAGCGCTGCTTCACATCCCCCAGGATGGAGACGAACGCGACAGGTACGTTGAAGGCATAGCTCGCAAGGCGCGTGATTCGGTCCAGCGACGGTACGGTGTCTACGTCAGCGACCTGCATCGCGCTGAGGGCTGCCCGTCGTTCGTCTTCTGGGGTAGCTGGAGGGCACATCGGAGCTCGGTCGCAGGAAGGGGGGATGGTCAAGGGCACCCACGGGGGTTCATTCCGTGTTTCGCTCAACAGCCACCGTTGTACGAACGCAGTGGGCGTTTGGATTCAGTGCCTTGCATCTGCGCTGTCAGATGTTCAGGACGGGCGTCGGTTTTACAGCAGCCATTGCGGCGCGCGCGACGTATGGGTGACGCTGCGGGTCATGGTATTGACGCATCAGGTCAGGGGGGTGACGCAGAATGTCGCGCGGCGCATCGGCCGGGTGCTCGTTGCTTACCAGTGGCGTTTCGCGCCGCTGCGCGAATGGCGGCTGCGGTCCTTACGTCTGCGTTTCGTGGCAGCAGACTTCAAGGAGCCGGGCGAGTTGACCGTCATTCTCCAGGCGACCAGGGACCAACCCTGAGGTCATTCTTTCCTGGCCAGTTCTTGCGGCCGAAGGTGTCGGATTTCTGGCTACCCGTGATGGGATTGATTCGATGCGTTGCCGCCCCGTTCGGTTGACGGGCGTGGCAGGGCCTATGCCAGCGGGTCAGCGCACCGGCAACCGACGTGGACCGAGGGCCGGCCGATGCGCGTGCTTATCCTGTCGAGCAATGGTGTTTTGTGAGCATCGCTACTTCATGGCCTCAAGCGGCACCAGCGACGCCCACACCAGCAGCAGGGCCAGCCACAGCCAGCGCCAGCAACCCATGCCGTGCCACGCCGCGCGCCAGGGGCCGGGTAGCTTTTCATGACTCATGTCTGCCGCCTTTTGGCTGCGGATCGCAGCGAATCCACTGTGCGAAGTCCGTAGAGATACACGCCGGTGATGCACAGGCCGGTCAACAGCGTGCCCGCCAGCAACCAGAGCAGTCGGATGGGCCAACCGCCGAAGCTGCCGAAGTGCAGGGGATCGGCCATTTCGGCGATGCGCTGATGGACCCCCAGCGCACGGCCGTCATGCATGCCGATCACGTGCCCGGTGCGCAGGTCCACGGCGATGTTGTTGGCCCGCTCCCGCACCAGCCAGGCGTCGGCCTCCCCCAGGAACAGGATGCTGCCGCCATCGCGTGCGGGAATGGCGCCGAGGATGTGAAGGCGGGGCCATTGCTGGCGAACGGTCTGCACCGCAGCGTCCACGGCGGCCGGATCTACGGCGGCAGCGCGGTCATCGCCCTTGGCCAGTCGCATGGTCGGCGCCGCCGGTGCATCGCCGCCGAGGGATTCGATCAGATACCACGCCCCGGTCAACCCGATCAGCAGCAGAAACCACAGTGACCACACCCCGGCCAAGCGATGGACATCGCCCCACAAGCGGCGCGGTCGTGAGGGGTCGGGCCGTTTGAAGAAACC
The DNA here is from genome assembly GCF_056395005.1 of Stenotrophomonas sp. 10N36. NCBI lineage: Bacteria > Pseudomonadati > Pseudomonadota > Gammaproteobacteria > Lysobacterales > Lysobacteraceae > Stenotrophomonas > Stenotrophomonas sp. 10N36. The sequence continues at coordinate 106,184 of NZ_JBFTIS010000007.1, read as the reverse complement.
GCGCCACCACTTCTTGTAGATGTACAGACTGCTCAACAGCGACAGCAGCAACGGGATGGACAGCGCCGCCACCAGTGGCACGCCCCAGGCCACCGGCAGCATCAGGTGGCGGTGGGTGTTGCGCAGCAGCCGCTGCGTGTTGAACCAGCCCGTGTCGCCAGTCACCTGCGCGGTATAGGGGTTGATCCAGACAAAGCGTCGCTTGCCATCGGGCAGGCGCATCTGCGCGCGCGCCGCGAACAGGCGGGTGTGGCCGGCGGAGATGCCTTCCAGCTCCCAGTCAGGATGTGCCGCCTGCGCGGCATGGATGACCGGCCCCCAACCGGCGTGCTCACCCCCATCGGCCACGCGCATGGGGGCGTGCAGCAGCCAGTCGATCTCCTGCGAGAACACCGCCAGCGTGCCGGTGAGGCAGACAAAGCCCATGAACAGGCAGAGCTTCAGGCCGAGCCAACTGTGCAGGTCGAACCACAGCCGGCGCCCACTCCCGCTGCGTGCAGGGCGGTTGGGGGGCGCTGGCGTAGGCTGGCGCATGGGCGGGCTCAGAAGGCGTACGCCGCTTGCACGTACACGCGGCGTGGCTCACCCGGGAAGTGGCCGGTGCGCTCGGTGAAGCCACTGGCCGCATAGACCTTGTCGAACAGGTTTTTGACGTTGGCCTGGAACTGCCACTGCTGCCACTGCGTCTTCCAGCTCATGTCGAACACGGTGTACGGCTTGACCCGTTGGCCATCCAGGCTGACGCGCTCATCCACGTAATCGGCGCCGAAGCCGATGGCCGAATTGATCGCCGGCAGGTCGTAGCGCGTCCACAGGCCGAGCTTGTTCTGCGGCGCATTGGCGAAGCGATCACCGGACGCATTGGTAATGCCATTGCTGCCGGCATCCTTCACCCGCGCATCGTTGTAGGCATAGGTCAGGTTGAGCACCCAGCGGTCGGTGACATCGGCCAGCAGATCCAGCTCCATGCCCGTACTGCGCACCAGGCCCAGGGCGGCCAGTTGGTTGACGCCGTCCACGATCTCGCCGGTGGCCTGCACGATATTGCTGCGGTCGATACGGTACGCGGCCAGGTTCAAGGTCACACGCTCGGCCAGCAGGGATTTCAACCCCACTTCCCATTGTTTGCTGCGCTCGGCATCGAACGGGCCGCCAGCCTCGGCGCTCTGGTTGGCCGCGCTCTGGGGCATGAAGCCGCTGGCGATATTGGCGTAGACATTGATGCCTTCCCGCACGGTATACGTGCTGCCCAGCCGCCAGCTGATGTCGTTGCCGTCCACGCGGGTGCCGGCCATGCGGTCATCGTCCTTGAAGCCATCCCAGCGCAGTCCGGCCAGCACATGCCAGCGCGGGGTCAGCGTCAGTTCGTCCTGCAGGTAGCCGCCATAGCGCTTGCTGCGCGTGCTCGTGCTGCGCCAGGGCAGGGCGGCCAGGTTGTAGTCGCGCCACGAACTTTCGCCATACACCGGGTTGAACAGGTCGATCCCCGGCACCGGGCCGGCACCCCGCGCCAGATCCGCGCTGTTGGCGGTCTGCGCGGTGAAGTCGGCATCCTGCTGGTACACATCGGCGCCGAACAGCACCTTGTGCTCGATGCTGCCGGTGCTGACGCGCCACACGGCGTTGCCGTTGGCGGTGAATGCATCGTTGTCGCGGATCTGATTGCGCAGCTGGCGGGTCATCCACTCGGGCACGCCGTCGCGGTTGCGGTCGATCAGCCCCATCGGCTCGTGGTAGATCTGGTGTTCGTTGTTCTCGAACCAGCGTGCACCCACATCCACGTCCAGGTGGGTGCTGGGCGAGAAGCGGTATTGCGCCAGCGCAACCTTGGCACGCATGTCGAGAAAGTCGGTGGCTTCATTGTGGTTCCAGCGACGGTCGGTCAGAAAACTGCCGTTGTCGTCCACCGGCACGCCGCGCAGGCGGTTGCCACCCAGGTTCTGGGTGATGTCGGTGAACTGCAGGGTCAACTCGCCGGTGTCGCCCACGTCGAAGGCCAGCGAGGCATCGCCGATCACGCTTTCGCTGTCCGCGTTCCAGCGCACGCCCTGTTCGGTGTCGCCATACAGCCCGGCGCGGTAACGCACGCTGCCCGTGGTGTTCAGCGGCCCGGTGGCCTCGATCGACGCAGCCCGGAAATCGTTGTTGCCGGCCTGCAGTTCGATGCGGCGTTCGGCTGTGGCTTTGGGCTTGCGCGTGACGTAGTTGATGACGCCCCCGGCATCGCCGCCGCCGTACAGGGCGCCGGCCGGTCCCTTCAGGACTTCCACGCGCTCGATGTTGAACAGCTGCGGCACCGAAAAGCCGGCATAGGGGTCGCCGCGCAGGCCGTCATACAGCACGTTTTCCTGGCGGAAGCCGCGCAGGGTCACGCCGGCATAGCTGAAGAAACTGATGCCGCTGATGCTGCGGTACAGGTCGGTGATCTGGCGGGCCGCCTGGTCTTCAATCAGCTCACGCGGCACCACCTGGATGGACTGCGGCACCAGCGCCAGCGGCGTGTCCGTCCGCGTGCCCACCGTGGCGTCGTCCACCCGGTAGAGGGTCTGGGCGCGACCGAGCACCTGCACTGCGTCGAGCTGCTGCACATCGGGGGAGGAGGGTGGAGCGGCGTGGGCCGAAAGGCAGGCCAAGGTCAGGGACAAGCCCAGGGCAGAGGGGCGAAGCGACGGGCGGGTCATCGGGGGCGGGGAGGGGGTAGGTGCGAATGAGAAAGATTAACATGTACGAGGGTGGGTATTGGCGGCTGCGTCTGAGGCCCGGCCTGCTTCGCACCAACCGTCCTGCCGCCTCTTCGCTGCGCTGGCGGCATAACCCGCCTTGCGCAGTGGTCGATCGTCTTGACAAGTCCCAAAATGGGACTATGATTGCGGCATGAGGGTCATCGCCGTTGCCACGCTCAGGGACTATTGGGAGGCGAACCCGCCGGCCGAGCAGCCCTTGAAGGCGTGGCATGACGAGGCGAAGGCGGCCACGTGGAAGTCGCCGCAGGACATCAAGAACGCCTACCGGAATGCAAGCTTCGTTGCCAATAACCGAGTGGTGTTCAACATCAAGGGCAACGACCACCGTCTGATCGTGGCGGTTGCTTACCAAGTAGGCATTGTCTACGTGAAGTTTATCGGCACGCACGCCGAATACGATCAGATAGATGCCGCAACCATAGAGGTTGACTGAGATGAACATCTCCCCCATTCGCACCCCTGCTGATTACAAGGCTGCACTGAAGTCGATCTCCAAGCTTGTGGAGGCTGACCCCGCGCCTGATAGCCCGGAAGGCGAATACCTGGACGTGATGGCCACGCTCATCCAGGCGTATGAAGCCAAGCAGTTCCCCATAGAGGCGCCGGATCCGATCCAGGCCATCAAGTTCAGGATGGAGCAAGCCGGGCTTGAGCCGAAAGATCTTGCAGCATCGATTGGCAAGCCAAACCGCGTGTATGAAGTACTTAACGGAAAGCGCGGCTTGTCCATAGAGATGATTCGCAACCTGCACAGGAACCTTGGGATTCCGGCAGAGAGTTTGATTGGTGCCTGATGCGCTAAACCCCGCTTCGGCGGGGTTTTCTTCAGGTTCATCGCGGATTGGCATGGGGGCTTGTTGGACCAACGGTGCCTTCTGGACTGCCTTTGCACCGGAGCGTGTGCATGCTCATTCTCCAGTCGGCGTAGAGGCAATGAACCAAATTTCGCGGTTCAAAAGAAACAAGCAATTTCCTATCCTCCGCATCAACGCGCATGGTGTGCATCGGAGTCTAGAAGCTCCTTGAAGAGTGTAAGTTGGACGTCCTGAGTCGGGAGGGTGGCTAATACAACACCCTTGCGGAAATACGCCCACCGAGCTTCGATCGGCTTCTAGCCTCCCGACACCCTCGCCATCCCGGCGAGGGCGATCCTTACAGGAGGTCCAACATGCACAGGTCCTGGGTGAGTCCGCCCGAATTCGTCCCGCCCAAACGCAAGCCCTACGCTCGCCCGGCGCCCACCTGCAAAGTGGGCGCGCAGCACTATCCCACCCGCGAGGAATACGGCACCGATGAGGTCATTCCCTACGTGCGCCTACGCGGCCGCTGGCTGGACAAGCTCGGCTTCGACGTAGGCGCACGCCTGAAGATTGAAACCAGCCCTGGCTGCATCACCCTCACGGTGGTGGAGCGCCCGGTGGTGCTGCCCAAGAAGATCCCCAGGAAGCTGCAGCGCACCGCCGGCTGATCGGGACGTGCCGCCAGCAGGCGGGCACAGCACGGCACTGCCGTGCGGATTGCATCCTTTTTCACTATCCAGCAGTAGGAGGAACTCATGAACGAGAGTGTCTTCATGCAGGTAACGATGGACGCCGGCTTACGCGCCCGCTTCCAGCAAGCGGCAGCACGCGAGCGTCGCCCCGCAACACAGGTGCTGCAGGCGTTGATGCGGGAGTATGTGGCGCGTCATTCGGGGGCAGGGGCGGCGCTGGACGCTGCAGGCGCGGACCGGGATCTGGACGAGATGGCGCACCGGCAGCAGGGGTGGCACTGCTGTCCGTTTGGCACGGGATGAGCGCGGCACGGTCGCAAAGGTGCCGGGGGGCGGGGGATTACGAGGCAATGCGCTGGCTTATGTGACGCATCTGGCCTTGCTGTTCCGAGTACGCTGAACGTAATTTACGTTCAGCGTAGCGCTGGGTCATGCTTGTTTGCATGACCCGCACACCTACGTCCATCCGTCCTGTGTTTGCCCGCCGCCTTCGCGCGTGCCGGCTTGAGCAGGGCCTGACTCAACGCGCGTTGGGGGTGCTTGTGGGATTGCCAGAAGATGTTGCGGGCGTTCGCATCAACCGGTACGAGCGGGCCGTGCACAGTTGCGATATCGAGACGGCGCAGAAGATCGCGCGTGCCTTGGGTGTTTCCGTTGCGTATCTGTTTGCTGAGACTGACCAGCTTGCCGAGCTCATCGATGAGTTCGGCAAGCTGTCTGGCAAGGCACAGGAAGCGTTGCTTCTGGAAGTGCGGCGCAAGGCGACCAGATAGCGCGCGCCCGCTCTGCCGCACACACCTGACGCCTGCCAAATAGGCCATGGAGCACGCTGCCAGGTTGGATAGCTTGAGCAACGGACTCAAGAACCTGAAGCGCCTCAGGCGGGGAGGCGTCGGCGCAGGGTGGGCTGAAGCATCCCCCGCTCTGAATCACCTGTGGGGCCGAGCTTGCCCACCTTCATGGACTCGAGCGCGTTCGCCTGGACCCCATTTCCACGAGGACGAGCGCCCGCCTGACCCATTCAAGGAAGCAGGATAGTTCTATAGAGTAGGCAGAATAGCGTCGCTGGCGGGGACGCCGGTTGAGACGATGTGCGGATTGGGGTGGGCGAACTGCCCCCTATGAAACGGAGGCATCGATGGAGTCTCTCCCATCGGAACAACGCAAGCGAATCCTCGTGGTGGAAGACGACTTGGAATTGCGCGAGCAGATCCTGGTGCCGGATCTGACCGAGATGGGTTTCGATGTGCAGGGCGCCGGCAGCGCACTGGAGATGTATCGATACCTGATGCGGTCCGAGGTAGACGCAGTCGTTCTGGACGTTGGCTTGCCAGACGAAGACGGCTTCAGCGCATTGACGCACCTTCGGCGAAGCGCCGACATCGCCGTCGTTCTGCTCACGGGGCGGTCCGGCAGCGCAGACCAGATCCGAGGGCTCGACGGTGGTGCCGATGCCTACCTCGTCAAGCCTGTCGAGACCGAAGTGCTGGCAGCGACGTTGCGAAGCGTTCTGCGCCGTCGTGGCGCGACCTCGCCCAAGCAAGCTATCCCTGCGGTTCTCAATGCCTATGGCTGGGATCTCGCCCTGGATGGCTGGCGACTTACCTCACCCGAGCGCAAGCAGGTGCAGCTTTCCCACGCGGAGCTTTTGTTCCTCGCCGCGCTGATGCGCAAGCCGGGATCCGCCATTTCCCGGGAGGATCTGAGCCAGAGCATTGTGGCCGAACTTCCCGAATTCGACCCCTTCCGGCTTGAGATGGTCGTGCATCGGTTGCGGCGGAAAGTGGAGGAGGGGTGTCAGCGTCCTCTGCCGGTCAGGTCCATCCGGTCGGTAGGGTATGCCTGGACGCCGTAAGTGGAATTCACGGTTTATTTCGTTTTATTTCACGCGGTGAAAACAACCGTGATTGAGTGATCCCGGACCCCTGCTTATAGTGCGCGCCTCGCAATGGGGCGCTCGGCAATCTGCCGCAGCAACGTTCTTCTACAGCTCCGACCGCTGACACCAGCGGTGCGCTTCCGTGCGCGTGCGTGATCTTCGTAAACGGCTTGTGCCGCCGCACCAACAGGGGTTCCAAGGATATGGCTCGTCAGCTCGCACGCTCTTCGCAGGGGCGTTTCCGTCGTTGCTTCGGCTCAGGACTGTGGTTGTTGGTGCTGATGGCCCTGGCGCCACTAACGGCACAAGCTCAGCTTGCCCCACGCCATAGTTTCAACGTCCGCGGCGACGTGGCCATGGTGGGCAACGCCCTGCTGACCTGCGCCACCACGGGAACCGGCTCGGCCAACTGCGCGAACCAGCGGATGAGCAACAGCACGGGTGGCAATGGCAACCGCGTGATGGAGTTCATCAACGTGGATGCTGCCGGGCTTCCCGCGAGCGTGCCGGCGAACTCGTCGGCAGCCACGTTGGCCCTGCCAGCAGGGGCGCGCGTCCGATCGGCGGGTTTGTACTGGGGATCCCGTGCAGGCAACACCGATGTCGACCGTCGGACGATTCAGTTCCGTACGCCGGGCGGCGCCTACCGCTCGGTGACCGCCAGTGCGGCCGACTTGAACACGTTCAATGCGCAAGGCGATACGGACGCAAACCGTCCCTACACCGCCTACGCGGATGTGACCGCGTTGGTCGCCGCCTCGGGAAGCGGAACCTATTACGCCGGCGGCCTGACCGCCGTGGCAGGCAATGGTGGCGGGCTGGGGAACTACGGCGGCTGGGCGCTGATTGTGCTCTACGAGGACAGCAGCAAGCCGTTCCGCCGTCTGATGGTGTTCGACGGCGATGCGGGCTACGTCAGCGGCGGCAACGCGCAGTCGGCGTCCGTATCGGGTCTTTTGACGCCGTCGAGCGGGCCCTTTGATGCCTTCATGGGTGCGTTGGTGTGGGAGGGCGACGGGGACATCACTGGCGACGCTTTCCAGCTGAGCGGCAATGGCAATGTGCTTAATCCTGGCGCGGTCAGTGATGCCCTGAGCCCTGCCAACAACTTCTGGAACAGCGGCATCACCCGGCTGGGCGAGCGCTTCACGAACAAGTCGCCCGACTACGCCAATCAGTTCGCCGTTGATCTGAAGCTCGTCGACATCTCCAACAATGCAGCCAACGCGGCTTCGTCCCGTCCGCGGCTGGCCAATAGCGCAACCGGCGCGACCCTGACGTTCACCAGCACAGGCGATGCGTATTTCCCGCACGCGTTGGTGTTTGTCACCGACCTGTTTGTGCCCGATCTGGTCAGTTCCCTGGACAAGACGGTACGCAATGTGACCCACCCGACCGGTCCCCTGCGGCGTGGTGACATTCTGGAGTACACGGTCTCATTCAAAAACAGCGGCCAGGACGGCGCGACGCGAACCACCGTTCGCGACCCGATTCCGACCCACACGGCGTTTGTGCCAGGCAGTCTGCGCGTGGTGTCCGACGATGGCCGTGGCATTGCGGGGAACAACGCGCCTGAAACCGATGGAGCGGGGGACGACGTTGCGGAATTCGACGCCGCCGGCAATCGCGTGGTGTTCCGCGTCGGCGCGGGCGCCAATGCGACCGGCGGAGGGTTGCTGACGTCGGGGCAGGGCGCAACGCTGCGCTTCCAGGTCAAAGTCAGCGACACCGCACCGGATACCGCCCAGATCGTCAACAACGCCGAGGTGACCCACAACGGGCAAACCGTCGAGGTTGCCGACGACTACGAGGGACGCGCTTCGGCCACCATCGGTCCCGTCGAGCTGCCGGCGATTGCAGCGGTGAACTTCTGCCCGGCCGATGGCGGCATGTTCGGCATTGTGAACGGGGCGGGCTTCCGACGCTTTGTTCCAGGTTCGGGCACGGACGAAACCGTGGGCGACCTGGCCATCAGCCTCCCTGGCAACCTCAATGGGCTGATGCTCGATGCAGCGCGTAACCGCCTGCTGTTCCACACCCGCGCCAATGGCTCGGGCGGCGAAGTGTGGGCTTACGATGCGAACAATGGCGGCTGGTACCAGACCGGCGCGGTGATCGCGGCGGATCTGCCACGCGCGGGCATGACCCGCGACGGCGTCGGTTACATGGTGACCCCCGTCACCGGCAGGACCGCTCGCATGTATCGATTGGATCCCGCCGGGGCCTTTGGATACACCGCCGGCGCACCCACCACGCTGACGTACGACGTGGCGCCTTCGGACACCGGGTCCGGCGACATCGCCTTCGATCAGGATGGCATGGGTTGGCTGGTGGCCGGCTCTGATCTCTATCGCGTCGATGTGAATGCGGGCACGGCCACGCTACAGCAGCGGTTCACGGGTGCACCAAGCGGTGCGTTCTATGCCGGCGCAGCGTTTGGCGCAGACGGCAAGCTCTACGTCGTGGTCAATGCAACGGGCGCTTATTACGCGATGGATCTGGCCACCGGCACCATGACGCTGGTGGGCACGTCGTCCCTGACCAGCGGAAGTGATCGCGGTCGCGACCTTGCTTCGTGCAGCTTCCCGCTGATTGCGCCGCCGCAGCTTCAGGTCAACAAGGTGCTGAGCACGGTCAACGGCCAAACGCCGGGGACCAGCGTCGCGCCAGGCGATGTTCTGGAATACGAGATCCGCATCAGCCACATCGCAGGCTCGCAGGCCGCAACGCTCTTTGCAGGGGATGTGGTTGAGGGCGTGCCGGCGAACACGACGTTCCTGCCGTCTGGTAGCGACTTCACCTGCGCTGCGGCGCTGTGTTCGAACAGCAACGCGGTCAACATCACGGCCGGTGGATCGGCGACGCTGCGCTTCCGGGTACTGGTGGCCACGACGATTCCCGGCGCGGCGACAGCGATCCGCAACGAAGTGGCGGTGCGAGGCAATACGCCGGTGGATTGTGCCGCGACGGGCAATGATTGCGAGGAGACCACCCCGCTGACGCTGACGCCCGGTCTGACGTCGACCAAAGCCCTGACCCTGGTCAACGGTGCTGCGCCCAGTGGCACGGTTGCCGTGGGTGATGTGCTGACCTACGTCGTCACAGCGACGAACACGGGCAATATGGTGCTGCCGTCTGTCGTGGTGGCCGATGCACGCATCGTGCCGGCCACGCTTACCTGCGCGGATCTGGCGCCTGCCGCCGCGTGCGTGCTGACCGGTGTTTACACGGTCACCCAGGCGGACCTGGACAGCGGCGTGGTCCGGAATACAGCCTCGATCACCACGCCGGGCACCGACGGGGTTTGCCCCGTTGGCAACAGCACCGCATCGTGCAACCCCACCCTGGACACGCCAGTGGACCCGGCGCTGCCTGCGTTGACGATCGTAAAGACCGGCAGCGTCCCGAGTACGTCTACCGTTGGTGGCACGATGACGTACAGCTTTGTCGTGACCAATACGGGCAACGTCACGTTGAACGCCGTTGCGGTTGTCGATGACAAGCTGACGGTGGCGCCCGTGTGCCCGGTGACCACGCTGGCACCGGGAGCGGCGACCACCTGCACGGGCACCTACACCCTGGTGCAGGCCGATCTGGATGGGGGCCTCGTGGTGAACCGCGCGCGTGCCGAAGGCGTGCCGCCGGCAACGCCAAGCAACCCCAACCCGCCCCGCGTGCCCAGCCCGGAAGACGAAGCGATCACGGACCTGCCGTCGGCCCCGGCCCTCACCATCGTCAAGTCCGCCGGCCTCCCCAGTGGAACCACCGTGGGCAGCACCATCGCCTACGCGTTCCTGGTCACCAACACCGGCAACGTGACACTGCGCGACATTGCGGTGGTCGATGCCAAGCTGGCAACGGCACCGGTCTGCCCGGTCACCACGCTTGCGCCCGGCGCGACGACTACCTGCACGGGCACCTACACGTTGGTGCAGGCGGATCTGGACGCGGGCAGGGTGGTGAACACGGCCCGAGCCGAAGGCACCCCGCCTTCCACGTTCAGTAATCCCACGCCACCGCGCGTGCCGAGCCCGGAGGACGAGGAAACCGTTGATCTGCCTGCGTCCCCGGCAATGAGCATCGTCAAGACCGCAGGCCAGCCGAGCGGGACGGCCGTGGGCAGCACCATCCGGTATTCGTTCCTGGTGACCAACACCGGCAATGTGACGTTGAACGACATCGTGGTGGTGGATGACAAACTCGCCGCCGCCCCCACGTGCCCGTTGACGACGTTGGTACCGGGCGCAGCCACGACCTGTTCGGGCATCTATACGCTGACCCAGGCCGACGTGGACGCAGGCCGGGTGGTCAACGCTGCGCGGGCAGAAGGCACGCCGCCGGCGACCCCGGGCAACCCCACCCCCCCGCGTGTGCCCAGCCCGGAAGATGAGGAAACAACCGACCTGCCGTCGGACCCGTCGCTGTCGATCGTGAAAACGGCCGGCTCGCCGACCGGCGCCACCGTCGGAAGCACGATCGCCTACAGCTTCCGGGTGACCAACATCGGCAATGTGACCTTGACCGAGGTCGCGGTGATCGACGCCAAGCTGAGCACGCCGCCGGCCTGCCCGGTGACCACGCTCGCCCCTGGCGCCACGGTGGTCTGCACCGGCACGTACACCCTGACGCAGGCCGATCTCGACGCAGGGCAGGTGCTCAATTCGGCGCATGCCGAAGGTGCCCCGCCAGCAACCCCGGGTAACCCGACCCCTCCGCGGGTTCCGAGTCCCGAGGACGAGGTGACCACGAATCTGCCGTCCGCGCCGTCGCTCTCGATCGTGAAGACGGGCGGTACCCCTTCGGGTGGTACGGCGGGCAGCACCATCGCCTACACCTTTGTGGTGACCAACACGGGCAACGTTACCCTCGGTGACATCCGCGTTGTGGATGCGAAGTTGGCCGCTGCGCCGGTTTGCCCGGTGACCACGCTGGCCCCGGGCGCCGTGACTACGTGCACGGGCACCTACACCCTGACCCAGGGCGATCTTGACGCGGGCCGCGTGGTGAACCGCGCGCACGCCGAAGGCGTGCCGCCGGCGACCCCGGGCAACCCCAACCCGCCGCGTGTGCCCAGCACGGAAGACGAGGAGATCGTGGACCTGCCGGCGGCGCCGTCGTTGAGCATCGAAAAGACGGCCGGCCCTGCCAGTGGCAACGCAGTGGGCAGCACGATCGCCTACAGCTTCCTGGTCACCAATACGGGCAACGTGACGTTGAGCGCGCTCACGGTCGTGGACAGCAAGCTGGCCACTGCACCGAGCTGCCCGGTCAACACGCTGCCGCCGGGCGCAAGCACGGTTTGCACGGGAACCTACACGCTTGACCAGGCTGATCTGGACGCGGGCGAAGTGGTCAATACCGCCCATGCTGAAGGGACGCCGCCGTCAACGCCGGGCAACCCCGGTTCGGTTCCAGTGAAGAGTCCGGAAGACACGGTGCGCACGCCGGTGGCGCAAGTGCCGGCGCTCGAATCGACCAAGCAGCTCTCCCGCAACGCCGATGAAGACGGGTCGGGCTCGGTGACGCTCAATGACACCCTCACCTACACCGTCACTGCCAGCAATGTGGGTAATACGACGCTGAAAGATGTCGTTGTGACCGACAGCAAGATCACGCCGGCAAGCATCACCTGCCTCACCCTTGCGCCGGCCGCACGCTGCGTTCTGGAAGGCACGTACCGGGTCAGCCAGGCCGATGTGGTTGCAGGCAACGTCCGCAACGTTGCGCTCATCGCCACGGCAACGCCGGGCCTTTGCGGCACCGGGACGGATAGCCCCGCGTGTGCTCCGAGCCTCGATATCCCGGTCCTGGCCTGGGAGATCGACGCAGAAGATGATCGCGACCGCACGCCGCAGAACACGCCGGTGACTACCCCCGTTCTGCAGAATGACCTGCTGGACGGCAAGGCGGCAGATCCGGCAGTGGTCCAGGTCAGTGAGCACATGCCGCCCACCAATGGTTCGATCGTCGTCAATGACGACGGCACCATTACCTACACGCCGAACCCCGGGTTCTGGGGCGAAGACAGCTACGCGTATCAGATCTGCGAGCGGGGAAACCCGACGAACTGCACGACGGCGCGGGTGGTCATCACGATCGATCCCAATCGCGTGGAAGCGATCGACGATGCCGGTCGCACCGATCCGGGTGTTCCCTTGCAGCTGGTCGTCGTCGGCAATGACCGCAGCCACGGTGCGCCACTGGATCCGGAATCCGTTCTGGTGATGACGCCGCCGTCCAACGGCACCGTCACGTGTGCAGCAGGCATCTGCAGCTATACACCGGCGGCCGGTTTTGTAGGCACCGACACCTACGTATACCGGGTGTGCGACACCTCCTATCCCACCGCGTTGTGTGCTGAAGCAACCGTCACGGTGGAGATTGAAGGCACGGCTGCACTTCGGTTGACCAAGTCGACCACCTCGCGTGACGTCAAGACGGGCGATCTGGTCCGCTACAGTGTCACGATTGAGAACGTCGGCACCGTGGATCTGTCGGGCGGCAGTGTCCTGGACACCCCGCCGGCGGGCTTCACCTATGTCGAGGGCTCACTGCTCGCCAGCGATGGCCGATCCAGCGTTGTTGTGTCCGGCTTCAATCCGGTCCGATTCGACGGCATCGACCTGAAGATCGGCGACCAGATGACCTTGGTCTACCTGATGCGCGTGGGCGCAGGGGTCCAGCGCGGTGTGCAGATCAACCGTGCACAGGCACGCGATGGAACGGGTCAGCTGGCGTCCAACGTTGCGACCGCGGAAGTAGTGCTCGATGCCGATCCGTTGCTGGACGAGAGCCTGGTGTTCGGAACCGTGTTCGATGACCGGGACGGAGACGGCTGGCAGGACAGCGCAGCGTTGACGGGCTTGAAGGTGCAGGGCGGATTCGCGGCAGACGATTACGTGGCCGGATCGACCCTTGTGGACCATGGAAGTGGCATGACGCCTGTGTCCGATGCCAGCGCACCGCTGTTGCGTGGCCTTTCCCTGGGCCGGTTGAGCGGGCGCCAGTCGGTCGCCGATCCTGCGGACCGCCACGCGGTGGTGATCCGTCAGCGGCTGCGCAAGGGCACGTTCACCGACGACTTCGTGCTCGAAAACGACCAGGGCATGCGCGTTTATATGGCAGCCGACGGCACCACCCGCGTTGAGAAACGGGGAGATGCTGCGAAGGGGCTGACGGCCGCCGCGCCCGTGGTCGAGCGCCGCATCGTCGTCGAGGGCGACGAGATGGTGGTGGATTACATCATCCGCAACGAGGGCATCGATGAACGCGGCATTCCCGGCGTCCGTCTGGCGTCGGTGGAAGGGCTGCTGATTGAGACCGATCAGTTTGGCCGCTACCACCTCACCGGCGTCGATGGCGGGGCGTGGACTCACGGGCGGAACTTCATCCTGAAGGTTGACCCCTCCACGCTGCCTGCGGGCGCCGAGTTCACGACAGCCAACCCGTTGCTGCGTCGGGTAACCCCCGGCGTGCCGGTCCGCTTCGACTTCGGGGTGCGTATGCCCGAGCCGGTTCGCAGCGAAGCGCACATGGCCGAGGTGCAGCTGGGCGAGGTGCTCTTCGCCCCGGACAGCGCTGTAGTACAGCCGCGCTATGGCGCGGTGCTCGGGGAGATGGCCGCCCAGATCAACGCCTACAACGGCGGGGAAGTGGTGATCCGCGGCAATGGGAACCCTGCGCTGGGCTATCAACGCGCGGTTGCCGTAAGGGAGGCGCTGATGGCGGTACTACCGTCGGACGTGGCTCAACGGACGTCCATCAGTGTGCGGGGTGACCTGGGCGATGCCGCCACTCGCTCCCTGACGCTGCAAGGGGCTGACACCCTCCTTGGAACCGTGCTGTTCGATACGGACAAGGCCGAGATCAAGCCGGAGTTTGAACCGCTGTTGGCGCAGGTGGCGGCGGCCGCAGCGAAGACAAAGGGGCGCCTGATCCTGACCGGCCATACGGACGTGCGGGGTTCGCACCCTTACAACACGGAACTTGGCCTTCGCCGTGCTCAGGCTGTGCAGCGCGCCATTGCTGCGTATCTGCCACGCGGAATGAGCGAAGCGGTGAAGGTAGAACACAACGAAGACCCGGCAGCCCCTGCCGAGCACGGTCGCTGAGAAGGAACAGGGGACACGCCATGAAAATTCAAATGAAGGTGCTGGATTGCGCGCTCATCAGCCTGCTTGCCAGCGGCATGGGACTCGGAACGGCCCAGGCTCAGGATCCGGGCACCGCGTGCACGGACAGCGGGTGCCGCTCTGAAGAAGGAGTGCTTTTCCAGCTCCAGACCCGAAGCTACGACGAGCCGGTGACGCGGGGCACGGCCCCGGGGTCCACGGCTCAAGCGCTGGCGCCGGATCGGCGCGTGCAGGTGGCGCTTGCGCAGCCGGGGCGAGCAGTGGCCAGTGGAACGTTCTCCATCGACCTGCCGAACGGTGGCGCGGTCTGGGCGACCGAAGACCCGACGCTGGGCGAGCCGACGCTGTCCATCTCAGCGCCGTCGATCATCGCGTTCGATGGGACCCGGGTCACCAAGCCGGTGCAGTTCTACGTTCGCAGCAACTACTCGCGCTTTATCGAGCGCTATGAGTTGAGCATCCATCGGGCGGAAGATGTTGATCTGATCGAGCCGCTGGCTCGGTTGCCCATTGACGTGGCTGCGGTCTCCACCACGGAGTGGAATGGCGAATTGCCCAGCCGTTTCCGTTATCGGGCCGGAGACGCGCTGGTCTATGTGCTGCGTGCCTACGATGCGGACGGACGCTTTGATGAAACCCAGCCGCGTCAACTGCAGCTGGTGCGGCCTGAAGAGGCCGAGCGGGGCGCGGTTGCCCTGCGTCAGAGCGTGGAGAAGAACATGGGCACCGCGCTCACCACGGAGCAGGCGCAGGAGCAGCGTCTGCTGGACGAGGTCTTCGCCATTGATGGTCTTCGCCAGCAGAACATCCCGATCCGCGGGTCCCGCATTCGGATCCATGGGCGAAACCTGCCCGAAGGTGTGAGCCTGAAGATCAACGGCGACGCCTACCCGATCGACATGGAGCGCAAGTTCGTCGCCGAGTATCTGTCCCCGATCGGCCTGAGCTCCTTCCTGATCGAACTGGACGGCAAAGGCGAGCCCATCCGCAGCCACCTGGATGTCAACGTCACCGGCCGCTACCTGTTCGGTGTGGGCCTTGCAGACGTGACGGTGTATCAGAACAAGGTCAGCGGATCCGTCGACGCATCTGCCCTGAACGAGCGCTATGCGGACGACGTCATCAGTGACGGCCGCCTTGCGTTCTACCTGAAGGCCAAAGCGCAGGGGCGCTACCTCATCACCGCGCAGGCCGATACCACCGAACGGGATCTGGAGGCGCTGTTCACCGGCTTCACCCGGGCCGATGCGACGGACGTGTTCCGTCGTCTGGACCCGGATCTGTACTACCCGGTGTATGGCGACGACTCCAGCGTCTATCGCGATGTGGACACGATGGGCCGGTTCTACGTGCGCATGGATTGGGACAAGAACCAGGCCCTTTGGGGCAACTTCGCCACGGGAATCACCGGCACGGAGTACGCCCAGTACGTTCGGTCGCTGTACGGCGCGGCCCTGGACTGGCGGTCCCGCGCGAGCAACGCGTGGGGTGACCCGGCAACGCAGTTGCGTGCGTTTGCGTCCGAGGCCCAGACCGCACCGGGCCATAGCGAGTTCCTTGGCACCGGCGGCAGCCTTTACTACCTGCGCCATGCCGATGTCCTGCCGGGCTCGGAGCAGGTGGTGTTGGAGATCCGCGATTTGACCACGGGCCGCGTGGAGAGCACGGTCGCATTGAAGCGGGGGGCGGACTACGAGATCGACGAACTGCAGGGGCGAATCCTGCTGACGCGGCCGCTTGCGCAGGTCACGCGCGAGCATATGCCCTCCATCACACGCGACACGCCGCTGGATGGCTATCAGCAGCGCCTGGTCGTGGATTACGAGTGGGTGCCCTCCGACTTCGACGCAGACGACATGACGGCAGGCGTGCGGGCCAAGCATTGGTTCGGCAACCATGTGGGCGTGGGTGTCACGCAGGTCGAGGAGAACCGCGCAGGCGAGGATTACCAGCTTTCCGGAGCGGACCTGACCCTGCAGGCCGGCAAGGGAACCTTCCTGAAGATCGAACACAGCCGCACGGAATCGAGCAGCGCACCGCTGTTTTTCTCGGACAATGGTGGCTTCACCTTCCGACGCATCGATGGTGCGGGTCCGCAGAGTGGCGAGGCCTCCGCCGTCGAAGGACGCGTGAACCTCAAGGAGCTCGGCTGGACGGCCCAGGACTGGAGTGCTGCTGCATGGTGGCGGGACGTGGGCGCCGGCTATTCCATCAGCCGCTACGACACCGGGGCCGATGTCACCGAGTATGGCGCCGAGGTGCTGGGCCAGGTGCATCGCGATCTGTCGCTGTACGGTCGTGTCAGCCGTGCCGAGAGGGGGAGCGAGGCGCTGGAGCAGGCACAGGTGACTGCACAGTGGCGAATCGGTGATTTCGACGGGTTGACCACTGAGCTGCGTCGGACCGATGAGAAGCGCGCAAGCGGGAATGCGGCCGGCACCCTGGGCGCCGTCAAGTACACCCGCCGCGTGGGCACCGCCCTGGACCTGTACGGCGTTGCGCAGATCACGCTGGATGACGACCATGGCAAGTACGCCGACAACGACGCGTACACACTGGGAGGCAAATACCTCTTCGGTGACAGCTCGACCATCGGCGTGGAAACCACCCGTGGGGACCGGGGAGACGCCACGCAGATCGATGCCGAGTATCGCGTGAACGCCCAGCAGAGCATCTACGGCAGTTACACCTTGTCCACGGACAGCACGAGCTACGATTCTCTGTTCAACCCCGAGCGCCAGTCCGGTTGGACGGCCGGCCAACGCTGGCGCCTGTCCAACCAGGTCAACGTGTTCAATGAGAGCCAGTATCTGAAGAATCCGGATGAATCCGGCCTGGCGCATACCTTTGGCATGGATTTCTATCCCGCGCAGGGCTGGAATCTCGGTTTCACGCTCCAGGACGGCGAGCTGGTCAACAACGATGGGGGCAATGTTGATCGTCGCGCGGTCAGTGTGTCCGGTGGACGCACCTCGGTGGTGACCGATTGGCAGAGCAAGCTGGAATGGCGACGCGACACCGGTGCTGAACGCCGTGAGCAGTGGGTCGTGACCAACCGCCTGACCCACCGCTTCAACGACAGCTGGCGCATGGCGGCCCGGCTGAACTGGTCGGACACCGATGATGAGATCGACCCCACCCAGGGGGCGCGCTTCATCGAGGGCAACATCGGCTTTGCCTGGCGCCCGTGGGAAAGCACGCGATGGGGAGTCTTTGGGCGTTATACGTATTTGTATGACCTGTCCACGCTGGGACAGATCAACGGCACCAACGTGGATCAGAAGACCCAGGTGCTCTCCTTCGAGGGCGTGTATCGGATCGATCAACGGTGGGAAGTGGCAGCAAAAGTGGCCCAGCGCGAGGGCGAGGTCCGGATGGGGCGGGGCGCTGGCCCGTGGTTCGACTCGTCAACAACCTTCCTGGCGGGGCAGTTGAGGTACGACCTGTTCCAGGCGTGGCACGGCCTGGCCGAATACCGCACCCTTCAGGTGAAGGATGGCGGTACGCGCCAGGGCTGGCTGGTCGGGCTGGATCGAGACGTGGGCAAGAACTTCCGGATCGGTGCGGGCTACAACTTCACCGATTTCAGCGATAAGCTCACCGACTTCGACTACGACCACCGCGGCTGGTATCTCAACGTGGTAGGCAGCTACTGAGGTTTATGGGAACGTCTCCGCCCGGATATCACGCCACTACTGCCGGCCGTAATGCCGACCGGCGATCTGCTGGCGGAGGGGCGCGTGCCGTGTTGACGCTGCCCGTGCGTTGGCTCAGAAACGTGCCCGTGGCAGATCCGGTGGATCTGCGTAACGCGCCGATGCTGCAGCTGGTGCTGTTGCTTCTCGGCGGGCTTCCGCCCCTGGCGTGGGCATACCGGGCTTTTGCGGTGGATGTCCCCTGGCGCGAGGGGGAGCTGGGCAGCATGGCACTGAGCCTGCTGCTGAGTGCCGTCGCCCTGGGCGGCTTCGCGTTGGTCCGGCTGGGGCATTTCCGCTGGGCGGCGTATCAACTGCTGGCGGTGTTTTCGGTGTCGGTCTGCCTGTCCTATGCAGGCAGCGGGTTCACCGCCCAGCGCTTCGAGCAGCCGGTGCTGACGGTCTGCATGGTCATCGCGGCCCTGGTGGTTGGCCGCGGCGCCTTGTGGGGCGTCACTGCCGCCATCTGGGGCGCGTTCGGTCTGGGGCTCTGGACGGAATGGGCGTCCAATGGGTCGGCAGCGCTGGCCGTCGACGGGGTCATCAGCGCGTCGATTTTCCTGCTGATCGCCGTAGTGCTGGACCGTGCCAGCTCTGCGCTGCGCCATAGTCTGGCCGAAGCGAGGGCGAAGGGCCGCGACGCCAGCGAGGCTTATGTGCGGCTTCAAGGAGAGGTGGAGCAGCGCCGCAACGTGGAGCAGCAACTTGTTCATGCCAGAAAAATCGAAGCAGTGGCACGGCTGGCCGCAGGGCTGAACCACGATTTCAACCACCTGCTGTCGCTGATCCTGGGATACGTCCAACAGGCCAAGCGTGGCCAGACGCCTGAGAAAGTCGCGGCATCCCTGGCGGGTGCCGAGAGCGCCGTTCGCAAGGCGGATACGCTGAGTCGCCGCCTTCTGACGTTCAGCCGGCAGAACGACGCCGTGATTGAGCGTCACGATTTGCGTGGCGTGATCGATGAGCTGACACCGCTGCTCCGACAGACCATTTCTCCAGGCGTTCGGCTGCATACGGAAATTCCGGCAGGTCTTTTCGTCGATTTCGACCGGGATCAGCTCGGTCTTATCGTGCTGAACCTGTTGAGCAACGCGGACGACGCCATGGCGGGGCAGGGCACCATCCGCTTGATCGCCCAGGACGCCGGTGATGGCATCTGCCTTTCATGCGCAGACTCCGGTCCCGGGATCGACGACGAGCTGAAAAGCCGCATTTTTGAGCCTTTCGTGACGACCAAGCCGCACGGTCAGGGAACGGGCCTTGGGCTGGCAATGGCCAAGGATCTGATGCTCGGCCAGGGGGGTGATATCGCGCTGGAAAGCACACCAGGGCAAGGGGCGATCTTCCACCTGAACTTCCCCAGGTCTGGCACCACTTCCCATGCGCCCGTCACGGCATTACCGATCAACCCATAGCCGTTGATCGGAGCTGGGCGGTCAGCAGGCGCGTCAGGCTGCGTCGCGCGAAATACCCCTGCAGTTGCCTGGCCTTGATGGTCGTTGCCCTCAGTTGAGGGAGGCAATCGGTACGGTGGTCGATCCGGTAGCAGCGCGACGCCCCGCACAGCTCTGCCTGGCTCGCGGTGACCGTCACCACGGTCACCTCCAGACTGGTGAAGTCTGCATCAGACGCGATCTCCGGATTCTCCTTGCTGGCGCGCTCGATAAGCGTACGGAACCGGCCCAGGTCTCGTTCGCCCCCGCTGGTGAGCGAGCCGACGTTGGTCGCACGGCGGACATCGTCGTCGTCGCCGGGAACATCCTGGCTCCAGCGCTCTGTGCGTTCGGGTATGACCGCGCGAACGACCTTGCCATCCGGCTCAATCAGGTCGATGACCACGTCAAGCAGATACACCGGTTCCAATCCCAGATTGGTCACGAAGCAATGCGCGTCCAGGTCCTTGCCGGCGCCGGATGTGATCAGAATGGACGGTCGCTGCTGACGTCGGTAGCTGCGCAGGAAAAAACTGAGGTAAACCACCCAGATCAACGCCGTCACGCAGGTCATGGCGGCGGTTATCAGCGGGGCGAAATGAAGCAGGTTCTGAAGCACGATGGGCTGGATTCCGTAGGGCCGACGCAGGGATACGCGTTCGCTGCCATGATCGCCATTGAACCGCTTGCACCCTGTGAAACGCCCGGCGCCGATCGCGCAGGGGAACGGCGCGCGGCTTCAGAATGGGGATCGCCCGCAACGCAGGCGGCCCACGGGCAGTGGCAGGCCAGTGGCCAGGCGGCAGTTAAGGGACCGCGAGACAGTCGCCTTGATTCAACGTCCCGAACACGTGTCAGCCGCTGAGGCCCGGATCACTGCGGCGGTGCGTCCGGGGGCGCAGGGCCGGCAGCCGACCGTTGCGAAAACTCCACGAAACGCGCCGCCGAGATCGCCTGACGGCTGCCGCACGCTGGGCACTCCAGCACTGCGCCTCCGCCCGGGATGTTCACAAGGCTCGGCGGGGCGGCGGCAGAGGTGACGTGATGGCAGGAAAGACATTCGGCCTGGACACTGAGCACTTTGGGCTCCTCGCCCGAGTCTGGCCGACCTGGCTGCACGTTCACTTCAAACAAATAGAACCGCCCTGTATTTGGCATGCTCACGCGTTCGCATTGAGGGCCCCTGGGGTGACGACGCGGGCCTGGGTCTGGATTTCATCATAGGCCGCCGCGACGGCCGGAGCCAGAGCGCCCGTGTCCCGGCCTGGCTTTGCCGGGGCCGGAGGGGCAAGGAGGGGCGTGAGAAGAGAGCCGCGATCGCCGGTCCCCCTGACCGGCATCTACGGGTTGGATGGCACGCGCAGCGGGGGCGATCCAACTACGGCAGCTCCACCACCACTTTCCCCTTCGCCCGCCCGCTCTCCACATGGGCCAGCGCGCCTTGGGTGTCCTCGAACGGAAACACCCGATCAATGACCGGGACGATTGCGCCGGACTCAACAAGCGATGTGATGGTGCCCAACTGCGCCCCATCGGCCCGCATGAAGATGAAGGAATACGTCACCCCCTTCCTCTTGGCCTTGCTGCGGATGCCTCGGCTGAGCAGGCGCATGACCTGCTTGAGCGGCCAGGCCAACCCGCGCGCGGTCGCAAAGGTGGGCGTGGGCGGGCCCGAGATGGAGATGAGATGGCCACCCGGCTTGAGGATCTGCAGCGAGCGCTCCAGTTCATCCTTGCCCAGGCTGTTGAGCACCACATCGTAGTCGCGCAGTGCCGTGGCGAAATCCTGCTGCCTGTAATCGATGACCACATCCGCGCCCAGGTCGTTCACCCACGCCACGTTGGGGGTGCTGGTGGTGGTGGCAACGAACGCGCCAAGGTGTTTGGCCAGCTGGATCGCCACGGTGCCGACGCCGCCGGAGCCCGCCTGGATGAAGACCTTCTGTCCCGGTTTCAGCTGGGCGGTTTCGACCAGCGCCTGCCACGCGGTCAGCGCGACCAGCGGCAGCGAGGCGGCCTCCACCATGGTGACATTGTGGGGCTTGAGTGCCACGGATGCGGCGCTGACGGCGATGAACTCGGCGAACGTCCCGATGCGATCATCGTCGGGGCGTGCGTATACCTCGTCGCCCGGTTTGAACTGGGAAACCCCGGCGCCGACACGCTCCACCGTGCCGGCCAGGTCGTTGCCCAGAATCAGCGGCAGGCGATACGGCAGGATCACCTTGAATTCGCCACGCCGGATCTTGGGGTCCAGCGCGTTGACGCTGGCCGCGTGCACGCGGATGAGCACATCGTCGTCGCGCAGCGCCGGCGTTGGCACGTCATCGATATGGCCCGTTTCCTTCTTGCCGTACCGGTCGATGAGGAAGGCTTTCATGGGCGATAGCGCTCTGCGGCCTGCGCCTGCCGGACGTCCGAGAGCAGGCCCTGGCGCGATGCCTCCAGCGTGTCCCAGCGTGCGGCCACATGCAGCGGCGGAATGGTCACGGTTTCGCGGCGATCAAAGCCGACCAGGGCGGCATCCACCAGTTCGCCGACATCCATCACCTCCGGCAAGGTGTTGATGTCGATGCCGGCACGCTCCCAGATCTCGGTGCGCGTGGCGGCAGGCAGCACGGCCTGCACGTAGACGCCCTTGGGCGACAGCTCCAGGCTGAGCCCCTGCGACAGGAACAGCACGAACGCTTTGGTCGCACCGTAGACGGACATGCCGAACTCGGGCGCCAGGCCCACTACCGAGCCGATATTGACGATCGCGCCTTCGCCGGCGTCGGCCAGGCGCGGTGCAACGGCTGCGGCCAGGCGCGTCAGGGCGAGCGTGTTCAGCGTCACCAGCTGGTCGATGCTGTCGGCCGATTGCGCGGTGAAGCCGCCGGACTGGGCGATGCCCGCGTTGTTGATCAGGATGCCGATGCGCGCATCGTCGCGCAGGCGGGTTTCCACCATGGCCAGATCGGTGGGCTGGGTGAGGTCGGCCGGCAGGACGTCTACGGCGACCCCGGTGTCCTGGCGCAGGCGGGCGGCCAGCGTGTCCAGGCGCGTCTTGTCGCGCGCGACCAGTACCAGGTCGTGGCCGCGGCGTGCGAAGCGTTCGGCGTAAACGGTGCCGATGCCGCTGGAGGCGCCGGTGATGAGGACGGTGGGAAGCAGGCTCATGGTGTGTCTCTTGGAATTGGGTGGGCGGAGAAGGGGGGCAGCGCGACGCTGTCGAACGGATTACTGCGGCGTCGCATCGGTCAATGCGGGGTAGTCGGTGTAGCCCTCCGCGCCGCCGCCGTACAACGTGGCGGGGTTCAATGCGTTCAAGGGCGCGCCGGTCTTCAGGCGTTCCACCAGATCGGGATTGCTGATGAAGGCACGGCCAAACGCGATGAGGTCTGCCTTGCCTTCGGCGAGGTGTGCGCTGGCCAGGTCCAGGTCGTAGCCGTTGTTGGCAAGGTAGGTGCCCTTGAAACGACCGCGGAGCCCATCGAAGTCGAAGGGCGCCAGGTCACGCGGGCCGCCCGTCGCGCCTTCAACCACATGCAGGTAGACGATGCCCAGCGCGCTGAGCTGGTCGACGATGTAGTCGTACTGCGGCTGCGGGTCGCTGACCGTGGCGATGGCGTTGGCCGGCGACACGGGCGAGATGCGCACGCCGGTGCGATCCGCGCCGATCTCTTCGGCGACGGCGGCGGTGACCTCCAGCAGCAGGCGCGCGCGGTTCTCGATGGAGCCGCCGTAGGCGTCGGTGCGCTGGTTGGCGCCGTCCTTGATGAACTGTTCCAGCAGGTAGCCGTTGGCACCGTGGATTTCCACGCCGTCAAAACCGGCGGCGATGGCATTGGCGGCAGCCTGGCCGAAGTCGTTGACGATGGCCGGCAGCTCGTCGATCGCCAATGCGCGCGGTTCGGACACGTCAACAAAGCCGTTGTGAACGAAGGTCTTGGTCTGCGCGCGGATGGCCGAGGCGGAGACGGGTGAGGCATTGCCGGGCTGCAGATCCACGTGCGAGATGCGGCCCACGTGCCACAGCTGCACGAAGATGCGCCCGCCGCGGGCATGCACGGCATCGGTGACCGCGCGCCAGCCGTCGATCTGGTCCTGGGTGTAGAGCCCCGGCGTGTCCTGGTAGCCCTGGGCCTGGGCCGAGATCTGGGTGGCCTCGGTGATGATCAGGCCGGCCGAGGCGCGCTGGGCGTAGTAGGTGGCGGCCAGCGGGCTGGGCACCAGACCGGCGCCGGCGCGGTTGCGCGTCAGCGGGGCCATCACGATGCGGTTGACCAGCGTCAGCGGGCCAAGGGAGTAGGGCTGGAAGAGCGTCGGGGTCGTCATGGGGTGTGGGGTCGTGATCGTTGAGGGAGCGTTGCGGAGGGCGGAAGCCCGCTCCGGGGTAGTGGTGGCGCAATGATGATGACCGTAATCTTAGATGTCAATGGTTTGATGATGCGCGTAATCTAAGTGTGGTAAAGTGCCGTACTTCCGCAGCACCGCGTTGCAGGGCATCGTTCATGAAGGTCACCAAGGCACAGGCGCAGGCCAACCGGGCGCACATCGTCGAAACCGCCTCCACCCTGTTCCGGGAGCGGGGATACGACGGCGTGGGCGTAGCAGACCTGATGGGGGCCGCGGGCTTTACGCACGGCGGCTTCTATAAGCACTTCGGGTCTAAGGCCGACCTGATGGCGGAAGCGGCCGCCTGTGGCTTTGCGACATCCGCCGAGGCATTGGCCGGGACCGATCTGCGCGCCTTCCTGACCTACTACCTGTCCCGCGAACACCGGGATACGCCGGGGCAAGGCTGCACGATGGCGGCGCTGTGCACGGATGCCGCGCGTCAGCCGGCGTCGGTCAAGGCTGCGTTTGCAACCGGTATCGAAGCGCAGCTGGAGGACGGCTCAGGTCGCGATGGCCAGATTGATGCTGCCGCCGCCGAGCGCAGCCGTGCGCGGCGGATCGCGCTGATTGCGCAGGCGGTGGGCGCGGTGGTGTTGTCGCGGTCCTGCCCGGACGATGCGGCACTGGCCGACGAGATTCTGGACGCCTGTCGGAACGACATACTGGCACGGCTGCCGGACGCACCTGCGGCTTGAGGCCGCGCTTCAGGGGTGAGCTGCGCAGGTAAGCGCGCGGCCCCTGTGGGGATGGCGACTTGAGAAGCCGCACGGGAATCAACAACGGCCGTGGGTAAACCCATACCCGATTGGTCACTATTTGCCCGCGTCACCGCGCAGCGCTACGCTTCCCCGATGTCTACTTCATCCTCCGCAGCGCTTGATGCCGGGCGTGGCCCCGCTGAGCACGACGTGCGCACGCAGATCATCGAGGCGGCCACCGCGCACTTCAGTCACTACGGCTACGACAAGACCACGGTGTCTGACCTGGCCAAGGCCATCGGCTTCTCCAAGGCGTACATCTACAAGTTTTTTGCCTCCAAGCAGGCCATCGGGGAGGTCATCTGCACCAATTGCCTGGCGCAGATCGAAGGCGAGGTGCATGCGGCCCTGGAGGGGGTTCAAACCCCGCCTGACAGGCTGCGGGTGCTGTTTACCGTGATCGTGGAGGCCAGTCTTCGCCTGTTCCTCCAGGATCGCCGCCTCTATGAAATCGCCGTGGCGGCCGCGACGGATCAATGGCCCTCGACCCAGGCCTACAAAGGCCGCATCCGGCAGCTGGTGGAAGAGATCCTGAAAGAGGGGCGCGCGTCCGGCGTGTTTGAGCGCGCGACGCCGCTCGAAGCGACCAGCCAGGCGGTCTATCAGGTCCTGGTTCCCTATCTGAACCCAGTGACGCTTCCACACCTGGCGGCTCTGCATGCGGAAGCGCCTACGGCCTTGCAGGACCTGGTGCTCAGGAGTCTTGCCCCGCAATGAGAGTGACTATTGACGAAAACGGTCACTAGGAACAGAATGCCTCCGGATACCCCACTCCGGAAGACCGTATGCGGCGCCGTTTTGTACTCACAGCCATCTCCTGTGTTGTTCCGTTATTCCTTGCGGCCTGCGGAACGTCGGATGACATCGACCCCCGGACCGCGCCGCCCATCGTCCGGGTTGCCCATGTGCAACCGGGCGCGGGAAACGCACGCACGTTTACGGGCACCATCGCCGCAAAGGTGCAGAGCGATCTGGCCTTCCGGGTCGGCGGCAAGGTCACTGAGCGCCTCGTGGAGACCGGTCAGACGGTCAAGCGCGGCGATGTGCTCTACCGGATCGATCCCAACGACCTGAACCTGGCCGCGGCCTCTCAGCAGCAGGCCGTCATCGCTGCCCGTGCGCAAAGCGTGCAGGCCACGGCGGATGAAGCGCGGTATCGCGATCTGGCGGCCAAGGGTGTGGTGTCACGGTCGTCTTACGACCAGATCAAAGCGGCGGCCGACGCGGCGGCTGCAACACTCAACGCGGCCGAATCCCAGGCCCGGGTTGCGCGCAATGCCAGCCACTACACCGCGCTCGTTGCCGATGCCGACGGGGTGGTCATGACCATCTCTGCTGAGCCCGGTCAGGTTGTGGCGGCGGGGCAGGTGGTTGCCCGGCTTGCCCGTGCGGGCAGCCGAGAGGCGGTCGTCCAGTTGCCGGAGACACTTCGTCCCCAGATTGGTTCGGTGGCCCTGGCGTCGTCGTTCGGGGGAAGCGGCACGATCCCCGCGCGCTTGCGCGTGCTCTCTGAATCGGCCGACCCCGCAACCCGTACGTTTGAAGCCCGCTACACCCTGGAAGAGGGCAGCACGGCGCTGCCGCTGGGTTCAACGGTGACGGTTGAACTTGGCGGTGCAGCAGCTACCGGTGCGTCGGCAGGCGTGGAGGTTCCGTTGGGCGCCCTGTTCGATCCTGGCACCGGACCCGGTGTCTGGGTGATCGGGGGTGAGCCGCTCAAGGCCACGTGGACGCCGGTAGCCGTCAAGCAACTGGGCGATGACAAGGCGTTGGTTGAGGGGGCTTTCAAGGCATCGGATCGCGTGGCGGCTCTAGGCGCTCACCTGCTCCGCGAAGGGCAGGTGGTTCGTCTGGCCGACACGGCCAAGCGCGCAGTGGCAACCGGAGCCCAGCGGTGAGTGGGTTCAATCTGTCGGCGCTTGCCGTGCGCGAGCGCGCCATCACCGTCTTTCTGATCTTCCTGATCTCGGTTGCCGGCATCGTGTCGTTCTTCCAGCTTGGCCGGGCAGAGGACCCCGCGTTCACCGTCAAAGTCATGACCATCGTGACGGCCTGGCCTGGGGCTACGCCCACGGAAATGCAGGACCAGGTCGCCGAGAAGCTGGAAAAGCGTCTGCAGGAGCTGCGCTGGTATGACCGCAGCGAAACCTACACCCGGCCTGGCTTGTCCTTCACCACACTGACGTTGCAGGACGGCACGCCACCGTCGCAGGTGCAGGAAGAGTTCTACCAGGCGCGCAAGAAGATGGCGGACGAGGCCGCAAACCTGCCCGCAGGCGTGATCGGCCCGATGGTCAACGACGAGTACGCGGATGTCACGTTTGCGCTGTTTGCGTTGAAGGCGAAGGGCGAACCCTTCCGCGCATTGGCGCGCGATGCCGAAACCCTGCGCCAGCGCTTGCTGCACGTGCCCGGCGTGAAGAAGGTCAACATCATCGGTGAGCAGTCCGAGCGCATCTATGTGGAGCTTTCCCACGAGCGGTTGGCGAATTTGGGCATCACGCCGCAGGACGTGTTCGGGGCGCTGAACGGACAGAACGCGTTGACCCCGGCAGGCTCGGTCGAGGCCAAGGGCCCGCAGATTTTCATTCGGCTGGATGGCGCGCTGGATCAGCTGGAAAAGATCCGCGATACGCCCATCGTCGCGCAGGGCAAGACCCTGAAACTGCAGGACATCGCCACCGTGAAGCGTGGCTATGAAGACCCCTCGACCTTCATGATCCGCAACGGTGGCGAGCCTGCCATGCTGCTGGGCATCGTCATGCGGGACGGCTGGAACGGCCTGGATCTTGGCGCCTCACTCGACGCGGAGGTCAAGAAGATCAATCAGGGGCTGCCGGTCGGGATGGCATTGGACAAGGTGACCGATCAGGCGGTGAACATCAGCGCGTCGGTCGACGAGTTCATGATGAAGTTCTTCGCCGCGCTGCTGGTGGTGATGCTGGTGTGCTTTGTCAGCATGGGCTGGCGCGTGGGGGTGGTGGTGGCGGCCGCAGTGCCGCTGACGCTGGCTGCTGTGTTCATGGTGATGGCCGCAACCGGTAAGAACTTTGACCGCATCACGCTCGGCTCGCTGATCCTGGCGCTCGGCCTGTTGGTGGACGACGCCATCATCGCCATCGAAATGATGGTCGTGAAGATGGAAGAGGGCTATAGCCGGGTCAAGGCATCGGCCTACGCATGGAGCCATACGGCGGCGCCCATGCTGGCCGGCACCCTGGTGACTGCGGTGGGCTTCATGCCCAATGGTTTCGCCCGGTCCACTGCCGGCGAATACACCAGCAACATGTTCTGGATCGTGGGCATCGCGCTGATCGTGTCGTGGGTGGTCGCGGTGTTCTTTACGCCGTACCTGGGGGTGAAGCTTCTCCCTGAACTCAAGACTGTGGAAGGCGGGCACAGCAGTCTTTACGACACGCCGCGCTACAACCGCTTCCGGTCGATCCTGGCGCGGGTGATTGCACGCAAGTGGCTTGCGGCGGGTTCGGTGATCGGCTTGTTCGTGCTTGCTGTGGTGGGCATGGGGCTGGTGAAAAAGCAGTTCTTCCCCATTTCCGATCGCCCGGAAGTGCTGGTCGAAGTGCAGATGCCCTACGGCACGGCCATCGAGCAGACCAACCTGGCCACCAGGAAGGTGGAGCAGTGGCTCGCTGGGCAGGAAGAAGCGAAGATCGTCACGGCCTACATCGGTCAGGGCGCGCCCCGGTTCTACCTCGCCATTTCCCCGGAACTGCCCGATCCGGCGTTCGCCAAGATCGTGGTGCGTACCGACAGCCAGGAACAGCGCGATGCGCTGAAAGCACGACTGCGTCAGGCGGTGGCGGAGGGCTTGGCGCCCGAGGCGCGGGTGCGCGTGACCCAGCTGGTGTTTGGGCCTTACTCGCCTTACCCGGTGGCGTATCGGGTCAGTGGTCCGGATCCGGACGTCATCCGGGGCATCGCGGCCAAAGTCGAGCAGACCCTGCACGCCAGCCCGATGATGCGCACGGTCAACACCGATTGGGGCGTGCGCACGCCAACGCTGCATTTCACGCTGGATCAGGACCGCCTGCAAGCCATGGGAATGACGTCTGCCTCTGTATCGCAGCAACTGCAGTTCTTCCTGAGCGGGGTGCCGGTCACTGCCGTGCGCGAGGACATCCGCACCGTCGAGGTTGTCGCTCGGTCAGGCGGCGACACACGCCTGGATCCTGCGCGGATCGCGGACTTCACCTTGGTCGGTGCTGCTGGCCAGCGCGTGCCGCTGTCCCAGATCGGCTCGGTCGAGGTCCGGATGGAAGAGCCGGTGCTGCGCCGTCGCGATCGGGTACCCACCATCACCGTGCGCGGTGATATTGACGACGCATTGCAGCCACCGGATGTATCCGCCGCGATCAGCAAGCAGCTTGAGCCCCTCATTGCCGCGCTGCCCGAGGGCTACGCCATTGCCCAGGCCGGGTCCATCGAGGAATCGGGCAAGGCAATGAGCGCCATGCTGCCGCTGTTCCCGATCATGCTGGCAGTGACCCTGCTGATCATCATTCTGCAGGTGCGATCCATCTCCGCGATGATCATGGTGTTCATGACCAGTCCGTTGGGGCTGATTGGCGTAGTGCCCACCCTGCTGCTGTTCCAGCAGCCGTTCGGCATCAACGCGCTGGTGGGATTGATTGCGTTGTCGGGCATCCTGATGCGCAACACGCTCATCCTCATCGGTCAGATCCACGAGAACGAAGAAGCCGGCATGGAGACCTTCCACGCCATCATCGAGGCCACGGTTCACCGGGCGCGCCCGGTGATCCTGACCTCGCTGGCAGCGGTGCTGGCCTTCATTCCACTGACCCATTCGGTGTTCTGGGGAACGCTGGCCTACACGCTGATCGGCGGCACCATTGCCGGCACCGTGATGACGCTGGTGTTCCTGCCGGCGATGTATGCCATCTGGTTCAAGGTCCGAGCGGAAAAGACCCCCGTTGCCTGACACTGGCCCGGACCTCTTTTATATGGGAAGTGATGTATGAGCAGTGCCGACAAAGATCGCATCGTGGTGACCGGAATGGGCGTGGTCAGTCCTCTCGGCTGCGGGGTGGAGACCGTCTGGTCGCGCCTCCTTGCCGGGCGCTCCGGCATTGGATCGCTGGGGGCCGAGCTTGCGGCGGGAACCGGCTGTGAAGTGGGTGGCCGCGTGCCTGACCGTATTCAAGATCCCGAGGCCGGCTTCGATTCGACCGGCATCATCGCGCCGAAAGATCTCAAGAAGATGGATCGGTTCGTGGAGTTCGCGCTGGTCGCCGCCCACGAAGCGCTTGAGCAGGCGGGGTGGCAGGACGCCGATGCCCGCGGGCTGCTGCGAACGGCGACCGTGATTGCCACCGGGATCGGCGGGTTTGGATCCATCGTCAATGCGGTCCACACCACCGACAGCCGCGGGCCTGGCCGGCTGTCGCCGTTCACTGCGCCGACCTTCCTGGCCAACATGGCGGCGGGGCAGGCGTCGATCCGTTACGGGTTCAAGGGCCCGCAGGGCGCGCCCGTCACGGCATGCGCGGCGGGTGTCCAGGCCATTGGTGATGCGGCGCGTCTCATCCGGTCCGGTGAGGCGGACATCGCGCTGTGCGGTGGGGCGGAGGCGGCGATGCATCGGGTCAGCCTGGGTGGATTCGCAGCGGCCAAGGCGCTCAGCACGTCGTTCAATGACACACCCCAAGCAGCGTCTCGTCCTTTCGATGAGCAGCGGGACGGGTTCGTCATGTCCGAAGGGGCAGGGTTGCTGGTGATCGAGCGTCTGGACCACGCCTTGGCGCGTGGCGCCAAACCGCTGGCCGAACTGGTTGGCTACGGCACGACCTCCGATGCCTACCATCTGACGGCCGGGCCCGAGGACGGCAGCGGGGCCCGCCGGGCGATGGAGATCGCGCTGGCGCAGGCAGGCATTACGCCTGCGCAGGTCGATCACATCAATGCGCACGCCACCTCCACCCAGGTGGGCGACCGGGCAGAGCTTGCGGCGATGCGCGCGCTGTTTGGTACCCGACCCGATCTTCTGATCTCTGCCACCAAGTCCAGCACCGGGCATCTGCTCGGGGCAGCAGGTGGCATCGAAGCCATCTTCACCGTGCTCGCTCTGCGTGATCAGATCGCGCCGGCGACGCTCAATCTGATGCGACCGGATCCGCTGGCCGAAGGACTGTCGATTGTAGGCGGCGTGCCGCGGAAGGCGGACATGGCGTTCGCCCTGACCAACGGGTTCGGCTTTGGCGGCGTGAATGCCAGCGCGCTGTTCCGGCGCCTGTGAACACCGCGGCCTCGACCCGTTGCGCAAGCAAAACCAGCCTCCGCTGGGAGAGGGCGAGGGAGAGCGCCAGGCGGTGCATCCGTGAAGCAGCGGCCACTGTTTTTGCGGAGGAGGGCTTTGAGCGGGCAACGATGAGGCGCATCGCGACGGTCTGCGGCGTCACGAAGGTCACCCTCTACGCGCACTATCGTGACAAGGAGCGGCTTTACAGGGCGGTCATGGACGGCCACCTGGCATCGATGCCGTCAGGCGTGCTCGACATGCACGGGGTTGCCGATCTCGGCGACGCGCTGAGGCGTATCACTGACGGCATCGGGCGATTGGCGGCAGATGCGTCGTGCCAGGCGTTCTGCCGGGCGTTGTCGCACTCTGGCCCGGCCCATGATGTCTACAGGGAACACTGGAACGCGATGCTTGCACCGTATTTCAAGCTTGCAGAAGACGCATTCACGAAGGCGTCCAGCCGCCCGACCCACGCCGCAGACAGCGAGAAGTTCCTGAGGCTGCTCCTCACAGAACATGGCTTACCCCAAGGGGACAGGCCAGTGTCCGGGCCCGATGCAACCGTCGCGCTCTTCCTGCGGGCCTACGCGGCGCCACTGCCAGGCGCGCGCGAATTTTGACGCGGTCTTGGCGCCTGCTGCGGATACTTCTCCGTCATTGTTCCAGAGGAGAAGGGCAATGGCCGCCAGACAAAAGACCCCGTCAAGCCCCAAGGTGGTGAGGATCGAAGCAATGCCGCTGGACTTCGGCGAAGCCGCCGTCGTGATCGAGCTGGACGCCGAGCCGCCCAAGCGCTGGTTCAAGGCGCTCAAACGCGAGATGACCTATTCAGAGGGCCTGGAGACGGCGTCGGCGAAGTTCGACGGATGCTTCGTTTACCTTGTGGGGCTGGATCCGGCCCTGGGGAGCGCCGTTCGCTGTGCGAGCCGGCTGCTTGTAGCGGTTCAGGAGGGCCTTGAACAGACCGGCATCGGGTCTCCGGAAGCGCCCCATCTGGCCGCTGACGGCGCACCGCATACAACGGCTTCGATGCAGACGCCACCACGTCCACCTATGGGGAGTCGCCTCCTTATGTAACAGGGGACGGCTGAGACGGCGGCAGAGGACGTATTCATTCGACGCCTCAGCGGCGCAGGTAGCTGGCCAGTTTGAGGACGGTGGCTGCCTTGGACGCTTCGAGCAGTCGTAATGCAGTGGTCTTTCGGGCGCCGATGCCGGCAACCGCTTCCCGAATCACGATCGTTTCATACTCCCTGGCATTGCCATCGAAACATGTGGCCGTGATGCATGACTCCGCCGTCATCCCGGCAACCACGAGTTCCCTCACGCCGAGCTTGGCAAGCAGCACGGCGAGCGGGGTAGCGAGGAACGCCGAGTGTTTGGGCTTGAGCACGAAGTAGTCGCCATGCTCCGGCTGGAGGATCTTGGCGATCCCCGATGACGCACCCTCCGTGGCCAAACAGAGCCTCACCAGCTCTTTGAAATCCATCTGCCAGTTGGCGAAGTTGTCGTTAGCGTAGATGACCGGATGGCCTCGATCCCGGAAATGCTGCGCGAGCCTTGCGATGTGCCGCGCGGCTTCCAAAGCCTTGGGCTTTACTTGGTCGGCGTCCGGGAAATCGAACAACGTGAACATGTCGATGATCAGGAGCGCAGGGCTGGGCATACGCATAGCTGTTCTGGCGCCTTAATCGCCCGTTTGGCCGTGAGGCTCCATCAGAGGCTGGAGTGAAGGAGCGGCGGTCCATGCCGCTCCGTGGATCACTGCTGAATCCGAGCCATGGGCCTCAGGCGGCCTTTGCCGCCTTGGCGTTGCCGCCGGACTTGGCCAGGATCGTCAGCTTCTCATCGGTTGCCTTTTCTTCTTCCAGGGTTTCCAGCAGAAGCGGAAGCGCGTCCTTGTAACCCAGCTGCTTGGCGAGGGCAGCGATGGTGCCGTAGGACGCGATCTCGTAGTGTTCAACCTTCTGGGCGCCGCCGATAAGCGCGGCATCGCGCACGGGGCCTTCCTCGATGCTGTCGATGGCTTCTTTCCCCTCCTCAACCAACCCCTCCATGGCGGCGCACTTGATGCGCTTGAGCCGAATGCCCAGCAGTTCGACGACCTGGTCGATGCGCTCGATCTGGCCCTGGGTCTCCTCAAGATGGGTTTCGAAGGCGGCGGCCAGGTCCGGGTCGGTGGCAGCGCGCGCCAGGCGGGGCAGCGCCTTGGCCATCTGCTTCTCCGCGCTGTAAATGTCCGACAGTTCGTGGATGAACAGGTCTTCTGCGGTCTTGATCGCCATGAGGATTCTCCGGGTTGGTGGTGGGTGGAGCGCTGAAGCTAGGCGCACTCTCGTTAGGCGTGTGCGCAGATCCGTGAAGATCTGCTACACGCACGCCATGTGGCCCTTGGCGCACGGCCTGCACACCCCTTTCCTTGCGTCGTTCAGGCATTGGTGACCGCCTCGCACGAGTCGTTGAACCCGCTCCCGCGCTTGGCCCAGAGGCCGCAATTCAGGATGGAAGGGGTGAAGGGGCATGCAATGCATGTTCACCCGCGCCCCACCGTTGGGGGGCTAGAAAGAGGTCCAGTAGTGGACCAAGGCCGTAGGGCCGACCGCGGTAGCGGTTGGCAAGCATCTGGGCAAGTGACGGTCGGTGGGAATGTTCCGCACTGAACATCGCCGCACGTCCTGCGTCTGGAACGCAAAGTCGGATCGTTTTGGACGTTCAGGAGGAGCCGCAATGCATCGAGCCGTCGTATGTGCCGCTGTGATCTTCGCCTTGTCCGGGTGCGGTGGCGGCAACACAGCATCCAGCGTCCAAGCGCCCGGGGCCGAAGAAACCGCGAAAACCAAAGCGCTCGAGACCGGGGCAGCCGTGCTGCAGAACCGACCGCCGGTCGATGCCATCAACGCCTATCTGGACGGATTCCATTTCTACAACGGTCAGATGAAGGTCCAGATGGAAGCTCATCACTACTGCGCCATCCTCAACGAGGATGTCATCCAGTGCACGATCTACGACGGCAACGTGAAAGACGCCAAGTTGATGGGGGTGGAATACATCATCAGTGAGACGCTCTTTGCAGGCCTTCCCGAGCAGGAAAAGGCGCTATGGCACAGCCACGTTCAAGAGGTGACATCCGGGCAGCTCATCGCGCCAGGGATTCCCGAGGTGGCCGAGCACGCGCTGATGGAGAAGCTGATCCATACGTACGGAAAGACCTGGCACACCTGGCACACAGACCTGGACAAGGACCTGCCCCGAGGCATGCCGCAGCTGATGACGGGATTCACCGCGGATGGCCAGGCGGACCCGGCGATGGTTGCTGCCCGTGACGCCCGGCTCGGGGTCAGTAGTGAGGACAAGCGAAAGCGCCGTGCCGACATCGCCGCGCCCTCAATCGATGCAGGCGCCGATGCGTGGCAGAAGGGGAAGGTCATCCAGATCGAAGACCCGACGGGCGGACATGCTCACGCCGGGAAGGAAGACCCCGACGCGCCGTCCGACGGGGACAAGAATGCGACGTCCAAGGGCAGCTCATCAGGACGGTGAGCATGGACGTCGAGGCCAAGGCCAGGACGTCCGCCGGCTACTATCTCGTTTCGATGGCCAGAGCTCGATGGGCCACTGGCAGCATTGGGTTGAGCTGTATTTCCCGTGCCAACGCGTGCTCCGCAGAACGCCTGGAAGGCTCGCCAATAGCTGAGAGCCGCGCATTGCTGACGGCGTGATGCGAGCCGCACTGCCCACAGCGAAAAAGCGCACCACCTGGAAGCTCCATCAGGGAGCCAAGGGTTGAGGCAGTGGTTGTGCTGCAATGGCCGCATTCGACAGTGAGCGCCAGAATGCGATCTACTTCGCCGGAAGAGGCATAGCTCGCTTCAAAGGAGCGAATGACAAAAGATGCTGAGGTGGGCATCGTTGCTCCTGAACAGGGGGAATGAGCAGAGCATCTCCGGAAACCCGTGACGGGATTGTCGTGATGGGCCGCAGTGTTGTTCCGTCACCACTGCCGCGCCGATTGATACCCACGTCGGTGGGCGGCTGACGCCCCAATGATCCCGGTCGCACGGCAGCCACCCATGCGGTGGCTCTACCCCCCGATGCAGGTCGCACGGTGTAGCTCGCGTCTACCTGTCCATGGCGCAGGTGATCGCCCGGTTCGCCTCCAACTCTGCCAGCCGTTCGCGCAACGCTGCATACACCCCCGGGGGGCGTTGATATCGAGATCGCGTCGGCGCCCCAGGCGCAGTGATTTGCTATGTTGACCACGCCCAATCCAGGGGAAACAAGAGGTGTGGCGTTTCAGTGATCGAGACCCGCCTGCTCCAACAGTTCGTTGCCGTTGCCGAAGAGCTGCATTTCAATCGTGCCGCCGAGCGGCTGCACATGGCCCAGCCCCCGCTGAGCCAGGCAATCCGCAAGCTTGAGAGCGCCGTCGGTGCGCCGCTCTTCGTCCGCACCAACCGCAGTGTGGCGCTGACCCCGGCCGGGGTGGCATTCCTTGTCACTGCGCGCAGCACCTTGCGCGCGTTGGAGGAGGGCGTGGCGCAGACGCGGCGGGTGGCGGAAGGTATTGAGGGCCACCTTACGCTGACCTTCATCAACATCGCGCCCTACACGCCTCTGCTACGCGCGCTTCGCGGTTTCCGACATGCTTCCCCCGGCATTTCGTTCACCATGGTGGAAGCCACTACCCAGGAGCAGGTGATCGCGCTGGAGGAGGGCAGGGCGGATATTGGGTTCATGCGGACGCCCGGAACGTCTGTCCCGCACCTGCGCATGGCCACCGTGTCCAGCGAACCGATTGTCGTCGCGCTGCCTGCCGGCCATCGGCTGGAAGCGGCCCCGACCATCGCGCTGGAGCTGCTCAAGGACGACGCGTTCGTCGCCTCACCGCGGACGCTCGGCAAGGGGTTCCATGACCAGCTCCTCAGCCTGTGCCACGCAGCGGGGTTTGTTCCCGACATCGTGCAGCACGGCCGACAGATGCAGACGCTGATCGCCCTGGTGGCCGCTGGGTTCGGCGTAGCGCTGCTGCCTGCGTCCCTGGCGACGAATGCGCGGACGGACGTGGTGTTCCGCCCGCTCCAGGCGGACGCTTCCGATGCGCTGTCCCGCCTGGACCTGTTCATGGCGTGGAACGAGACCCGGGCATCGGCGATCCGCGACCGGTTGATACAGGCGGTCCTGGAGACATTGCCATCGCCCTGATCGGATGAGACGCGCCGCGTCTTGGTGCGGTATGCAGACAGTCCTTCACCCGCATCAGGCGAGCCACTAGTCTTCGGCAGCCCCGCTGTTGAGGATCCGCAATGCCCGCCGCCATCTATGTATTTTCGCTGTGCGCATTCGCGTTCGGTCTCTCCGAGTTCGTCGTCGCGGGGCTGTTGACCGCCATTGCCGACGATCTGGATGCGCCGATTTCCCTGGTCGGTACGGCCATTGCCGCTTACGCACTGGGTGCCGCCATCGGGGCGCCGTTCATCACCGCGCTGGTCGCCCACTGGCGGGACAGGCATATCCTGTTGCTGGCTACGGCCTTGCTTGGGGTGGGCAGCCTGCTGATGAGTGCATCGCCCAATCTGGTGGTTCTGCTGGCTGTCCGCTTCGTGGTCGGCCTGGGCCACGGCGTGTTCATGGCGGTGGCCTCCGACGCGGCCACCCGGCTGGTGGATCCACAGCGATCCGGTCGGGCGCTGTCGGTGGTGTGGATCGGGCTGACGCTCGCACTGGCCATCGGCGTTCCGCTCGGCACCTATCTGGGAAGCCTGTGGTCCTGGCGCGTGGTGTTCATGGCTATCGGCGTGCTCAGTGTGGGGGGCATGCTTGGGCTGGTGCTGTGCATGCCGCGCGGCGTGGCCGAGGTGGAGTCAACCGGCGCTGGCGCATGGAAGGGCATCAAGGCCATCACCCACCCCCAGCTGCTGATCACCGCCGGTATCGGCGCGCTTGTCAGTATTGCCACGTTCTCGTTCTTTACGTTCGTCTCGCCCTACCTGCAGCAGGTTACTGCGGTGGGCGTGCAGTGGCTGAGTATGGGGATGCTGCTGTTCGGCATCTGTGCGATCGCCGGCAATCTCCTGGGAGGCTTCCTTGCCGACGCGATGGACGTGGATCGCAGCATTCGGCTGGCGTTGGTCGCCTTGGCGCTGAATCTGCTCGGTCTGTACGGCGTGGCAAGCATGCCGGTGCTGATGATGGTCCTGATCGGCACGCTGGGCATCTGCTTCTTCGCCATCGTGACCCTGCTGACGCTGCGACTGCTCAGGCAGGCCCAGCGCTTCATTCCCGCCTACAGTTCGGTGGCGGCGGGGTTGAACATTGCCTCTTTCAATCTGGGGACTGCGCTGGGCGGTGCATTGGGCGGCCTCACGATCAGTTATGCGTCATTGGCGTCCATCCCGCTGACGGGCGCGTCGGCCGCGGTGCTGGCGGTGATGGTGTTGTCCCTGCATAGGCGGCGCATGAAGGAGCTGGGATCGTCGCTCTCCTGATCGGTAGCGACTCGCTGGATGGTACCTGCTCTGATTGACTGACGCGCGGCGGGGGCGCCGCCCGGATGAACGGGACATCGACGCCCGCACCCTGCTGCTGCGGGTGCTGGTGGAGGGCCTGGCGATGCGCGCCGTGCGCGACCCCGGGCTGGCGAAGGAAACCTTGGGGAGACTGCTGACGGCTGCGATCGCGCGCGTGCTGGGGGAGTGCGTCATCTGACGCCTTCCGCAGTGATCGGCGATATCGAGACCGCGGGGGAGTAAAATGCCCCTTCCGCCGATGCGTGGCCGAGGCTCATCGCAATGCCCTATACCAACAGCGACACACTCCTGCGGCTGCGCGATCAGATCCCTTCCTTCCGGTGCATCGTCGGGTGCCACGACTGCTGTGGCCCGGTCACGGTGTCGAGCGAGGAGATGGCGCGTCTGCCTGTGAAAAGCGAGGCCGAGCACGATGCTGCCCTGGCCGAGCTCAGTTGCCCCTACCTGGGGGAGCAGGGGTGCGAGATTTACGCGGAGCGCCCGCTGATCTGCCGTTTGTTCGGGACCACCCCGCGCCTGCGCTGTCCGAATGGCCAGCGGCCGGTGTATATGATCGATGAGGCAGTGGAAGAGGAGATCCATCGCTATCTTGGGAGCACGCGGCAGGTGCTGCTCTAGCCGAGCGGGAATGCAAAGAAAGGCACCCAGAGGGTGCCCTTCTTCAGTACACCGTGTCCTGCTTCGCGATCCCAGCGGGCAGGCGGCAGAAACCGTGGCGGGCTACGGCGCTGCCGATGGCGCGATGTAGCGTTCCCAGTAACCGGCAAGCTGGGACTTCTTGCGCTCGCCGAGTTCGTTGCCGAGGGTCTTTTGCAGTCCGGCCGCCTCCTCGCCGCGCCCGGCACGGTGCAGCTCTCGTGCCGTTTCAAGCAAGGCGCGCTGCCGCACGGTGAGATTGCCGAAGGGATCGAAGTACGAATCCAGGCGCGCGGCGTCGGTGACGCCGGTCCAGGTAAAGCGGGCATCACCGGCGTCTGTGGCGATGCTGCGATAGCGGTCCACCGCCACGGCGGGCGTGATGCGTTCTTCGAGCAGATCCAGGCGTGTTTCCAGCAGCCGGACTTCGGGCGAGTTCTGTTCGGCCTTCAGTGATTGCACCGTCTCGCGGACGAATGCGCGATCGATGTTGCCGGTGGTGGATTGGACGCCCAGAAGGTTGAAACTGGCCACAGCCACGCGATAGTCACGGCGCTCCTGTTGGCGCACCTGTTGCTCGGTTGGCTTGCCGAGACTGGACGGCTGAACGATCCGAAGGTCGGCGGCATCGCCCAGAATCGCTTCGATATCCCGCTTGTGGAACTCGCCGACCACCACGACCAGCGTGCCGCCAGGGTGTGCTTTCGCCGCGGCGGCCACCCGCTGGGCCTGCAGGTAGGTGCGATAGAGATACAGCCTGCGCGGCAGATCGTCCTTTGCGCGCTTGGCCGGGGTGGCGGCCCACTGCGCGATGCGCTCCACGTTCGTTGCGTCGTCGGCGTGGAAGAGATCGCGGGTGAGGTGGCTCGGCGACGGGAACGAAAGGAATTGCTGGAATCCGCTGGCGGGGCGCAGTTCCGGCGCCGTGCCCAGGTCCAGGCCGAACCCGAGCCGGGCGTCCTCCACGGGCGGCTCCCAGTCGATGGGGCACAGGTCGATGCCGTTGCGCCGGGCGAAGGGAACCACGACGTCCTGAACTTCGTAGGTGAATTCGTAGTAGTCGTTGCGCGCGAAGGCCTCGGGCGACCGCTCGATGCAGATGGCATCGGGCTTGGCATGCGCCAGGAAAGCGGCAAGCAGCGCAGGTCGATCATTGCGGGCCACCAGCTGCGCCGCGTGATCCACGCCCAGCACGACGACGGTGGTCTTCCCATCCACTGCCTTCGACGCTGCTCCGGCCATTCCAGACATGAGCAGCAACGCCACCGAGAAAAATAGACGCTTCACCTGCGCTCCTTCCATTCCATTTGGGTCCAACGTAGCGCGCGCAAGACCCGGGTTTCCTGTGCCATTGGTTGTAGTCACGCAAACCAGTGCGCCAGGGCATCAGGCGACTACAGCAGCCAGAGCGCGGCAAGCAAGGCCGGCGGCATCACCAGGATGCCCAGGCGCAGGAAGGCAAGCGCGCTGACGTGCTCGCCTTCGCGGCGCAGCGCCACCAGCCAGAGCATGGTAGCCAGCGAGCCGGTTACCGACAGGTTGGGGCCGAGATCCACGCCGATCAGCAGCGCGGCGCGGGTCTGTGTGGGCAGGTCGGCCATCTGCCCCACCGAGCCGGCCACCAAGCCGATCGGCAGGTTGTTGGCCAGGTTGCTCACCACGGCAGCCGCGCCACCGGCCAGCCAGCTGGCTTCGCCGGGCGACGTGCGTGCAAAGGCCTCCAGTGCGTCGGCCGCGATGCGAATCACCCCGGTGTTCGCGACTGCCTCGACCAGTACAAACAGCCCGGCAACCAACGGCAGCACGCCCCAGGACACATGCCGCAGGATCGGCAGCGGGCTGCGGCGTTGGCGCAGACGGATGGCGGCCAGGGTGGCTGCACCGGCGCAGAAGGTGGTCAGACCCAGCGGACCGTTCATGGCCGAGGTGACCAGCAGCACGCTGCCGGTGACGCCGACGCCGATGGCGCACAGGCGGCCGCCCTCGGACAGTGGCTGCTGTTCGGCCAGCGCCACCAGCGGCTGTGCGATCTGGCGGCGATGCGCCAGTCGCAATACCAGGTAGGTCATGCCGATGGCGGCCAGCGAAGGCAGGGTGAACTGCCGCAGCCATTCGGGCAGCGAGGGCATGTGATCGCCGAAGACCACCAGGTTGGCCGGATTGGAAATGGGCAGGACGAAACTGGCGGCGTTGGCCACGAACGCACAGACGAACAGATACGGCAGCGGGTTGGCCCGGGCGGCCTTGCAGGCCGCGTAGACCGCCGGCGTGAGCACGACGGCCGTGGCGTCGTTGGACAGGAAGATCGTGACCAGGGTGCCCACCAGGAACACCAGGTCAAACAGGCGTCTCCCCGAGCCCTTGGCGTGCTGCACCGCGTACGCGGCCAGCCAGTCGAACAGCCCTTCCTGCCGTGCCAGTTCGGCCAGCACCATCATGCCGATCAGGAACAGGTAGACATCGCCCCCTTCGGCCACGGCGGCCATGGCCGTGCTCAACGGCAGCAGCCCGGTGACGGTCAGCAGCGCGGCCGCGCCCAGTGCCCAGGCGTATTCGGGAATGCGCCAGGGGCGAAAGATGACACCGCAGGTGGCGACGGCGGTTACCGTCCAGATGATCAGGGACGTGGTGGGGATCTGCATCGATTGCTCGGGGAAACTCAAAGGCGGGTGTCGGACGGCGGTGTCGCGGATTCGGCGGCATTGCTGGCCTGGGGGCGGGTCTCCGGCATGGCCATGGCCAGCACGAAGGCGAGTGCGGCAATCGCTGCCAGGGTCAGGAACGCGACATCATACCCAGCGAACTGGACGATCATCCCGGCCAGCCCCGGACTGAAGGCGGCGCCCAGCCCGAATGCGGTGGACACCGCGCCCAGCGTGACATTGAAGCGACCGGTTCCCTGGGTGAGGTCACTGACGATGACCGGGAGCAGGGCGCCAAAGATGCCGGCCCCAATACCATCGAGCAGCTGTACGCCGAGCAGCCAGGCAGGCGCGTCGGACAGCGGATACAGCACGCCACGGATCGGCAGGATGAGAAACGCCGCCAGCAGCAGCGGCCTGCGCCCCCAGGCGTCGGCCCGGGAACCCACCAGCAGCGCGGCCGGCACCATCACCAGCTGGGCCGCGACAATGCATGCGGCAGTGAGCGTGGTGGCCAGCGCGGGGCTGGTCTGGGACAGCTTCTGGCCCACCAGTGGAAGCATCGCCGCGTTGGCCAGGTGGAACAGGGCGCAGCAGGCGGCCAGGATCACCAACGTTCTGTTCTGTAGCAGCAGGCGGACCCAGGCCGGCGCGGGCGCGTCCTGCCCGGGCGACGGCAACCCGCGTGCACGCTCGTGGTCGATGGCCGCGGAGGGAATCATCAGCACGGCGGCGATGCTGGCCACTGTCATGGCCGCCATCAGGTAGAACACCACCACGGGCCCGCCCACATAGGCCAGCCCGCCGGCCAGCACCGCCGCGACGGCGTTGCCCGCATGATTGAACGTTTCGTTACGGCCCATGCGCCGCGCGAACACCCGCGGCCCGCCGATACCGAGCGATATGGCCGCGATGGCCGGGGCGAAGACCGTACCGGCGATGGCGCCGAGCGCCTGGGTGAGCGCGACGAGCGTGAACGAGGCGGTCCAGGGCAGCACCAGACAGCTCACGGTAACCAGAATCGCGGCGATCACGATCGTCGCCCGCTTGCCGTTCACCCGATCGATCAAGGCGCCGGCCGGCGTCTGCGCGACCAGGGCGGCGAGCCCGGCCACGGTCATCACCGCGCCGATGCTGGCCGGTTCCCACTTGTGGACGGCCAGCAGGTAGATGGCGAGGTAGGGCCCCAGTCCGTCCCGCACATCGGCCAGGAAGAAGTTGACCGCGTCGAGCGCGCGATCGGGCGAGCGGGACGGCTGCAGGACGGGGGGCGATGGATTCACGTGCACAGGCTCGAAGGTCGGGACGAACTGCCCCGACGCTCGCGGGGGTTGGCACGTTATGCGCGTGCGTTCGTGACGGCGGCGTGGCGCCGGGAAATGTCGCCGTTGGCTGCCTTCAGCCCGAACAGGGGGCGGATCCAGCGCACGCGACGAATCAGGTATTCGTGCAGCAGCAGGCAGCCGGCCACCGTTGCCAACAACACCAGCAGGGGTTCGAGCACGGGGCCAAGGTGCAGTGGCTTCAGCCAGAACAGGGCGGCGATGAGAACGCTCTGGTGCAGGATGTACCACGGGTACACGGCCTCGGTGCAGTACGGCAGCCAGGCGAAGGGCCGGTCGAGATGGCGCTTGGCCCAGCCCAGCAGGGTCAGCATCACGCCCCACACATAGAGCATCTCGCAGAACCGGGATTGCAGGCTCCAGAACCCTTCCGGCCAGGTGCGCAATACCGAGTCTGCCGGCAGCCATCGGCCCAGCGCTTCCAGCAGGAAGTACCAGCAGACCGCCAGGCACACGGCAACAAGGCTGGCCCAGCGCAAGGCGACAGCGCGCTGCCAGAACGCGGTCTCCCGCCCGAGTGCATAGCCGATCAGGAACACCGTGAAGTACTTGGCATGCTGGTAGGTGTCGTTCACCAGGGTGTTGGTTGCCGGATGCGCCGGGGCGAGCCAGACCAGCCACAGCAGCAACACCGCGGCCGGCCCGAGAAGGAGGAA
The DNA here is from genome assembly GCF_056395005.1 of Stenotrophomonas sp. 10N36. NCBI lineage: Bacteria > Pseudomonadati > Pseudomonadota > Gammaproteobacteria > Lysobacterales > Lysobacteraceae > Stenotrophomonas > Stenotrophomonas sp. 10N36. The sequence goes on along the minus strand of NZ_JBFTIS010000007.1, from coordinate 63,590 downwards.
CAGGCCATGGGACCGTGCCATGCGCCCGGTAAGCCGACGAACCGGGGCCGAATCCAGCAGCGGCTTCAGCAGAACCAGCACCATGCTGTAGCACCACAGGTAGGCCAGATACCACAGGTGATTCCAGGTGATGCCGAACGGGGCGCCAGCGAAACTGCCCTCCGGCCAGGGGCGGACCTGCCAGTAGCGCAGGAGGAACGCACCGAACCCGGGCGACGCATGGCCGTTGCTGACGGCTTCGCAGTAGGGCTGGATCGGGACAACCACGAACATGCCAAATACCAGCGGCAGCAGCAGTCGCCAGGTGCGCAGCAGGGCAAAGCGCCCGGCCGCCAGGCGCGGCCCGAGCAGCGCAATGGCCACCCCGGAAATCAGGAACAGCAGGGACATGCGCCAGCCGTTGACCAGGCGCATCGGCCACTGCAGGTCCGGCGTGGTGTGGGTGCTCTTGAGGTGGAAGCCCCAGCCGTCCACGTAGGCCATGCCCAGGTGATAGAGGATGAGCAGCGCGAAGGCCAGTACGCGCAGGGCGTCGATATCGTGTCGTCGGGTCATACGAAGGGACGGGATGAGGGAGCCGCAGCATGCGGGGCAGGCGGATCGGTTACAGGCCGGAAGGGACCGCCGCACAAGGGAAAGGGACCAGTGGCGGGGCCTGAGGGGCGAGTAGGACGGGCCGTGGAGGTGCACCGGACCCGGCACCGCGCGGGTGGGTTGGACGGGACGCCCGGTGCCCGTGTCAGTGGGTCATCCCCGGCGTCATAGCGGCCGCAGCGGGACGACAGCCCGCGAACAGGTCCAGCTCCTTCCGATAGACGCGGGACTGCACATCGAACAGCCCCAGCAGGGAGTGGTAGAGGTTGTCGTGGCTGTAGCGCCCGACCTCGGCGCTGTCGCGCAGGCATTCAAGGCTGAGGTTGGCCTGTTCCGCAAAGCGCGGCGAGAACCACATGAGCAGGGGGACATGCGTCTGCTCCGGGGGCGCAATGAGGTACGGCGTGCCGTGCAGGTACATGCCGCGCTCGCCCAACGACTCGCCATGGTCGGACACATAGACCATCGCCACGTCGCGCTGGTCCGCGTAGCCCTCCAGCAGGGTGATGGCCTTGCCCAGCATCCGGTCGGTGTAGACCAGGGTGTTGTCGTAGGTGTTGGTCAGCGCCTCGTTGGTACAGGTCTGGATCTGGTTGCTGTCACAGGTGGGGCTGAACACCCTGCCGTCTGGCGGGTAGCGCTCGAAGTAGGTGGGGCCATGGCTGCCCAGCTGGTGAAGCACGATCAGCGCGTCGCCCTGCAGGGCATCGATGCGGGCCCCGAGCTGGTGCAGCAGGACCTCGTCGTAGCAGGTGCCGTCCTTGTTGACGCACTGCCCGGCCACCTTGAGCGCCGGCATGTGTTCGGTAGGCACGCGCGCGCACACCCCCTTGCAGCCGCCGTTGTTGTTGTTGCGCCAGAGGATGCCCACGCCCGTGCGCTGCAGGATGTCCAGCAGGTTCTCCTCGGTGGCTGCGCGGACCTCGTCGTACTGCGTTCGTGCCATGCGGGAGAACAGGCAGGGCACGGAAATGGCGGTGGCGGTGCCGCACGAGGAGACGTGCTTGAAGGCGATGACGTCCCCGCGCGTGGACAGCACCGGATTGGTGGCGCGGGGGTAGCCGTTGAGCTGCATGTTCTGGGCCCGCGCGGTTTCACCCACGACGGCAATGACGAGCCGGGGCCGCCGGCCTTCCACCGGCACCGGCCGCCGGGCATCTTCGGCGACGGTCTGCAGGGGTCTCGAGACGGCGATGTACTTGCGCTTGAGGTAGCCATTGGCGTTGCGCACGACGGTGACGGGCAGCAGCTGGTCCTTGAGCTGGCGGTTGTTGCGAAGCAGGGAAGCGTAGTCCTTGTAGAACGCCAGGGACACGACGGTGAGGATCACCAGTGCCGCCACCATGTTGATGACCCACCAGGACACGGTGTGCAGGGCGCCGCCGAAACGCCGGGTGGGTAAGGACACCATGGCAGCAGCCGGCAGAACGCCCAGCGCCAGCACGGTGAGCAGCAGGGGGGCGGAGAAGTAGGAGGCAAGCTCTGCCTGGTTGGTCTCCAGTGCGTTCTGCACCATGCTGCGATCGATCAGCACGCCGTAATGCAGCATGAAGTACGTACAGGCCGCGCTGACCAGCACCAGAAGCGCCAGCAGCGGTTTTCGCAGATAAGGCAGCGCAAGTACCGGCGTAAGCAGCACGTTGAACGCGCAGAACAGGAACATGGGCAGGCTGATGAAGAACAACACGCTGCGCAGGCTGTTGATCTCCACGTGGGTCCAGAGCGTTTGCCACAGTGCCATGTTGCCCACAGTGGCAAAGAACAGTGCGGCTATCCAGGTGAGGTGCACCGGGTTGAGCCGCCCAGAAACAAGACGTTGAATCACGCGCATTCTTCCGGGGAGCGAAAAGTGCGCGAAGTATCAGAAGGCGAGTATCAGGAAGTTGTCAGGTTTGCTCGCAACCAGATGCGCGCGTTGCGTGGTGACCTACGCCAGCAGCACCACGGCCCATACCGCGCCGACCATGAGCAGTGCCACGGTCTGGGCGGCACTGCCCATGTCCTTGGCGTTCTTGGAGAGCGGGTGGCGCTCCAGCGAAATGCGGTCGACCACCGCCTCGATGGCGGAGTTGAGCAGCTCCACCAACAAACTGATGAAACTCACGGCCAGCATCACGGCACGTTCTATGGGGCTGAGGTTCAGTACGAAGGTCACGGCCATCAGCACGCCATGCAGGACCAGCAGTTGCCTGAAGGCGGCCTCGCCGCGGACGGTGGCCATGAAGCCATCGCGGGAGTAAATCAGGGTGTGCAGGATCCGGTTCAGCCCGGTTTTGCCGTGGCGATATTTGCCGGTTCCAGGGGGATTTTGGGGATGCATGTGCAGCTCACGGGGAATGGATCGCTGCAGAGCATTGGGAAGGCGGCGTCAGAAAGCTGTCAGGATTCGCCCCTGTTGCAGGGTGTGGCCGCGCCAGGTGGTTAGGCTGCCGACATGTCCAAGGTGAAACGGCAGCCATGCTCCGAGCTTTCGACGGCCATGTGCCACCCCAGGTGTTCCACGATCCGCTGCACGATGGACAGGCCAAGCCCTTCGCCACTCTGGCGCGCGCTGGGGGTGAAGCGCTGAAACTGCTGGGGATCGATGCTGGAGGGCAGCCCTGGGCCGGTGTCGGCGATGACCAGGGTGGTGTCCTGCACGCTGATGTGTATCTGACCTTCGTCGGTGTACTGGCATGCATTGCGCAGCAGGTTCCAGACCACGCTACGCGCCAGTTCGGCGTTGGTGGGGACGCGCGGATCCTGCGGGGCGTCCAGCACCACCACCACCGGCTTGTTGGCCAGCCAGGGCGGGCAACGGGAAATGCATTCTTCGATCAAGGGGCGCAGCGCGACGTCGTCCTTCTCAAGCCGATGCGGGTCGCGCGACAGCAACAGCAGGCAGGTCAGCTGGCGCTGCATCTCCTGGGTGGTGCGCATGATGCGCTCGGCGCTGGAGTGCAGGTGACTGTCGTCGGGCAGCTGGTGCACGATGGTTTCGGCCGCGCCGGCGATGATGGCCAGGGGCGTGCGCAGTTCATGGCTGGCATCGCCGACGAAGCACCGTTCGCGTTGCAGGAACTGCTGTGCCTCGTCGCTGTGCTGCGCGAAAGCGCGTGCCAGCACGCCTATCTCGTCCCGGGCGTCCTGGAACGGAAACGGCATTTCCTTGCGCTCCACCGCATCGGCCAGGCGCGTGATGGGCGCGATGACGCGCGCCGCTGTCAGCCGGCCGATCCAGAACGCGCACAGAATGCACGACATGATGACCACCAACGCGTACGCGTCGATGACGTGCTCGAGGTACTGGTAGCGTTTGGCGTCCTGGCGCAGGTAGTAGCGCTGTCCGTCGCGGTCGAACACCAGCATGTGCCAGACGTCGGGATGTTTGGCGCTGTAGTAGCCGGGCGTATAGCTTCGCAGCGCTGCGGGCACGGTGTTGGCGTCATAGAGCTGGCTCCCATCGGGCAGGGTGGGGAGGGTGCCGTTGGCCATCTCCGCTTCCAGCCGATGCATCTCGTTGTGCAGGCTCTTTGAGATGACGTAGGCCCGCAGCTCGTCATAGTCGAGCTGCTCTGCGGCCACGATGAAGCCCATCACGGCCACCATCAGCAGCACGAAGGAAATGATGATGCGCGTGCGCAGGGTGAGTTGGCGGTAGATCGATCGCATGGCCTCAGCGCTGCTCCCGTGTCATTGCGCGGTCGCCTTCTGCGGCTTGCTCAAGCGCCAGCCGACGCCGTGAACCGTCTCGATCAGCGTGGACGGGAAGTTCCGGTCGGCGTGCTGGCGAAGTTCATGGATGTGCGTACGCAGTGCGCCGCTGTCGGGCGGATCGTCGCCCCAGAGCAGGTATTCCATCTCCTGCTTTCTCACCACGGCAGGTGCGGCGCGCATCAGGCACAGCAGCAGCTTGTGGGTACTGGGGGTCAGGCTGATGGCCTGGCCCTGCCGCCATGCCTGGGGAGCACGCGTGTCCACCTGCAGGTCTTCCCATGCCAGGGTGCCTTGCACCTGCCGGCCCTGGGCGCGACGCACCAGCGCCTGGATGCGCGCATCCAGTTCCCGGAGCGAGAAAGGCTTGATCAGGTAGTCGTCGGCCCCCAGCGCCAACCCCTGCACCCGGTCGTCGACCGGATCACGTGCGGTCAGCATGATGATCGGTACGGGATTCTGGAATTCCTGACGCAGCTTCTGGCACAGCGTCATGCCATCCAGCCGCGGCAGCATCAGGTCCAGCAGGATGGCGTCATAATCATTCTGCGTGGCCAGGCGCAGCCCGGTGGCACCATCACGCGCGTCGTCGAGCACATAGCCGAGTGGCTCGAAGAAGCTGTACAGGTTGGCGACCAACTCCGGGTTGTCTTCAATGATGAGCAGGCGTGTCATGACTCAAGGGCAGGTGGTGCGTGCCGGGAACTCTGCGGGATCTTGGCCGCGTTGCCAAGCGCCGTTGGTCCTGGGGGCTGACCTGTTGGCACAGTGCAACGCGCCATGCCTTAGCCCTGGCTGCGCCATCCACCACTGGCAACAAAATCCAGCACGCCCACCACCAGCAGCGACACCCCCACCAACGGGAACAGCACCCCGCCCACGCACAGCAGCGCGAACACGATGGCGACCGTGCGCCGTTCCTTGGGCAGTGGCGGCACCCCGATGCCGCCCAGTGGCCGGCGCTTCCACCACATCACCGCGCCGCTGACGCACAGCATCACGATGGCAGCGCAGGCCACCAGCAGGAACAGCCGATTGAACGTGCCGTATTCCTGGCCCAGGTGCACGTTGATGCCCCATTCCAGCCCGCGCCCCAGCGCGCCGTAGTCGGCGTAGCCCATGTCCAGCAGCACCCGACCGCTGTACTGGTTCAGGTGGACCACGCGCTGGCCCGCAACGTCTTCCGGGTACACCGAGGCGGTGTACACGCCCGTCGGCCCGCGCGGCAGGGCCACGCTGTAGCCGGGCGCCAGCCCAAGGCGGTTGAACCGCTGCACGGCCGCGTCGATTCCGATGGCGCCCGGTTGCGCTGACAGGTCGCCCAGCGTGCCACCGCCGTGGCCTTCGTGCCCGTCGTGCTTTTCGGCAGCGGCGTGGTGCGCATGGGGCAGGGCCGACGCCGGCAGCCGCGCCTGTTCCATCGACCAGGTGGGCGAGGTGGCATCGGCGAGCCGTTGCTGCGACATCGGCACCTGCACGCGCACACCGGCGGGGTAGCCGTAGTCCTGGCCGTTGGCCCAGGCGTTCACCTGCTTGCCCCACACCACTGACCACGGCATGCCGGTGACGGCCAGGAACAGCAGCACCAATCCGACCCAGACGCCGGTGACAGCATGCAGGTCGCGCCAGAACAGGCGCTGGCGCGGCTGTCCGCGCACGGTCGTGATGCCGCCTTTCTGACCGCGTGGCCACCACAGGTAGAGACCGGTGAGCACCAGCAGGATCGCCCAGCCGGCGGCAATCTCGATGAGTGCGCTGGCGTAGTCGCCCAGCAGGTCCAGGCTGTGCAGGCGGCGCACGACGCCGGAGAACGTGCCTTTGTCGGGCAGGTGCCCGAGCACCTGCGCGGTGGTGGGGTCAACGTAGTAGACCTCGCGCTGCCTGTTGGGCCGCAGCACGCCGATTTCCACGCTGCCATCGGCGCGTTCGGGCGTGGTGTAGCGGAACACGTCGCCGGGGGAGAGGGTGGTGACTGCGGCAATCTGGGCGCTGGGCAGCGCAGGCGCCTGCGGCGAGGGTGCCACCACTTTCAGGTCATGATGCACCCAGCGGTCGATCGGCTTCTGGTAGAGATAGGCGGCACCGGTCAGCGCCAGCCAGGCGATGAAGGGCAGCACGAACAGGCCGGCATAGAAATGCCACCGCCACACCGCGCGGTAGAAGCGCCAGCGGCCTGGGGTGCGCGGGGTGGGGATGGTGTCCATCTCAGAGCTCCCGGGTCCAGCTCAGGTAGAGCGCGCGGCCATCGCCCGGCGAGTAGCCCGACGAGCCAGTGTCATACCAGGCATACACGTAGAAGCGGTCCGTCGCGTTTTTCAGCTGCAGGGCCAGCTGGGTGCGCGCATCCAGCCGGTAGCTGGCGCTGAGGTTCAACAGCGCGTAGCCCCCGTAACGGCCGAGTGTGTTGGTGCGCTCCACGAAGTAGTCGCCCTGGCCATTGCCCCAGGCACTGAAGGTCCAGTCCGTGGTGGGGGCGTATTCCATGCCGGCGCTGGCCAGCCAGTTCGGTACGTTTTCGATCTGCCGCCCACGGGTGCTCGGCGCGGTGGGGTCGGGTACCTGGATCACGGCCTTCTGCCGCGAGTACGAGGCCCAGGCGCGCCAGTGCGGGTTGGCCTGCCAGGTCAGCTGCGCGTCCCAGCCACGGCGCAGGGTCTTGCCTACGTTGCCCACTTCGTTGCTGCCAACGCTACCGTTGACGCCAAGGATGGTGGCCACTTCATCGGACGCGCGTTGTTCCCAGTAGGCCACCCGGGTCTGCAGGCCGCGGGTGGGCGCCCACTTGAGGCCGGTCTCCCAGCCTTCGTTGATGGAGGGCAGGAGGTTGTCGGCCTGGGTGCGGTAGGCACCGTTGCCGCTGCCGATCTGGAAGGTGCGGCCCCAGTTGGCGTAGGCCACCGTGGTGCTGGCCAGGTCGTAGGACACGCTGAGCTTGGGCTGCTTGATCAGGCCGTAGTCGTACACCGGCGCGCTCGTGTTGGTGGCCATGTTGTGGAAGTCACCCCCGATGTGGTCCACGCGGTAGGCGGGCACGATCTTCAGCGCCGGGGTGGGGCGGATCACGGCCTGCACATAGGCGCCGCGGGTGTCCAGGTCGAAATCCCAGTCGCGCAGGGTGGCCTGGCGCTCGCGCGCCACGGTGCGGAAGCGGCGCGCGGTGTTGTCCTGCCATTGTCCGTCCACGCCGGCATCCAGCACGAACTCGGTCAGGGCCGTGGCGGGGCGCCAGGTGGTGTTGAGCATCAGCCCGCGGTGCGTTTCGTCGTTGAAGCGCTCCTGCTGCGCGCCGCCGGCGGTGAACGTTACCCAGCGCTGGTTGCGGTAATCATTCTGGTAGGCCTTGGTATTCCAGCTCCAGTCGGTGCCCAGTGCGCCATCGAGGTGCAGCGCGGTCTGAGTGGTTTCGCGCTCGCTGCGGTCATCGCGGGCGTAGTCGGGTGACTGGTTGGGGTTGGCCTGCACCTCGGCGTAACTCAGGTAGCCGGCCTCCAGTGCGGCGTTCTTGTAGTAACGGCTGGTCAGACCGGCCCGCCAGCGTCCCTCGGGATCGGTGTAGAACCATTTGCCGGCGAAGCTGCGTTGCGTGCCGTCGGCATGGTCGCGCTCGCCATCGGCACTGCGCCAGCCGATGAAGTAGTTCTGCGACCACGCGCCGTTTTCGAATCCCTTGGCCACCTGGATGTCACGGGTGCCGAAGCTGCCCACGGTGACGCCGAACTGGCCGTCGTTGCCGCCCTGACGGGTGAGCACGTTCACATCGCCGGCGATGGCGTGCAGGCCATAGCGGGCATCGTTGGTGCCGCGCACGATTTCGATCGCGCTGATGTCCAGCGGGAACACGGCGTCGAGATAGGGCATGCCGCCGGCGTTGTCGTTGCTGGGAATGCCGTCGATGAGCAGCTTGACGGCGTTGATGCGGCCTTCGCCGTTGAAGCCGCGGAAGGAGAAGCGGCCGGCATCGGTGCCCATCTTGAACTGGGTGACCTGCACGCCGGGGGCGTTCATCAGCAGCTCCCAGCTGTGGTCCACCTTCTGCTGCTGCAGCAGGTCGCCGCCGATGATGTCCACCGAACTGAATACCGAGCGCGCCGGGAGCGCGCGTTCGGCGGTGGTCCGGGCCTGCACGGTGCCCAGGGTGAGCACGGTGCCGTCCTGTGCGGCGGCAATCGATGGGACGGTGGCCGCGCAGGCGAGTGCGGCCAGGAGGGCGTGGGAAAGCCGGTGCGGAGCGGGAGGTGTGTTCATTGTGCACAACATCGAAATGCCGCGACCCTCGTGGGGTCGAGACAGGCAAAGGCGCCGGCGTGTGAGCCGGTGGTTGGCGGAGACGGGCTGGATCCAGCGCCACGCGCGTGCACCCGGGCAAGGGCCGGGCGCGTCTGGCGGAGCAATGACGGCGTGGCGCGATGCGCGCCTTGAGGCCTACGCTGGATCAGCAGGCGAGGGCGTGCGGTGGACCGCGTGCGCCGAGGGTTCCGGGTGAGGGAGATTGCCGCGTAGCGACCAGACCGGCCAAGGCACGGAAGTGCACCGGCCCGACGGTCATCAACAGAAGCAGGGCGACCAGCAGGCTGATCATCCGCGCCGCGATCACGCAGTAGTCGCAGTCCACGCCCATGTCGTGCTGTGCATGGGGATCGGCAGGCGTGGGTGCGGCAGCGGGTGCTGATTCGGCGTGTCCCGGCGGATGCGTCATGGCGTGATCCATGCCATGGGCCGAATCGTGATGCATGGGGTGCGCATGTGCTGCGGCAGTTTCGACCGGCTGGGAATGTGCGGCATGCGCGTGCGCGGGCTGCACGACAGCGGCGGGCGGATGCGTCAGCGCCCGGCTTACCAGCGGTGCGAGCACCACAAGCAGCATGGCCAGGCAGGCCCAAGCGTGAAGCCAGCGGTGGAGAACAGGGGAGCGCACGGCCCGGATTCTAGGCCATATCGGGGAATCGCCGCGGCGAGGGTGCCCGGTTTCAGCGTGATTGCGACGGTTTGTCGCACCTGCGGCCAGCCCCCGACGGGGGCAGATGGCCATTCATCAGTGGGTCGCTACTGCTCCCTCGCCACAGCTCAGGAGCAGCGCGCTCACGTCAGTGACGGGCGTTGTCTTTGGCCTTGCCCACTTCACTCTGCACCTTGCCAACGGTTTTCTGGGCCTTGCCTTCAAGCTCCTGGGCCTTGTCGCCGGTGACCTTGCCAGCCACTTCCTTCACGGTGCCCTTGACCTGGTTCTTTGCACCTTCGGTACGATTCTTGTCCATGTTCAATGCCTCGCTATGTCGCCCCGGAGTGGGCGTGGCCATGCTGCTTGCACGGGGGGTGTGGCGCGAGTGAAATTCTGCCGTGCGATACCAAACGGTTCAGCGATGCAACGGTGGCGCGATGGCGCCCGGTACGCATCGCGGTCGCTGCATGATCTCTGCACTCGCGCTCCACATCTGGCCGCTTACAGTTTTGCCCATCCCCTCCATGGCGCGCGCTCGTGAACCTGCAGACCTCCGTTCCCCATCCGCTTCCCCGGCGCGCGATGCCCGATAGCTGCCAGTTCGATCTGCTGGATGTGAACGCGTTGCAGGACCCGAGCAGTGGACGCATCGTCCACCTGTATTCGATGGTGGCGCGCTGCATGTCGTGCGAGGTGATCTTCAAGGCGCAGGAGGGGCAGGGTTTCGTCAGCACGTCAGCGGCGCGCGTCCTTCGTTGCCCTACCGGGTGCGGCGAGCAGGCGCTGCGAGGCGCGGCCCTGCGGCAGTGGCAGCTGCAATCGACCTAGCAACTGAAGCGCCCGGGAAGACTCCGGGGCGCCGTTGGTGCGTGGTGCGGGCAGGTCAGGCGGGCACGTTCCACTTTTCGTGGTCGGCGTTCTGCTTGCCTGCTGTGCTGGATGTGGCTGGTAGGGTCGAACCTTGGTCGAMTGCCGTGGAACGGCCCGCGTTCGGTGGCGACATGACGCTGGAACGGCGAGGTTGGTTGCGATCAACGGCCCGTCTCCGTTGGAGGTCATGCGTGCAATGGCGTGGACTGTGTATCGGCGGTCGTTTGGGAACCGACCCTACCGGGGCGGCGGCGCGGCTGTTTGCGGCAACGGAGGCCGTGACTGAGACGCCACGCGGGCGGGGCATTCCTGCTGCGCTGGACGTGGCTGGTAGGGTCGAACCTTGGTCGAMTGCCGTGGAACGGCCCGCGTTCGGTGGCGACATGACGCTGGAACGGCGAGGTTGGTTGCGATCAACGGCSCGTCTCCGTTGATGGTCATGCGTGCAATGGCGTGGACCGTGTATCGGCGGTCGTTTGGGAACCGACCCTACCAAAGCAAGCGGACCTGGCCGTTTGCAGTATGGGCAACCGCAGGACGTCGAAGTGCTTGGGCTTGCGTTCGGGCTTGCCCGTGACGGTCCAGCCTGCCTTTTTCACCGCCGCCAGTACGATGCCCGCGTCTGCTGGCGGGAATCCTGCAAGGTGGAGAGTGTTGCGAGACTGGGGTTCACTCCCCCAGCGTAGCAAACCGCAGCCGGTTGTGATCCGGATCCACCACCATCATCTCGCGACCGCCCCACGGCACATCGGCCGGCGCGCGGAACACGGCCGCTCCGGCGGCCACAAACGCGGCATGCAGGGCATCCACGTCCGGCACATGGAAGTACACCGCACCGCCGGGTTCGCAGTCACCGGCATGTTCGGTCAGGAACAGCAGCTGGCCTTCGCGGCGGATCTGCACGAACAGCGGCATGTCGGGCGCAAAGCGGTGCTCCCAGTCGATGGTGAAACCCAGCTGCTGGTAGAACGGCACGCTGACGGTTGCATCGGTCATGCGCAGCTGGGGAATGACGGTCTGTTGCATGGGGCGCTCCGTGGGTGGCGTCAAATGTCTGATGTTACGGGTGCGGCGTAGCGCCGCCAGCCTCAGCCGCCTTGCGCGCCTTGGTAAAGGCCGCCTCGGCCTTGGCCAGGCTCTGGAACCTGTCAATGCGTACCTTGCCGGCCTGGCCGCGCTTGCCCTTGCGTACCGCCAGGATGGCGGCGTCGCGGTCCAGCCGCAATTGCGTGACATGGGAGGCGCTGGCCAACTGCAGGAACTGCACGTCGGCGTCACCACGTTGGCCGTACCAGAGCAGGTCTGCGTTGGGTACGGCGTGCTCCATGATGTCCAACACTGTGTCGATCAATGCGCTGCGCAAGGCCTCATCGGCCGGGGCGTCGAAGTCGGCGTCGTGGTCGGCCGGGATCACCTGGCGGTCGCTGTCGTCGGTGTCGTCCAGCACCCAGCGTGTCGTACCGCGTGCGTCCACCAGCAGGGGGCGGCGACCGTCCATCGCAGTGATGGCAAGCAACTCGCCTGGCGGCAACAGGCGCATACCCTGGTCGGCAAATTGCCAGCCAATGCTGGCATGGTGCTGCCAGCAGGCCACCAGCACGTCCGGCAGCGGATGGGTTTGGTCGGCGGCCAGTGCGTCGATGTCGGCCTGTGCCGCGGGTGCCTCGCGGTGCGTGTGAAGGGCGGTACCGGGTGGCAACAGGGCATGCGCAGCCAGGTAGCGCTGCAGCGGTTCGGTGGTCTGTTCAAGCGCCTGCGGCACGTTGCTGGCGTGCCGCCGCCCCAGGTCCACAAACCACTCCAGCAGGGGCTGGTCCTGCGGTCGCTTGTGATTGTCCAGGCATTCGATGCTGTAGGTGAAACCGCCGGCGCGGCGGGCCGCCGCTTCCAGCGAGTCGAAGGTGGCCAGCGCTACATCGGCGGGCACGGGGGTGCGGTCGCGGTCGAGCCAGGTGCCGTTGCTGAAGAAGAGCTTGAGCCCACCGCCGTGCTCGGGGTGGTAAAGGGTGCGGGCAATCTCGCCGCTCCCGGCGAGGTACCAGGGGTCGCAGGCAACGTACCCGGCGAGCGGATGGGCCCGGATGCCTGCCAGCACGTCTGCGGCGTCCTGCGCGGTGGCACAGCGCAGTGCCAGGTGGACCTGGTTGTGTCCATTGCTCGCGCCGTGGACGACATTGATGGCTGCGCCAAGGCGGGCCCAGTCGTAGAACGTGTCGCCCTTCCAGCACATCCAGCGCTCGGATACCTCGGTGGCGTCGTCAAAGAGGGCCGGACCGGTGTCGGCCAGGGTGTAGCCCTGCAACTGGAAGGGCGGCGCGACGATGGCATGGCCGTCGAAGTAATGCGTGTTGCCCAGCGCGTCCTGGAACAGGGTGGCACCGGTGACGGGATGGCGGAACCAGGCGAACGTGGCTGTTCCCCCGGCCAGCTGGCCCAGCGCCGCCAAGGGGATGCCGGTATCGGGGACGCCCTTGGCGCGCGCCTTCTGCAGGCGTGCGTGCAGCGCCGCCCGTTGCTTCTCTGCCTTGCCATCCAGCGCATCCTGCAGCTGCGCGCGAAGCGCTCCATCGCGGTAGGGGTCAAACACGGCGGTGCTGCTGCCGATTTCACGCGCGGGAACGTCGATATCGGCGGCGCGCTGGTACAACGCGCGGGCGAGGGCCGGTTGCTGGCAGGTCAGGGCAGCGGTGCTGCCCAGCAGCAGGATGTAGTTGAGATAGCCACGTTCGTCGCCGTTGTCCGGCAACGGCCACGCGAGCGCATGCTCGGCCACCTCCAATACCTGTTCGGGGTATCTGTCCCAGCTGTGGATGCTGGGGCAGTAGGTGGCGGCGGCGGTCACCGACGGCCGCGCCCGCAGCGCCTGCATGACCTGCGCATGCACGGCGGGCGAGCGGCAGATGTACAGCGCCCAGTACAGGCCGCGCGGGTAGGCGTGTTCCTGCCACAGCCGCTGAACCAGGTAGCTGGCAACGTCGGGCTGGTGCTTGGCGATCTCGCCCAGGTTGTCGTACATCGCTTTGAGCACGGTTTCGCTGGCGGGCTGACCGGCGGTCAGTGCGTTTGATTCGGCTTCCAGCACCGCACACAGGGCCGGGGCGAGGTCGGGCGATTCCAGCCGGGACAGGATGCGTGGCGTCCAGTGGTCGTCCTCGTGCGCCTGCACCCGCGGCACCGCCCAGTGCAGCAGGCGCTGTCGCTGGTCGGTGTCGAGCACGGGCAGCACCACGCCGATGGCGTTGCCCAGCCGGTCCACCAGCACGCTCTTCAGCGGCGCCCGCTCGAGCATGGCCATCAGCGGGTCGAACAGGCGGGGGTCGCCCCAGAACGGCTGCAGGCCAGCGATGATGGCGTCGGCGCGGGCGTCAGCATCCAGCTCGGCGGCGATGTCACCGGGCAACGGCTGTTGGCCGGCCAGCGTCACCAGCATTGGCACCAGCGGGTCACCGGCGTCGGTGACGGTTTTGCAGATGGCGGGCACTGCCTGCCGCTGCAGCGGTGGGCTCAATTGCGGCAGGGCGCGTTGCAACAGAGCGCAGCGCCCGGGCAGGGCGCTGTCGAGCAGGTAATGCAGTGCCCAGGCGCGGTCTGCGTCGGTGTCAGCCAGGCGTGGAGTGCGGGCCAGACGGATGGCCATCGCCTCGCGCGCGGCAGGCGTGGCGGCGGCCACGCCTTCGGCAAAGCTGGGCGCGTCCCAGATGGCCAGCACGTCCTCGGCCAGGCCACGTTGCTGGGCCAGTGCATCGGCTGGCATGACCTGTTCGCCACACAAGTGCTGCGCGTGCTCGAGCAGGTCCAGCACGCGGGTCATCAGGTCGTCCCAGGCCAGCAGCGGGGTGACCACGTCCAACAAGGCGCGGCCATCGCCGATGCACTGGCGGATGGGGTGCAGGGCCAGCACGGTGTCCAGCGGCGCATGCGGGCTGGCAGCGAGCAGGCGGGTGGCCTGGTCGGCGGCCGCCTGGGCCGGCAGCCCCTGCTGTGCCTGCAGGAAGGCGCGCAGTGCCCACACGGCGGGCGCGTCGCGGTCCGGGATACGGTCCAGCAGTTGCAAGGCCAACGCCGCATCGATGGCCGCAGGATCGTGCTCGAGCGCGAGGGTTATCTTGTCCACCATGTCCAGGCCGACCGTGCGCGGGGACACCGCGAGCGCACGCATCAGCAGCTGCACCGGGCCGCCGGTGTCAGCCTGGGCCATGATCAGCAGTCTGGCGCGGCGGTGGGCGAAGTCGTCCACAACGGTGAGGGCGGCGTCGTTGTGCAGATCACCGAACGTGGCCACGAATGCCTGCAGCAGCGGAATTCCGGTACGGCCGACGGCGGCCAGCACCTGGGCCAGGCGGTCGTCCTGACCCAGCAGGCTGGCGTGCAACAGCCAGTACAGGGCCACGTGGGTGTCCTGGCCCAGGCGCGGCAGTTCGCTGTCGAAGCAACGCTGCTCACTGCCATCTTCCGGGAACGTGCCGATGTAACGCTGGTAGGCATCCGCCACCAGGGTGTCCGCACTCAGCAGCACCTGGTCATCAAGGCGCGCTGACAGCGCCAGCGCATGCATCACCCACTGGTAGCGGTCCAGCAGCGCGGCGGTGCCGGTATCGCGGTCGTTCGGGGTGAAGGCATACTCCTGCAGCAGCGACGCTTCGCCATCCGGCTCCTGGGAGAGCCGGGCGCGAAACGCCACGTACTCGTCCAGGCTGGCGAAGCGCGGCTCCACCTGACGGGTCTCATGGTCCTGCCACCACACCTGGCCGGCACCGCGCACATCGAGCAGGGTGTAGTTGTCGCCGGCGTCATCGAGCACCACGAAGCCGGACAGCGTCTTGTCGATACCGCCGAAATACAGCGGGTTGCGTGACAGGTGCGCGTGGACCAGGTCGCTGGTCTGGGTATCGGCGAAATCCGTATCGACTGCTGCAGCAATGGCGGCGGTGACAGGCAGCGCGTAGAAGCGCGACAGTGAGGCGTTGAAATCCATCGTACGTCCGTGTTGGCAGGGCGGCCGCGCGTGGCCGTGCCCGCGCGGGTGCATGCGGCTGTACTCCTCTCGCCGCCGGCGCATTCTAGAGGGTGATGGAAGGGGCAGGTCAAACCCTCCGATGGGGGCTGACGCAGGTGGCCAGGGCGGATCCGGGACGCTTGAATGGGCGTTATATGAACGAGTCAGCTATGTGCTCGATTCCTTCACATCAGACGCTTCACCGTACGCTCCTCAGCTACCTGAATTGATTTAAGCTCCCGTCCCGGCGCCCATTCAGGTGCGCCGGTCTGGTTCTCAACCTTTCTTTGCAGGAATTCCGCATGGCGGCTTTGCAGCAGCGCACGATCGATCTCATCCGCAGCCATCAGGAGCCTTTGCTGGCCCAGTGGACGGACAGCCTGACCTCCGGCAACCAGACCCAGGATGCGCGCTTGTCACCCCGCGAACTGGACGCCCAGGTGCGCGAGTTCTGGCGCCTGTTCCTGCAGGCGCTGTCGGTGGCCAACGTGGGCAGCCTGTCCGGCGCCGACTGGCAGGAAACCCGCCGGTTCCTGGAAGACCTGTCGCGCGACCGCGTGCTCAAGGGCTTCGACTCGGCCGAAACCGCGCGCTTCCTGTTCTCGCTCAAGCGTCCGCTCTTCGACCTGATCCAGCAGGGATATGCCGATGACCCGGCGTTGCTGGGTGACCAGTTGTGGGCGATCTCCGAACTGCTGGACCTGCTGGGCCTGCACAGCGTCAAGGCATTCCAGAAGACCCGCGAAGACGTCATCCAGCGCCAGCAGGAAGAAATGCTGGAGCTGTCCACCCCGGTGGTGAAGCTGTGGGAAGGCGTGCTGGCGCTGCCGATGATCGGCACGCTGGATTCGCAGCGCACCCAGGTGGTGATGGAGTCGCTGCTGCAGCGGATCGTCGATACCGGCTCGGAAATCGCCATCATCGACATCACCGGCGTGCCCACCGTGGACACCCTGGTGGCCCAGCATCTGCTCAAGACGGTGACCGCCATCCGCCTGATGGGCGCCGACGCCATCATCAGTGGCGTGCGGCCGCAGATCGCCCAGACCATCGTGCACCTTGGGCTGGACCTGCAGGGCATCGTGACCAAGGCCAACCTGGCCGACGCGCTGGCGTTGGCGCTCAAGCGCACCGGGCAGACGGTGGTTCGGGCAGAGCGCTGACATGGAACGCATTCCAATTCTGCAGATGGGCGATCTGCTGCTGGTGACCATCCAGGTGGACATGCATGACCAGCTGGCGCTGACCCTGCAGGACGACCTGAGCGAGAAGATCCGCCGCACCTCCGCGCGCGGCGTGCTGATCGACATCTCGGCCCTGGACATCGTCGATTCCTTCATCGGACGCATGATTTCCACCATCTCCTCCATTGCCCGGATCATGGATGCCACCACCGTCGTGGTGGGCATGCAGCCGGCAGTGGCGATCACGCTGGTGGAGCTGGGGCTCACCCTCAGCGGCGTGCGTACCGCGCTCAACGTCGAGCGTGGCATGAAGCTGCTGCAGCGCACCGACGAAGAACTGCCATGACCGCGCCGACCGGGGTGTTGCCGATCCGCGTCGAACAGGATGTGGTGCTGGCACGCCAGGCCGCGCGCCAAGCGGCGGTGGCGTGCAAGCTGCGGCTGATCGACCAGACCAAACTGGTGACCGCAGCCAGCGAGCTGGCCCGCAACGCGGTGATCTACGGCGGCGGCGGCACCATGGCATGGGAAATACTGGAAAGCGGCCTGCGCAAGGGCGTGCGCCTGGTGTTCACCGACCAGGGCCCCGGCATTCCCGATCTGGCCCAGGCACTCACCGATGGCTGGTCGTCCGGCTCGGGCATGGGCCTGGGCCTGTCCGGGTCGCGCCGGCTGGTGGACGACTTCGAGCTGGACAGCGCACCCGGCGAGGGCACGCGCATTGCCATCACCAAATGGACCTGAACTTCACCGGCCAGGTGACCCGGGTGGTGGTGGTCGAAGAAGTCTCGCAGGTCGGGCAGGCACGGCGCGAAGCGTTGGCCCTGGCCGACCATGCCGGCTTTGACGAGATGGACGCCGGGCGCGTGGCCCTGGCCGCCACCGAACTGGCCACCAACGTGATCAAGCACGGTCGCGGCGGGCGCATGTACCTGTCGCTGGTCTGCGGCCGCAGGGGTCGTGGCGTGGAACTGTGCACGCAGGATGCCGGCCCCGGTTTCTCGCTGTCCGAGTGCCTTCCCGATGGCGTCTCAACCGGCGGAACCCAGGGGCTGGGGCTGGGCGCCATCCGTCGCCAGGCAACGGTGCTCGATGCCTGGTCCGATGCACGCGGCGCGGTGATCGTGGCGCGCATCTACCCGAGCCGAAGCGCGCCGGATATCGACCTTGCCTACGGCGCGTTGCGCATTCCCATGCGCCATGAAGTGGCCTGTGGCGACGGCTGGCACCTGCGCGCCGATGGGCACACCACCGCACTGACCCTGATCGATGGACTGGGCCATGGTCTGCCGGCGGCCGATGCCGCCCAGGCCGGCACGGCGGCCATGGCCACCGCCTCGGCCTTCGATGCTGCCACGCTGATCGGCACGATGCATGCGGGCATGTCCGGCAGCCGCGGGGGCGCCGCCGCCGTGGCCTGTGTCGGGCAGGACGGCCAGACCGTGCAGTTCGCCGGCATCGGCAACATTTCCGCCTCGCTGTGCGAGCCCACCGGTTCGCGCGGGATGGCCTCGCACCCGGGCATCGTCGGGGTGCAGTTCCGCAAGGCACAACCCTTTCACTTCCACACTCACGCAGGCACGCTGCTGGTCATGCACAGTGACGGACTGCAGGCGCGCTGGAGCCTGCGCGACTACCCCGGCCTGGTCCATCGCCACCCGGCATTGATCGTGGCGGTGCTGCAGCGTGATTTCGACCGCGGTCGGGACGATGTCGGCATCGTTGCCCTGCGACTTGGAGAGTTACATTGATGTCCACTGCCAACGATCAGCAGGTGCAGCAGCTGCGCATGGAAGCCGACGCGCTGCGCGCCGAGCTGGATGAAACCAACCAGGGCGTGCTGGCGCTGTATGCCGAGCTGGACCAGCAGGCCGAGCAGCTGCGCGAGGTCTCCGAGCTGAAAAGCCGGTTCCTGTCCTACATGAGCCACGAATTCCGCACGCCGCTGGGCTCGATCCTGAGCATGACGCGCCTGCTGGAAGACGGCATGGACGGCCCGCTCACCGACGAACAGCGCCGCCAGGTACGCTTCATCAGCGCCTCCACCAGCGAGCTGCGCGAGATGGTGGACGACCTGCTGGACCTGGCCAAGATCGAGGCCGGCCGCATCACCATCTCGCCGGCCTGGTTCGACCTGATGGATCTGTTCTCGGCGCTGCGCGGCATGTTCCGCCCATTGGTCGAAGGCGACCAGCTGGACCTCCTGTTCGAGGACCCGCCGGCGTTGCCCATGCTGTACACCGATGACAAGAAGCTGGCGCAGATCCTGCGCAATTTCATTTCCAACGCACTGAAGTTCACCCCCAACGGGCAGGTGGTCGTCTCGGCCCGCATGCAAGGGGAGGATTCGGTACGCTTCAGCGTGCGCGACACCGGCATCGGCATCCCGGCCGACCTGCAGTCCACCCTGTTCGAGGATTTCGTCCAGGTCGATACGCCGCTGCAGAAGCGCCTGCGCGGCACCGGCCTGGGGCTGTCGCTGTGCAAGCGCTTCGCCGAACTGCTGGGTGGCCATGTGGGCGTGGACAGCGTGGTCGGCGAAGGCTCGGACTTTTACGTGGTGCTGCCCTACAAGCTCGCCGAGGAGACCCCCCGTGCCGAACTCTGATCGCATCCTGGTGGTGGATGACAACGCCGCAACCCGCTATGCGGTGCGGCGCGTGCTCGAGCATCACGGCTACAAGGTGGAAGAGGCCGGTACCGGTGGGGAGGGCCTGGCACAGCTGGCCCGGCAGGATTTCGGTGCGCTGGTGCTGGACGTCAACCTGCCGGACATGAGCGGGTTCGACGTGGTGCGGCAGTTGCGCGACGACCCGCGCATGCGTCTGCTGCCCGTGGTGCACGTGTCGGCGGCCTCGATTGCCACCGGCGACCTCATCACCGGCTTGAATGCCGGTGCGGATGCCTACCTGATCCACCCGGTCGATCCGGACGTCCTGCTGGCCACGTTGCGCACGCTGTTGCGCGCGCGGCGTTCGGAAGAAGCCCTGCGTGAAGCCGAAGCACGTTTTGGCGAGATCTTCCGCCAGATCAACGCGCCGATCGCGGTACTGGATGCCGATCTGCGCTACCACGATGCCAACGACGCCTTCGTGCGGTTGCTCGGTGAAGACGGCGCGCCGGGCCGGCTGGAGGCGCTGCTGGCTGACCAGGTGGTCCCGCTGAGTGCGCTGAAGGTTGCGCTGGCCGAGGGCGAGCGCTGGCAGGGCACGTTCACCCTGCGCGCGGGCGCGGCAACGCGCATCACCGAATGGCGCGTCACGCCGTACCGTGCGCCCGGCCAGGGCCTGGTGCTGGTCCAGGACACCACCGAACGCCACGCGCGCGAGACCGAGCAGCGCCAGGAACTGGAAAGCGCGACCTCGGAACTGGCCTTCCAGATCGCAGAGCGCCAGCGCACCGAGGTCGAGCTGCTGCAGGCGCAGAAGATGGATTCGCTGGGCCAGCTCACCGGCGGCATCGCGCACGACTTCAACAACCTGCTGACCACGATCATCTCCGGCCTGGACATGATCGAGATCGCCGTGGCCCGAGGCGCTTGGGACAAGGCCTCTCGCTATGTCGACATCGCCACCGCCTCGGCCCACCGCGCTGCCGCGCTGACCCAGCGCATGCTGGCCTTCGCACGCAAGCAGCCGCTCGATCCGCAGACCTTCGACGTGGTGGCCCGGATCCGCTCGCTGGAAGACATGCTGCGCCGGTCGATTGGCGAAAACATCGAGCTGGAACTGGAGCTGGGTGCGCAGCCCATGGTGGCCGTGGCCGATCCGAACCAGTTCGAGAACGTGATCCTCAATCTGGTGATCAACGCGCGCGACGCGCTGGCCGGCCAGGGGCTGATCCGGATCCGGGCCGGCCGCACCCATGTGGAGCGCGACCATGAGCTGGCGCCGGGGCACTACATCAGCGTGAAGGTGCTCGACAACGGCAGCGGCATTCCGCTTGAGCTGCTGACCAAGGTCTTCGAGCCGTTCTTCACCACCAAGCCGCAGGGCGAGGGCACCGGCCTGGGCTTGTCGATGACCTACGGGTTTGCCCGGCAGTCCGGCGGCAGTGCGCGCATCGCCAGCGAGCGCGGGGAAGGGACCGAGATCGAACTTCTGCTGCCCGAAGGCCAGCTGCTCAGCCCCGAGCAGGCGCCGCAGCCCACCCAGGTACCGCGTGGACGGTCCGAGCGGATCCTGCTGGTGGACGACACCGACTCGGTGCGCATGATGGTGCGCGAGATGCTGATGGAGTCGGGCTACCAGGTCGTGGAGGCAATCAACGCGCAACAGGCGCTGCTGGAGCTGCATTCCGAGCGCGGCATCGACCTGCTGCTGTCCGACGTGGGCCTGCCCGGTATGAACGGCCGTGAGCTGGGCGACGCTGCCCGCACATTGCGCCCGCAGTTGCCGGTCCTGTTCATCACCGGCTATACCGAGAGCGCGGTGGTACGTAACGACTTCCTCGGAACCGGGATGGCCTTGTTGCCCAAGCCGTTCAGCGTCAACGAACTGCTGCGCAGCGTGCGCCAGATGCTTCCGCTGGCCTGAGCGGGCCGGTGCTTACGGTGACGGGCGGTGCTCGCCGAGCGCCGCCCGTCGCGCGCGGAACACCTCCGGCGTCTGCGGCTTCACGAACAGCGCCACCAGCTCGGGATACTCGGCTTTCACTGCCTTCTCGATGCGGGTGATGCACGCCTCGATCTGCGGGGTGGTGCGGTCGTCCTCGAATTCGGCGCTCAGCATTGCCACCACCTGGTCGGGCCCCATCTGCATGGTGGTGACGCCGTTGGCCTTGCGCAGGTCCGGGTCGGTGTTGGCTACCGCCAGGATCCGGTTGGCCACGCTGGGGTGAGCCGGCTCGCCCACCAGCAGCCCCTTGGTTTCGCGGGCGAGCAGGAAGGCAGTGACGGCGAGCACGGCGGCAATGCACAGCGAGGCGACGCCATCGAGCACCGGCATGTCCAGCAGTTGTGCAGCCAACAGGCCCACCAGCGCAAAGCCAAGACCCAGCAGCGCCGCACTGTCTTCCAGCAACACGGTGAAGGTGGTGGGGTCCTTGCTGCGGCGGAAGGCCTCGAAGTAGCCCATCGTGCCCTTGGTGGCACGGAACTCGCGCAGCGCGATCCACCACGACGCGCCTTCAAACGCGATGGAGATGCCCAGCACCGAATAGCTGATCAGGTGGTTGGTGGCCGGCTCGGGGTGGCGGATGTGCTGGATGCCTTCGTACGCCGATACGCCCGCACCGGCGGCGAACACCAGCAGTGCCACGATGAAGCTCCAGAAGTACAGCTCGCGCCCATAGCCGAACGGGTGCACGGTGTCGGGCTTCTTCTCCGAGCGGCGCAGGCCGTACAGCAACAGCACCTCGTTGATGGTATCCACCAGCGAATGCACGCCCTCGCTGAGCATCGCCGAACTGCCCGACAGGCCGGCGGCCACGAACTTGGCGATGGCGATGCACAGATTGCCGACCAGTGCGGCGTAGATGACCAGACGGGAACCGGACGGCGCGGCCATGGCGGGGAAACTCAGTCTGCGGCGCGGTTGGACGGTGGGCCGTTGCGGCCGCGTTCGACGGCGTCCTCGACGCGTGCCACCAGTTCGTTGATGTTGAAGGGCTTGCCGATGAAGGGAACGCCCTGATGCTGCTTCGGAACCATCTGGATGTAGACCGCCGAGGCGAACAGGAACGGCGTGCCGGTGCGGGCGAGGCGATCAGCTACCGGAAACACGGGCCCGTCGCCCAGCTCGATGTCCAGCACGGCGGCGTCAAAGCGCTGGTAAACCAGGGTGCCGAGCGCGTCAGTGACCGAGTATGCCGGTACCACGTCATAACCGGCCTGGCTGAGCACTTCGACGAACAACCGGGACACGTCGATCTCGTCTTCCACGACCAGAACAACGCCACGCGAGGGGGGAATGCGCACACTACCGTTCATGGGGTTTTTACTGAGGGGGTAGTTGATCCTGTGCCTGCCGATGTCAACGCAGCGCCAAGTTGTGTTACGTCGCCGTTGACAGAGGCATGCGGCCAACGCGTGCGCTAGTCCGCGCCGTCTTCATCGTCCAGACCATCGCCATCCCACGCCGCGGGGCCGCTGTCGGCGCCTTCCGCGGCCGGGTCCACCGGTTCCAGCAGGGTGTAGTCGTCGCGCGCGGGATCACGGAAGGCGCGGCTCACCGGATAGGCCTCCAGCGCTGGCGTATAGGCCTGCGCCTGAAGTGCGGCGGGCGTATGCAGGGCACCGGACAGCCACGCCATCGCCACCGGCGCATCGATGAACACCGGTCCATCGGGCGTGAGCGGGGCAGGGATGCCGGGGTTCGGCGCGGTCAGCACGGTGAAGCTGTCGATCTCCTCGCCATCTTCGCCGGCCCAGTGTTCCCACAGGCCGGCCGCCAGCAGCGCCAGGCCGTCGGTGCGTTGCACGAACAACGGCCACGGCGGGCGACGCTGCCGATCCCATTTGTAATAGCCGGTCAGGGCAACCACGCAGGGTCGCTGCTGCCAGGCCTGGGCGAAGATGCGGCTTTTGGCGGCGCGCTCCAGCCGCGCGGTCACGGTGGTGTAGGGCGTGGACGGTTGTTTGGACCAGCGCGGAATCAGCCCCCAGCGCATGTCCGCTGCCACCAGGCTGCCATCGCCGTCGCGGGCGAGCACGGTGGCGCTGCCGTTCTTGCCGATGTTGTAGCGGTCCGGGGCGGTGGCAAGTGCGTCGGCCAGCGAGGCGGGCAGTCCAACGGGCAGTGAGGAAGGGTCGGCGATGGCTTGGGCGAAGCGGCGCATGCCCGCAGGGTACGGGGGCGGTTGTGAGCCGCCGGTCAGGGTGACGCGCCGATGACATGCACCGGCGTCTAATCGGCGCATGGTCAACGCTTCCTTGCCGAACTCACTGCACGCACGCGCACCCGCGCGCTGTCGTTGTACCTTCCCTTCGCTGGCGAGGCCAGGCCGATGACGCGGCGCAAGACCCTCACGCTGGCTACCTACAACGTCAACGGCATCGGCACGCGGTTGCCGCACCTGCTGGCGTGGCTGGCGGCCGAGAAGCCCGACGTGGTGGCGCTGCAGGAGCTGAAGGCAACCGACGCGGCTTTTCCGGCCGCCGAACTGGAACAGGCCGGCTATGGCGCGCTATGGCTGGGTGAAGCGCGCTGGAACGGCGTGGCCTTGCTGGGGCGCGGGGTGACGCCGGTTGAAAGCCGCCGGCGCTTGCCGGGCGAACCGGCCGACACCCAGAGCCGCTACCTGGAAGCGGCCATCCACGGCATCGTGGTGGCGGGCATCTACCTGCCCAACGGCAATCCGCAACCGGGCCCGAAGTTCGACTACAAGCTGCGCTGGATGGAGCGCCTGATCAAACACGCCCGCAGCCTGGTGGCGTTGCCGCACCCTGTGGTGATCATGGGCGACTTCAACGTCATTCCCACCGACGCGGACGTGTACGACCCCAAGGCCTGGCGCAAGGATGCCCTGCTGCAGCCGGACGTGCGCGATGCCTACGCGCGCTTGTTGGCGCAGGGCTGGACCGATGCGCTGCGTGCGCGCAACCCCGACGACGTGATCTATACGTTCTGGGACTATTTCCGCCAGCATGCCGAGCGCGACCGTGGGCTGCGCATCGACCACCTGCTGCTCAATCCCGCGCTGGCCGACCGTCTCAAGGACGCCGGCGTGGACCGCTGGGTGCGCCTGCAGGACAAGGCGAGCGACCATGCGCCCACGTGGGTGGTGGTGAACGCGCCTTGAGGCGATCATCTGTTCCGCCCATGCCCACTTCCACGCCCCACACCACGCCATCACTGGCCGCCTTCGAACCGGCCACCCGAGCCTGGTTCACGTCCGCGTTCGACGCTGCCACGCCGGTGCAGGTCGCCGCGTGGGCGGCCATTGGTGCCGGTGACCACACGCTGGTGATCGCGCCGACCGGATCGGGCAAGACCCTGGCCGCGTTCCTGCATGCCATCGACCGCCTGTTCCGGGTGCGTGCGCGGCAGCCGCGCGTGCCCGGTGACGGCACCGGCGTGCTGTACATCTCGCCGATCAAGGCACTGGGCGCGGACGTGCACCGCAACCTGCAGGTGCCGTTGGAGGGGGTCAACGCGCAGCGCGCACTGCTCGGCGACCCGGCGCTGGCGTTGTCGGTGGCGATCCGCAGCGGCGACACCACCAGCGCCGAACGCGCCCGGTTGCTGCGGCGGCCGCCGGACATCCTGATCACCACGCCCGAATCGCTGTTCCTGATGCTCACCTCCAAGGCGCGCGACAGCCTGCGCGACGTGCATACGGTGATCATCGACGAGATCCACGCGGTAGCCGGCAGCAAACGCGGCACCCACCTCGCGCTGAGCCTGGAGCGCCTGGACGCACTGGCGCAGCAACCGGTGCAGCGGATCGGCCTGTCGGCCACGGTGCGTCCTGTGGAGGAGGTGGCTGGCTTCCTGGGCGGCGACCGGCCCGTCACCGTGGTCAACCCGCCGTCGGACCGGCAGCTGGACGTGCGCATCGTGGTGCCGGTGGAGGACATGGCCGATATTCCCTCGCCGCTGGGCGAGGGCGGCACTGCGCTGGCGGGCCGGGTCGGTTCGATCTGGCCGCACGTGGAAGCCAGCATCCTGGACCAGGTGCTGTCGCGACGCGCCACCATCGTCTTTGCCAACTCACGCGGCGTGGCCGAAAAACTCACCGCGCGGCTCAACGAGCTGTATGCCGACCGCCTGGCGCGCGATCCCGGCCTGCACGCACCGCCAGCCGCCGCGCCGCATGCCGTGCCTGCCGACGGCCATTACGCCTCCTTCAACGGCGGCACCAGCGGGCGGGTGAGCGGCGCGGCGACGCTGATTGCGCGTTCGCACCATGGGTCGGTGTCCAAGGAGCAGCGCCGCGAGATCGAACAGGCGTTGAAATCCGGCCAACTGCGCTGCGTGGTGGCTACCTCCAGCCTGGAGCTGGGCATCGACATGGGGCGCGTCGATCTGGTGATCCAGGTCGCGGCGCCGCCGTCGGTGGCCAGCGCGCTGCAACGGGTGGGGCGGGCCAGTCACCAGGTCGGTGGCACGTCCACGGGGCTGGTGTACCCGCGCACGCGGCGCGACCTCATCGACGCCACCGTGGCCATCGAGCGCATGCTGGCCGGAGGTATCGAAGCGGTGGATCCACCGCAGAACCCGTTGGACGTCCTGGCCCAGCAGACGGTGGCGGCCGCCGCCATGGATACCCTGGATGTGGATGCGTGGTATGCCCGCGTGCGCCGCGCCGCGCCGTATCGCACGCTGCCACGCAGTGCGTTCGATGCAACCCTGGACATGCTTACGGGGCGCTATCCGTCCGACGACTTCGCCGGCTTCCGCCCGCGCCTGGTCTGGAACCGGCAGACCGGCACGCTGGAGGCGCGGCCGGGCGCGAAGCAGCTGGCCGTGACCAGCGGCGGCACCATCCCCGACCGCGGCATGTTCGGCGTGGTGCTGCCCGAAGGCGAGGAGCGTGCCGGGTCACGGCGCGTGGGCGAGCTGGACGAAGAAATGGTGCACGAGTCGCGGGTCAACGATGTGATCACGCTGGGCGCCACGTCGTGGCGCATCGAACAGATCACCCACGACCAGGTGGTGGTGACGCCGGCGCCCGGGCGCTCGGCGCGGTTGCCGTTCTGGCGCGGCGAAGGCGTGGGACGGCCGGCGGAACTGGGCGAGGCGGTCGGGGCCTTCATAGCGGCGCTGGAACGCGCTGCCGATGAAGGCGAGCGGCCCGCCGCGATGACCGAACGCCTGCAGGCCTGCGGGCTGGCCAGCAATGCCATCGACAACATTTACGGGCTGCTGGACGAGCAGCGCCAGGCCACCGGCGTGCTGCCCACCGACCGCAGGCTGGTCGTGGAGCGTTGCCGCGACGAGAACGGCGATTGGCGGCTGATGCTGCATTCGCCTTACGGGCGGCGCGTGCACGACCCGTGGGCCCTGGCGATGGCCGCGCGCATCCGCGAACGCTGGGGCGTGGACCCGGCGGTGGTGGCCAGCGACGATGGCATCATCGCGCGGATTCCCGATACGGCTGGCCGCCTGCCCGGCGCAGACCTGTTCCTGTTCGACCCGGAGCAGGTGCGGCGCGAGGTGGCGCGTGCGGTGGGAACATCGGCGCTGTTCGCGGCCCGTTTCCGCGAATGCGCGGCGCGTGCGCTGTTGCTGCCGCGACGCAGCCCGGGGCGGCGTTCGCCGCTGTGGCAGCAACGCCTGCGGGCGGCCGAACTGCTGGCCATCGCACAGCGCTACCCCGACTTCCCGATCCTGATCGAGGCCGCGCGCGAGTGCCTGCAGGACGTGTACGACCTGCAGGCGCTGGGCGCGCTGATGCAGCGCCTGGCCGAGGGCAGCGTGGCCATCGCCGAGGTCACCACCGAGGTGCCATCGCCGTTCGCGGCGAACCTGTTGTTCGGCTACGTGGCCGAGTTCATGTATGGCACCGACGTGCCGCTGGCCGAGCGACGCGCGTCGGTCCTGTCGCTGGATGACGGCCTGCTGGCCGACCTGCTCGGACAGGTGGACATGGGCGAGCTGCTGGACGCGGCCGTGGTCGACCAGGTCGGTGCGGAGCTGCAGCGTCTTGCGCCGGCGCGGCGCGCGAAGGGCAGGGAAGGCGTGGCTGACCTGCTGCGCGAGCTGGGCCCGCTGTCACTGACCGAGGTGGCGCGACGGCTGGTGGACGAGGCGGCCATCGAGCACCTGCACGCCCTCGAACGCGACCACCGCGCCCTGCGCATCCCCTTGGCTGGCAGCGAACACTGGGCCGCGGTGGAAGATGCCACGCGGCTGCGCGATGCGCTGGGCATCGCGTTGCCAGCGTTGCCACCGCATGCCGTGTTGCCGCCATCCACCGATCCGCTTGGGGAACTGCTGGCCCGTTACGCGCGTACCCACGCGCCCTTTACCACCGCGCAGGTGGCAACGGCATTCGGCGTGGGTGTGGTGGTGGCCGACGCAGCGCTGGAGCAGTTGCAGGCGCAGGGCAAGGTGCTGCGCGGCAGCTTCGGGGTCGTCCGCCAGGGGCAGGAGGCGGCGGCTGGCGTGCCCGCACCGCTGGCGCTGGCCCATCACGAATGGGTGGCCGACGACGTGCTGCGTCGGCTGCGCTCGCGCTCGCTGCAGGCGGCGCGCGCGGCCACCCGGCCTGTCGCGCAGGATGCCTACGCGCTGCTGCTGCTGGAGCGGCAGGGCCTGGTGCCCGACGCGGCGCCGCCGGTGCGCGTGGCCCACGCGTCCACCGCCGCGTTGCACGGCATTGATGGCGTGACGAGGGTGGTGGAACTGCTGGCCGGCGTGAGCGCGCCCGCATCGGTCTGGGAGAGCCAGATTCTGCCCGCACGGGTGGGCGACTACGCACCGGGCATGCTGGATGAACTGCTCGCCACCGGCAGCGTGCTGTGGGCCGGTCATGCGCGCATCGGCGACGATGATGGGCTGGTCTCACTGCACCTGCAGGAGGTCGCGTTCGAGACCCTGCCGATACCCACCGTGACCGACCTTTCGCCGTTGCAGCAGGCCATCGTGGCGGTGCTGGGCGAGGGCGGTGCCTATTTTGCGCGCGCCTTGGCGATGGCCGTGCAGGGGCGGGTGGCCAACACGGCGACGGATCCGGACACGGTGCCGGCGATCACTCCGGACACGCTGCATGCGGCCCTCTGGGACCTGGTCTGGGCCGGCCATGTCACCACCGACATCTGGTCGCCGCTGCGCGGGCTGGCCGGCACGCGCACGCCGCGTCCGCGGATGGTCCGGCTAACCCGCCGGCAGCGCGATCCGCGCTGGATCGACATGGCCGGGCCGCGCGAGCACACCGACACGTCGCCGACCGCGGCCGCGAGCTTCGCCGCACCCAGCCTGGCCGGGCGCTGGTCATTGCTGCCGCGCGAGACCACCAGCGACACGGTGCGTGCGGTGGCGCTCGCCGACGGCCTGCTCGACCGGCATGCCATCGTCACCCGTGGCGCGGCGGTGGCCGAGGGCATCGCAGGGGGATTCCCAGCGTTGCAGCAGGTGTATCGCGGCATGGAAGATGCCGGCCGCGTACTGCGCGGCCGCTTCGTGACGGGCCTGGGCGGGGCGCAGTTCGCCGAGCGCGCCACGGTGGACCGGCTGCGCGCCATCGCCGACACCCTGCAGGCAGCGCCGTCGCTGGTGGTGGTGGGGCTGTCCGCGCTGGACCCGGCCAACCCGTTTGGCAGCGTGCTGCCGTGGCCAGCGCATACGGCCACTTTGCGCCCGGTGCGACGCGCCGGCGCGCTGGTGGTCATCGGCGCCGGGCGCCCCCTGATGTACCTGGCACAAGGCGGGCGCCAGTTGCTCACGTGGTTCGATGCGACGCAGGCAAGCGCGGATCTCACCCGCGCCGCGTGCCAGGCATTGGCGGCGGCGTTGGGGCGTGGCCGACGGGGGCGCTTCACCCTGGAGCTGGTCAACGATGCACCGGTCGGTCGCGATGCACTGACCGACGCGCTGCGTGCCGCCGGATTCCGCGGTGCGCCCCGTGGCCTGGACTGGGAAGGGTGATCCAGACGCGGTCTAGCTGACCGCCACCAGTTGCTGCTTCGATACCGGGCGCAGCGCGAGTTTGTAGGTGACATTGGTGATGGTGCGGCGCGGGTCGGTGGGGTGCGGACGGCTGGCGGTGCTGGTCCTGCCCAGCCGCCACAGCCCCAGCATGACCACCTGCGCGCCCACCGGGAACGACTGCAGCCACGCCGCATCGTCATGGCCCACGCTGACCTCGACAAACACGCGCTCGTCCACGATGCCGGTGTGCTGGTACTTCGGTGCGCAGTTCAGGAACGTGGTGCTGAAATCCGCGCCGGGTTGCGCGGCCCGGTGCGAGCGCACGGTGCCTGACAGGGCCAGCGGAATCTCATTGCTGGCCGCGTCCACCCGCTCCCATGCCGCATCGTAGCGGTCCAGTGCGTAGAAGAACGCATCCCACGCCATCCGCTTCTTGCCCAGCCGCAACACCACCCGGGCGTCCAACAGCGCGTCGTCGTCGCACATCGCGCGCAGCACCAGCAGCGCGTTCACGGTGCGCAGGTGGGCATCCAGCGCCGGACCGCCGCCACGCTTCAGGTCCTGGTGCAGGGGCAGCAGCCGCAGCTCGTGGCGGCCGTCCTCCAGCCGATGCACCAGCGCCGGATCGAGGGTGCTGGCCAGCAGCGCGTCCAGGCGGCCGGGCACGTTGTAACGGCAGGTGGGCGCATGCTCGGCGTCCTTTTCCAGCTGGATCCCGGCGGGAATCGTGACGGGCACGCGATCCGCACCGGTGCGGGTGTGCTCGGGCACGAAGCGGACCTGCGCGGTGCAGCCTTCGCCGTCGCAGAACAGCGCCGGCAACGTCTGCGCTGCGTCCACGCGCTGCTGAAGACCGGCGATGCCATGCGCGGTGCCATGCGCCCCGACGGCGGTGTACATCGTGATTGCGCGACTCATCTGGAACCAACTGCACCGACCGGGGGCCTACATGGTAGCGGTATTGGTGGGGCAGCCCCCGTGCGCGTCAGACCGGCGACCAGTGGCGGCACACCGGAAACGCCGGTCGCCGGCCGGCACTACCCGGGGGCATCGCCGAGGCCGCGCGGCCACGTTGCGGTTACAACACCCCGTCAGCGGGCGGCAGCCTGCAGGGCACCTACCACGTCGGTATCGACGAAGCCGCAATGGCCTTCCCCGGTGCGCGGCAGCAAGGTAGGCGGGCGGAGGGCACCGGCGTGGGCGGCCAGGGCGGTGTACACCTCTTCGAAGCGCGCGCTGATGGTGGGGTCGTCGCGGTTGTACTGGATCACCAGCGGGCGTTGCAGCGCGCCGTTCAACCCCAGCTGGCGACGCAGATTGGCCTGTGCGGCGGGGTCGGCATCCACGCGGCGCACCGCAGCGTTGAAGGCGGCGTCATCGCCGAACCCTGCATACACGGTGTCGTGGTTCCCCACCGGAACGCCGCCACTGCGCCTGACCAGGTCGTGCCAGACCAGCGCGTGCAGGCTGATGGTGCCGGCCAACTGGTTGGCCGGCACCTGCAGGCGCGTGGCCAGGGTGGCGGCCAGCGCCGGCTGCGATTGCACGGCGGCGTCGATGGCCGGATACAGCGCCTGTTGTGGCAGCGTGGCCGCGGCCGTCGAGGCCAGCCCGTCCACCGGCAGCCCCGGGGGCGCAGGGAACAGGGTGTCGAACGCGAGCAGGGTGGTCAGCATTTCGCGGGCCAGCACCTCCCCGGGCAGGTTGGCCCCGCACAACGACACACCGCCGGCGTAGTGCTGCGGGTAGCGTTCCAGCGTGGCAATGGCCACGGCGCCCCCCATCGAAAAGCCCAGAATCCAACTGCGCTGCGTGCGCGGATGTGCGTCCAGGAAGTGCTGCCGCAGGCGTTCGGTGTCGGCGATGGCATCGCTCACCGCCCAGCCTTGGCTGGCGTACCCGCTCTGCGCCACGGCGTACCCGGCCTTCAACAGGGCGGGGGTGGCATCGTTGGCCGGCCACACCGCGTCGCGCGGGGTGCCGGCCGGCTCGAAGCCGTGCGCAAGCATCACCAGTTCACCGTTCCAGCGCGCCGGCAGGTCGATGCGCCATGGCGCACCCTGCAGCTGGCCACTCTGTGTGGGCGGCGGTGCGTCGCCAGGGATGGCGGTTGCCCAACCCGGCAGCGGTGTGGCCAGGGCGATGACAAGTTCCAGCAAGATCGATCTACGCATCGTGGGTGTCCGGAGGCCAGGGCCGTCTGGCTGGAGCATAACCGCACAACAGGAATCGGGACGACGGTACTGGTGCGCTCCCATGCCAGCGGTCAAGAATGGCCCTACAACGAACACGGCGGAGTGCATTCATGGACGGAAGGCAGTGGTGGGGCATGGCGCTGGTGTGCGCGGCAGGGGCGCTGGCCGCAGCGCCATCGGCCCAGGCGCAGGTCTATAAATGCACCGGCGCCAAGGGTGAAACCGTGTACGCGCAGCAGCCGTGTGGCGCGGGCGCCAAGGAAGTCACCGTCCGCGCGAGCCGGGCGGCAACCCGGACCCCGGGCGAGGCCGCCACGCAGTCGGCGGTGTTCCGCTCCACCGATCTGTCCGATGCGTCCATCGCCGAGCGCAACTGCATGAACGCGGCGCGGTCGAACATCCAGGGGCCGATTGACCGGCGCATCGAGACCTATCAGCGTCAGGTAGCCGCACTGAACCAGCAATTGGGCCGCACCGATGAAGACGCACTGGCCGCCGCCACGCGCGACGCGGGCGTGCGTGCGCAGATCGCCAGCCTGGAGCAGTCGATCAGCGCCGAGCGCCGCAGCGCGGACAGCACCCTCACCTCGGCGCAGCAGCGCTGTGCCGAGCAGCGCCGGGATCGTGAAGCCAGCATCGAGCGCACGTACGCCCCGGTGCGCGCGCCCTCCGACACCGCAACCGACGGCCTGCGCTAGTTCAGCGAGCCGGCCGCGCGGTGTGGCGGCGCCGCATCCGGCCGGAGGCCCATCAAGGCGTGGCGTGCACCGCCGGCTGGCGCGGCTTGTACTGGCACCGCGGGTAGCCCGAGCACGACTGGAAGCTGCCGTAGGCCCCTGTGCGCTGCACGATCACCCCGCCGTCGCAGGCCGGGCAGGGCTGTTCCTGGATGCGCTTGCCATCGAGCGATGTCACCTGCACCGCGCCGTACTGCACCAGTTCGGTGAGGAACGCCGAGCGCCTGCCACGCACGCTGAACATCGCCACCGTGCGCCGCGCGCGGGTCAGCGCCACGTAGAACAGGCGGCGCTCTTCGCCCAGCGGCCAGGTGTCGGCGTGGGGCATGGCCAGCGCCAGCACCGGGTCGTCGGCGCGGGTGTTGGGGAAGCTGCGCTCCAGCATGGCCGGCAGGATCACCACGTCCGCCTCGGCGCCCTTGGCACGGTGCGCGGTCAGGAAGCGAACCTCCAGCTGCTGGCCGAACCGTGCCTGCCAATCGGGCGGCACGAACGCGCGGTCGGCGTTGTACCGGCCCAGCACGAACACCGACAACTTGCCGCTGCGCCCCGGTGCGCGCTCGCCATTGAGCAGCTGGCGCTGCAGTTGCTGCAGGTACTGGCCCACGGCATCGCGCAGCTGGTCGCGGTTGGCCACCTGGAAGGCCATCAGCGCCGGCCCCTGCGCGGCGGTCTGCGACCGCACCTGCTTGCTGATCTGCGCCGGGTTCCGGCTGATGAAGCGGCTGGACACATCGCACAGCGCCTGCGGGCAGCGGAAGGTCTGCTCCAGCTTCAGCACCTGGCCGTGTCCGAACCAGTCCACGAAACCGGTCATCACCGACACATCGGCGCCGGCGAAGCGGTTGATCGACTGCCAGTCGTCGCCCACCGCGAACAGGTGCCGGCCCGGCGCCTGCACCAGTGCGCGGCACAGGCGCGCACGGGCGCGCGAGGCGTCCTGGAATTCATCGGCCATCACCAGTTGGTAGGGCGAGGCATAGCGGCCCTGCTCGAGCAGCTCGGCGGCCTGGTTGAGCATGTCCTCGAAGTCGATCGCGTGCTCAGCGGCCAGTGCGTCGTCCCAGCCCTGCAGGATCGGCGCGGCCAGCGCCAGGAACAGGCGATGGCGGTGCTTGAACTGGTCCTCGGGCAGGGCACGCAGGCGCTGCGCCATGTCCTCCACCGTCAGCCCGTTGCTCTTGGCGTGGCTGATGAAGGTGCGCACCAGCGCGATCAGTTCGGCGTCGGGCATCGGCCGCGCGCCACTCTCGGGCAGTGCGCGGTCGGGGTTGGGGTCAAGCAGTACCCCGTGCCTGGCCAGCGCCTGGCCGAGCAGGTCGAACAGCGCGCCACTGCGCAATGCGGCCGAATCGGTGTGCAGCGTGTCGGCGCGGTCGCACGCGGTGGTGTCAGGCGCGCCGCTGCGGTGTTCGTGCCGCAGCGGCGTGCCGGTGTAGTGGAAGCTCGCGGCACCGGCCACGTGGCGTTCGGTGCCGGGGTCGAAGTGGTCGCCGCGTTCGTAGCGGTAGCCCACCCCGTTGTAGAACAGCCAGTCGGCAATCAGGCAGGCCTCGATGTCCTGCACCCGCTCGCCGTTGAGGGTGTGCACGTAGCCGCGTCCGTCGGCCTCCCACCCATCGGCGATAGGCGCGCTGCCCTGCGTAACCAGGTCGCGCCCGAACA
Organism: Stenotrophomonas sp. 10N36; assembly: GCF_056395005.1. Classification (NCBI taxonomy): domain Bacteria; kingdom Pseudomonadati; phylum Pseudomonadota; class Gammaproteobacteria; order Lysobacterales; family Lysobacteraceae; genus Stenotrophomonas; species Stenotrophomonas sp. 10N36. The sequence continues at coordinate 30,184 of NZ_JBFTIS010000007.1, read as the reverse complement.
CCAGCCGGAACAGGTCCCACTGGGTCCGGAACGCATGCGAGCGGTCCTTGAGCTGGTCCACCAGATCGGCCAGCCGCTCCAACCCCTGGCCGGCGTCCACCGCCCACTCCGGCACGGTCGGGAAACGCCCGGTGGCCTGGCCGATGATCTGCCGGCCCAGCGCGTGGAACGTGCGCGCCTGCACGCCCTCGGCGTCCAGCCCCAGCCGCTGGAAGGCGTGGTCGGCGCGCTGCTGCAGCTCGCTGGCGGCATCCTTGTTGAAGGCCAGCATCACGATCTGCTCGGCGGCCACCAGCCCACGGTCCACCGCATAGGCGGCCTTGGCCACCATCGTGGCGGTCTTGCCCGAGCCTGCGGCGGCCACCACCAGCACGCGGCTGTCGAAGCACAGCACCGCCTGCAGCTGCTCGTCGGTCAGCGGGCGCTGTTCCACCCGGTCCAGCAGGGATGCCGCCGCTTCGCGTTCGCGTTGCATGTGCGTTGCGTTGCGGGCTTTCCAGGCGGCAGGCCAGTCGCTGCACCAGCGGTTGAGGTCGTCTTCGATCTGCGATGCATCGCCAGGCAACTGGCTGCGCAGGTCCGGATCATCGAACACCGCCCACAACCCCTCGTCATCCAGCGCCAGCGCCGGGCGTCGCTGCAGCAGCGCGTGTTGGTGCTCGGTGGTGAACCAGCGCTGCTGGCGGTCGGCCTGCGCCAACGCGGCATCGGCCTCGTCGAGCCACTCGCCAATCACCACCAGCGCCTCGCGCATGGCCTGCACCGGGTGGTCGGCAGCATCGGGGTCCAGGCGCTGCGCCAACGCGGCCTGCAGCGGGCCCAGCTGCGCATTGGGCAGCCCGTCCACGTGCACCGTTGCATCGTCGGCAAACAGGGTGAGCCCGGTCCAGAACAGGCCGCGCTTGAACGTTATCGACGTGGCACGCAGCGGCGCCCGGTGCAGGTGCCCGTCAACGTCCAGCGTGATCTGTGCTGCGCCCAGCTGCAGTCGCCACGCGGGCGACTGTGTGATGCGTTGGCCCTGCGCCGAGGGACCCCAGTACTGCGTCATGCCGCCAACGCCTCAACCCACTACGCGAAGCAGCAGACCATACCCGATCAGCACCACGCCCAGCAGGGGAATGGCGACCAGCGAGGCGATCGACCAGCGCAGTGCCTTGCGCGATGCGGTGGTGGCCAAGGCCATGTTGCCGGCCAGACGATGCGGGGCCACGCGGTTGGCGTGGATCGTGGCGACGATGCCGAACGGCGGAAACCCGCAGATGATGCTGATCACCGCGAGCGCCATGTGGTCCTTGGGCGCGGTGGCCGGTGGCGTAGCCGTGTTCATTGCACCATCCATGTTCGAAGGGCCCGGGAGTTTACCCGGGCGCCTTGCGGTTGCGCAGCCCGGCGCTCACCCCTCGCAGGCCACCGCGCTGCGCGAGCGCCGGTCCACCAGCACCGCAACGCCCCACAACAGCAGGCCGCCCAGTGCCGTTGCCGCACCGACGTAGCCGGTAGTGGCCGGGCTGAAACCGGCGCCGATGGCCATGCCACCGAACCACGGACCCAGTGCATTGGCGGTATTGAACGCGGCATGGTTGGACGCGGCGGCCAGCGTCTGTGCTTCGCCGGCCACGTCCATCAGGCGGGTCTGCAGCACCGCGGCCAGCGCGCCCATGGTGCCCACGGCAATGATCATCGGGAAGATGCTCCACACCGACTGCGCCGCCAACGGGTACGCCAGCAGCACCACGATCGACCACACCAGCACCAGCGCGGCGGCACGGAAGTGGAAGCGGTCCACCAGCCAGCCACCGGCCACGTTGCCGATGATCGCGCCGATGCCGAAGATGCCCACTGCCAGCGGCATCCACGATTCGGCCAGGCCGGTTACCTGGACCAGCGTGGGTGCCAGGTAGGTGAACACGCAGAACATGCCGGCAAACCCCACCGAACCGATCGCCAGCGCCAGCCACACCTGGGTGCGGTTGAATGCGCGCAGTTCGCGCATCGGCGAGGTGCGCACTTCATCGGGGTCGGGCAGCAGGTAGCGCGCAATCATGACCACGGTGGCGATGGCCAGCACGCTGACCAGCGCGAAGGCGGTGCGCCAGCTGAACTGCTGGCCCAGCCAGGTGGTGAGCGGGTTGCCCACCAGGATCGCCACCGACAGGCCCAGCAGCACCTTGGACATGGCCGCGCCGCGCTGTGCGGGCGGGCTGATGGCCGCGGCCACCAGCATCGCCACGCCGAAGTACGCGCCGTGCGGCAGGCCGGCCACGAACCGGGCCACCAGCATGGTGCTGTAGTTGGGGGCCAGCGCGCTGGCCAGGTTGCCCACCGCGTAAAAGCCCATCAGCCCCAGCAGCAACGTGCGCCGGGCATAGCCGGCGCCGGCGAAGGCCAGGACCGGTGCACCCACCACCACGCCGATGGCGTAGGCGCTGATCAGGTGGCCCACCTGGGTTTCGCTGATCGACAGGCCGCGGCTGATTTCCAGCATCAGGCCCATGCTGGCGAACTCACTGGTGCCGATGGCGAAGCCACCCAGCGACAGGGCCAGCAGGATGAAGGTGCGCTCGCGCGGGGACAGGCGCGCGGCCAGGGGGGCAATCGAAAGGCTCATGCGGGTGCGTTGGCGGATGCGTTGCAACGGGGAGCGGGGCATTGTACTGCTGCGGCGCAGCAATTCCCGGTTCTGTCGTGCTGCCGGGTAGGATGCTGTGATGCGCCGCCGGGCAACACAGGCGCTCGAAGCACAAATGTGAAGCGCCGCGCGGGCTGTCTCGCAGGATCGTGCGACAATCCATCCCCTGTATCCCCGATGTGGCGGGTACGACTGCACGGGGCCCACGCCGCCCCATCGAGGTACGCAATGCATACAGGCTCCGGCTTCCCCAGTGTGGTCGGCTTCGACCTGCCTGGCCTGCAGGACGGGCCGGGGCCGTCGCGGGTGATCGTCAGTGCGTTGCTCGACACCACGCCCGGCGATGACTGGATGCGGGTCTTGGATCGCTTGGCCTGGCCGGCATTGCGGCTGGACCACGGCGTTGAACAGCTGCGGCTGGTAGGGCAGGGCATCCACTTCGTCGGGGATATCCGGGATGGGCGTGGGTTGTCGGCCGCCGTGCGCGAACTGTTCGACCTGGTCACGGCCAAGGTGCTCTCTGCGCGCATGGCCGCGCTCGAAAATCCGGTGGACGACCTCGCACTGACGGCCCCGCCGTTGGCGCCGATGCTGGTCTCGCATGATCCGCGCCTGACCGATGTCGCCGCGTTGTTGGAACTACCGGCGCTGCCGGCCCTGCTGGAACTGGCCAGCCGCCTGACCGGCATGCGCTTTGTCGCGGTCGCGCGGGTCACCGCCGAGCGCTGGACGGCGTGCGCCGTGCACGATCTGTTGGGCTTCGGGCTGCAACCGGGTCAGGACCTGGTGCTGGAAACCACCATCTGCGACGAGATCCGCCAGCACCACCACACGGTGCAGTTCGACCACGCCAGTGCCGACCCGGTGTTCTCCACCCATCCCACGCCGGCGATGTACGGCTTCGAAAGCTATCTGTCGGTGCCGATGTTCCGGCGTGACGGCAGCCTGTTCGGGACCCTGTGTGCGCTGGACCCCAACCCCTCGCAGCTGGATGCGGTAAGCGTGCGGTGCTTCGAGGTGCTGGCCGCATGGATCGGCGCGCAGCTGGAGCTGGAGGATACGCAGGGCAATATCGACGGCCAGGCGCAACAGACGGTACGTGCCGCGTTGGCGGCGGTCGCCGAACAGGCGGCACGGATTGCTGCCAGCGCGGCGCCAACCTCGGCGCTGCACGACACCGCCAAGCGCATCGAAGCGTTGAGTCAGGTCGAGCGCTGAGGCCACGCGGGCTCAGCTCTCAGCGTCGACCCGGGCAAAGCGCGGGCGACGCACGCCGTCCACCTCCACCTCCGCGCAGAACATCGCGAACGGACGTACCCACAGGCCCACGTCCGCATCGCGCGGGCGGTACAGCACCAGCGGCTCCAGCGTTTCGCTGTGGCGCACCACGCCGATCACGTCGTAGTTGCCGCCCTTGAAATGGCGATAGTGGCCAAGGGGCAGGCTGGGCAGGGGCGCAAGATCGGACATGGTGGCGGGGGCAGGTCAACCGATGGCCGCGAAGTATCGCACCGTGCACGTTCGGTCGCGGTGTCGCGCCGCCCGCCCGGCGCGGCTGCCCGATGACGGCCCAACGCGTAGAATAGGCCCCATTGCCGTTGTCGGCCGCCTTGGATCCGCGCGCCCATGCCGCCAGCCTCCCTGTCCAGGAAATCCCCGTTGCTTGCCGCCGAAGCGCACGCGGAGGGCTTCGTGCAGGTGCGCGAAGCGCGCCGCTCGGAGCTGGTGGAAGACTACGTGGAGCTCATCGCCGACCTGATCGCCGACGGCCGCGAGGCCCGCCAGGTGGATATCGCCACCCGCCTGGGCGTGGCGCAGCCGACCGTGGCCAAGGCGCTGAAGCGGTTGGTCAAGGAAGGCTGGGCGGTGCAGCGGCCGTATCGGGGCGTGTTCCTCACCCCGGCCGGCGAGGCGCTGGCGGTGGAGATGCGCGCGCGCCACCAGACCGTGGAGAAGTTTCTGCTGGCACTGGGCGTGGACGCCGATTCGGCGCGACGCGATGCCGAAGGCATCGAGCATCATGTGAGCGAAGCGACCCTGGCCGCGTTCGAGGCGTTCGTGCGCAAGGCCAACGGCCATGGTTGAGTACCTGCCCGCGCCGCCGCCGCTGGGCGTGCCGGTGCACGACCAGGACGAGCACTGGATGCGCCACGCACTGGCCCTGGCCGAGCGGGCCGAACGCGAGTTCAACGAGATTCCGGTGGGTGCGCTGCTGGTCGGCGCGGACGGCCAGCTGCTGGGCGAAGGCTGGAACCTCAACATCGCCGACCACGACCCCAGCGCGCATGCCGAAATCGTGGCAATGCGCAAGGCGGGCAGGGCGATCAGCAACCACCGTTTGGTGGGCAGCACCCTGTATGTAACCTTGGAGCCGTGCGCGATGTGCGCCATGGCGATCGTGCATGCGCGCGTGGCACGCGTGGTGTATGCCGCCAGCGATCCCAAGACCGGCGCCTGCGGTAGCGTGTTCGACCTGCTGGGCGATGCGCGCCACAACCACCGCGTGGAAATCCATGGCGGCGTGCTGGCCAAGGACGCCAGCACCCGGTTGACCAACTACTTCCGCGCCAAACGCGGCAAGCCACCGCTGCTGCTGGAATAACCGGCACTGTCCACGACGGGGTGATGACGCCGGGGCGGTATCATATCGGCCATTCTCATCCCGGCCGGCGCTGCGGCGCCGTCCCCTGCACAAGGCGTAGACATGGCTGACAACGGCGCAGAAGGCGAACGATTGATCTGGATCGACCTGGAAATGACCGGTCTGGATACCGACAACGACGCGATCATCGAGATCGCCACCGTGGTCACCGATGCGCAGTTGAACGTCCTTGCCGAAGGCCCCGAGTTCGCCATCCACCATCCGGTCGAGCGCCTGGAAGCGATGGACGAATGGAACCGCACCCAGCACCGCCGTTCCGGCCTGTGGCAGCGCGTGGTCGACAGCCAGGTCACCCTTGGCCAGGCCGAAGCGCAGACGGTGAATTTCCTGGCGCAGTGGATCAAGGCCGGTGCCTCGCCGATGTGCGGCAACTCGATCTGCCAGGACCGCCGCTTCCTCCACCGCGAGATGCCGCGGCTGGAGAAGTACTTCCATTACCGTAACCTGGACGTGTCCACGGTGAAGGAACTGGCCAAGCGTTGGGCGCCGAGCGTGGCGGCCGGGCTGACCAAGACCGCCAGCCATACCGCACTGAGCGACGTGCACGATTCGATCGCCGAACTGCGCCATTACCGCCAGTTCATGGGCGCGCTGTCGGGCCTGCCGGGCTGATCGCAACGGCCTGACGCGGGACGCACATTCCGTTCAACCGCCCGGCGCTATGATCCGGGCCATGAGCGCCATCTCCCGCATGCCACCCCCGCTGGACACGCAGATCCTGCCCACCTCGCAGGACTGGGCCGACCTGCAGCGTGCCGTCACGCTGCTGGAGTCGCCGACGATTACCGCCAAGATGGCCAACCTGATCGGCTCGCCGCTGGAGTTCGCGGTGAAGAAGCTGCCGAACGTGGTGTCCAGGCGGATCCACGGGGCGGTCGAGGCCGCCCTGTTCAAATCCGCCCAGGCGGCGTTGTGGAGCATGGACAACACCCCCGGCAAGGCGGCGTCCACGCGCTGGCACAAGCTGGCGGCTGCCACCAGCGGCGCGGTCGGCGGGGCGTTCGGCTTCACCTCGTTGTTCATCGAACTGCCGGTCTCCACCACCATCATGATGCGGTCGGTGGCCGACGTGGCACGCAGCGAAGGCTTCGACCTGCGCGACCTCAGCACCCGGCACGCCTGCCTGGAGGTGTTCGCACTGGGTGGCAATGCCACCGGCGACGATGCCAGCGAGACCGGCTACTACATCACCCGTGGCTTCACCGCCGAAGTGATGCGGCACCTGTCGGCCGAACTGGCCGGGCGCGCCGCCAGCGGGGGCGGGGTGATGATCGGCCTGACCCCGAAAGAGGCCGGGAAGTGGTTGGCCAAGATCGTGGAGAAGGTGGCTGCGCGCTTTGGCGTGGTGGTCACTGAGAAGTTCGCCGCGCAGGCGGTGCCGATCATCGGCGCGGTCACCGGCGCCACGCTCAACACCATGTTCACCGACTACTACCAGGACATGGCGCGCGGCCACTTCATCGTGCGCCGGCTGGAGCGCACCTACGGCTATGAAACGGTGCGTACGGCCTATTCGATGCTGGCCGGCCAGCGCGGCTGAGCCCGCTGCGCCGGGCCACGGCAGGATCGTTGCGCTGGGGGCACAACTGTTTTGCCGTGGTCGCGCTGTTGCAGCTGCCTGCCAGCCCCCATCCTTCGGGCATACCTGTTTCGAAGGATGCTGTTCCATGTTGTTCACCCCCTACCGCCTGGGCGCGCTGACGCTGCCCAACCGTATCGTGATGCCGCCGATGACCCGCTCGCGCGCGGCCGATGGCAATGTCGCCACCCCGTTGATGGCCGCCTACTACGCGCAGCGCGCCTCGGCCGGCCTGATCGTCAGCGAAGGCACCCAGATCAGCCAGCAGGGCCAGGGCTACGCCTGGACCCCGGGCATCCACGATGACGCGCAGATCGCCGGCTGGCGCGACGTGACCGACGCGGTGCACGCCGCCGGCGGCCGCATCGTGGCCCAGCTTTGGCACGTCGGCCGGGTGTCGCATACCGCGCTGCAGCCCGACGGCGGCGCGCCGGTGTCCTCCTCGGCGTTGCAGGCCGAAGGCGTCAAGGTGTTCGTCGATCCGCAGGGCAGGGGCCCGCAGGGCGGCGTGGGCGAGATGGTGCAGCACTCGATGCCGCGCGCGCTGGCGATCGAGGAAATCCCCGGCATCGTCCGCGACTACGCGCAGGCGGCACGCAACGCGATCGCCGCCGGGTTCGACGGCATCGAACTGCATGGCGCCAACGGCTACCTGATCAACCAGTTCATCGACTCGCAGGCCAACCAGCGCACCGACGCCTACGGTGGCCCGCTGCAGAACCGGCTGCGCTTCCTGCGCGAGGTGGTCGAAGCGGTGTCCGAGGCGATCGGCGCCGAGCGCGTCGGCGTGCGCCTGGCCCCGCTGACCACGCTGCAGGGCGCGGTGGACGACACCCCGCAGGCGACCTACCTGGCGGCCGCACACCTGTTGGACAGTATCGGCGTGGGTTACCTGCACATCGCCGAGGCCGACTGGGACGACGCACCGGTGATGCCGGTGGCCTTCAAGGAAGCCCTGCGCATGCTCTACCGTGGCACCTTGATCTATGCCGGCAAGTACACCGTTGAACGCGCCGAAGAGGCGCTGACCAAGGGCTGGGCCGACCTGATCGCCTTCGGCCGACCGTTCATCGCCAACCCCGACCTGCCCGATCGCCTGCGCCAGGGCCTGCCATTGAATGCCCCGGACAAGGCCACGTTCTTCGGCGGCGGCGCGGAAGGCTTCACCGATTACCCGGTGGCAGAAACCGCCGAAGCCTGAAGGCGCGCACCCAGAGGGGGGTAGAGCTGACCGTTGGTCAGCTGCCCGTTGCGTAGAGCTGACCGTTGGTCAGCTGCTCTCCAATCCGACGCCATGCACATCCGCAGCATGCGCCGCGCGATGCACGGCAGCCGACCAACGGTCGGCTCTACCCGGGATGTGTCCATGCGGCGTGGATGGACACGGCCCACGATCCCCTCGGATGGACGAATCACCCGCGGTCCATGGCGGTAGAGCTGACCGTTGGTCAGCTGCTCTCCATCCCGGTGCATGCATACCGGCAGGATCCGCCGCGCGATGCGCGGCAGCCGACCAACGGTCGGCTCTACCCGGGATGTGTCTATGGGGCGCGGATGGAGACCGTCCACGATCCCCACGGATGGACGAATCACCCGTGGTCCATGGGGGTAGAGCTGACCGTTGGTCAGCTGCCTTCCCATCCGGCGCCATGCAAATCGGCATGATCTGCCGCGCGATGCGCGGCAGCCGACCAACGGTCGGCTCTACCCGGATGGGTCCATGCGGCGTGGATGGACGTCGCCCACGATCCACTCGGATGGACGAATCACCCGCGGTCCATGGGGGTAGAGCTGACCGTTGGTCAGCTGCTCTCCGGTCCGACGCCACGTATATCGGCACGATCCGCCACGCGATGCGCGGCAGCCGACCAACGGTCGGCTCTACCTGGGGTGAGACCACGGGGCTCGGCTGGATGCGCCGCAGCCGACCAACGGTCGGCTCTACCGGGGTGGGTCGTCGGTGGGCCAGCGGCACCACGAGTAGGGGTACTCACCAATCGCCTCTGCCAGACCGGCACGGACCGGGTTGGCGAGGATGTAGGTGGCTTGGCGGCGCAGGTCGTCGTCCTTGCGTAGGGCGTGATCGAAATAGCCGGGTTGCCAGACCGGCCCGCTGCGGCCCAGGTGCCGGTTGATATGCAGGCTGCTGCGTGATTTGAAACGTTGCAGGCAGGCACCCAAGGTGCCCTGCCGCAGCTGCATCAGCCAGTGCAGGTGGTCCGGCATGACCACCCACGCGAGGTTGCAGACCCGGTGCTCATGCTCCAGTGCGTGCAGCACCTGCATGACGTGCCCGGCCAGGTCGGGCTGGTGGAAGTGGCGTATACGCGCATGGGTGATGGTCGTCAGCGCGTACACGATGCCGATGCACGAGTGGCGGCCGTAGTGGAGGCGTGGGCTGGGCATGCCTGCAGGGTGGCCGTTGGGTGCATGGGGTGGCTATCGGGCGATGTCCCTTTTGGGTGTGGGGTGACGGGGGGATGCAGCCGGAGTAGCCGACCGACCGGAGCAGCCGACCTTCCGGAGCAGCCGACCTTCCGGAGCAGCCGACCTTCCGGAGCAGCCGACCAACGGTCGGCTCTACCCGGGATGTGTCAGCGGGGCGGATGGACGCCGCCCGCGATCCACCGGGCGGGCGTAGCCGCCCGGGTTCGCGATGACACGGCCCAGATGGACAAATCGTCCACGGCCGTCGGTGGGTAGAGCTGACCGTTGGTCAGCTGCCCTCCGATCCGACACCGCGCATATCGGCAGGCTCCGCCGCGCCGTGCGCGGCAGCCGACCAACGGTCGGCTCTACCGGGGTCGACCATTCGGCACGATCCGCCGCGCCGTGCGCGGCAGCCGACCAACGGTCGGCTCTACCGGGGTCGACCATTCGGCACGATCCGTCGCGCCGTGCACGGCAGCCGACCAACGGTCGGCTCTACCGGGGGCGACCATTCGGCACGATCCGCCGCGCCCTGCGCGGCAGCCGACCAACGGTCGGCTCTACCGGGGCCACACAAGACAAAACCCCGCTTGCGCGGGGTTCTGTTTGCTGCCGGTCTTGCTGGATCAGCCCTTGGCTTTCAGCTTGGCCAGGCGCAGCCAGGTGTCGACCACGGTGTCCGGGTTCAGCGACACCGACTCGATCCCTTCCTGCATCAGCCATTCGGCCAGGTCCGGGTGATCGGACGGGCCCTGCCCGCAGATGCCCACGTACTTGCCCTTGGCGCGCGCCGACTTGATCGCCATCGACAGCAGCTTCTTCACCGCCGGGTTCCGCTCGTCGAACAGGTGCGCCACGATCGACGAATCGCGGTCCAGGCCCAGGGTCAGCTGGGTCAGGTCGTTGGAGCCGATCGAGAAGCCGTCGAAGATCTCCAGGAACTCATCGGCGAGCAGTGCGTTGGACGGCACTTCGCACATCATGATGATCTTCAGGCCGTTCTCGCCCTGCTTGAGGCCATTCTGTTCAAGCACCTCGACGACCTTGCGGCCTTCTTCCAGGGTGCGCACGAACGGAATCATGACCCACAGGTTGTCCAGGCCCATCTCGTTGCGCACGCGCAGCACGGCTTGGCATTCCAGGGCGAAGGCGGCCGAGAAGCTCGGGTCGACGTAACGGCTGGCGCCGCGGAAGCCGATCATCGGGTTCTCTTCGTGCGGTTCGTAATTGCTGCCGCCGATCAGGTTGGCGTACTCGTTGGACTTGAAGTCCGACAGGCGCACGATCACCGGGTTCGGCGCGACCGAGGCGGTCAGCGTGGCGATGCCTTCGGCAAGGCGACCGACGTAGAAGCTGACCGGATCAGCGTAACCGGCGATCTTCTCGTCGATCTTCTTCTTGGTCGCCGCGTCCTGGCGGTCGTATTCCAGCAGCGCGTTGGGATGGATGCCGATGTGGCTGGCAATGATCATCTCCAGGCGGGCCAGGCCGATGCCGGCGTTCGGCAGCTGGCCGAAGTCGAAGGCACGTTCCGGGTTGGCCACGTTCATCATGATCTTCAGCGGCGCCGGCGGCATGTTGCCCAGGTCCGTGGTGGTGCGCTCGAACTCGAGGATGCCGTCGTAGATGAAGCCGGTGTCACCCTCGGCGCAGCTCACGGTGACCTGCTGGCCATCCTGGATCAGCTGGGTGGCGTTGCCCGAGCCGACCACGGCCGGCACGCCCAGCTCACGGGCGATGATCGCCGCGTGGCAGGTACGGCCACCGCGGTTGGTCACGATGGCCGAGGCACGCTTCATCACCGGCTCCCAGTCGGGGTCGGTCATGTCGGCAATCAGCACGTCGCCGGGCTGCACGCGGGCCATGTCTTCCAGCGACTTCACCACGCGGGCGGTACCGGCACCGATCTTGGCGCCGACGGCGCGGCCTTCGGCCAGCACCTTGCCGTCCTTCTGGCTCAGCGCGAAGCGCTCGATCTGGGTGGCATGGCCACGCGACTTCACCGTTTCCGGGCGCGCCTGCACGATGAACAGCTTGCCGCTTACGCCGTCCTTGGCCCACTCGATATCCATCGGGCGGCCGTAGTGCTTCTCGATGACCAGCGCCTGCTTGGACAGTTCCTGCACGTCCTCGTCGCTGATCGAGAAGACGTTGCGCTGCTCGGCGGGGGTGTCTTCGATGCGCACGCGCTCACCGGGGACATCCGAATACACCATGCGGATGGCCTTGCTGCCCAGCGAACGGCGCAGGATCGCCGGCTTGCCGGCGCTCAGGGTGGGCTTGTAGACGTAGAACTCGTCGGGGTTGACCGCACCCTGCACGACCATTTCGCCCAGGCCGAACGAGGAGGTGACAAACACCACGTCGCGGAAGCCGGACTCGGTGTCCAGGGTGAACAGCACGCCGGACGAACCCACGCCCGAACGCACCATCAGCTGCACGCCCGAGGACAGGAACACGTCTTCGTGCTTGAAACCGTGGTGGACGCGGTAGGCGATGGCGCGGTCGTTGTACAGCGAGGCGAACACTTCCTTGACCTTGAGCACGACATCGTCGGCACCGGTGACGTTGAGGAAGGTTTCCTGCTGGCCGGCAAACGACGCATCGGGCAGATCTTCGGCGGTGGCCGAGGAGCGCACTGCCACGGCCACGTCACCGCCGCCGTTCTCGTCGCACAGCTTTTTGTAGGCGCTGCGGATGTCCTGGTCCAGCTGCGGCTGCAGCGGGGCGTCGATGACCCAGCCGCGGATTTCCTTGCCCGCTACGGTGAGCGCGGCGACATCTTCCACGTCCAGCGTGGCCAGCTTGTCGAAGATGCGCTTGGACAGATCGTTGTGCGCGATGAAGTCCTTGAAGGCTTCAGCGGTGGTTGCATAACCGCCGGGGACAGAAACCCCCAGGCCGGCAAGATTGCCGATCATTTCGCCCAGCGACGAATTCTTGCCGCCTACGCGGGCCAGATCGGCCAAGCGCAGTTCGTGCAACCACAGGATATTCTCGTTCAAGCGCGATGCTCCGTTTGGCCATCGCCCGAGGCGGGCTTGGATGGCCACGTCCGTAGGAAGAAGCCGATATGATGCCGGGCAGACCGCTGTCGGCACAAGCTTGTATCGACAGCCTTTTTAAGCTTCGTAGGGGGTAAAAGCCGTATGTCGACGATCCGTCCGGTGTTCTACGTGTCCGATGGAACCGGTATCACCGCTGAAACCATTGGGCATAGCCTGTTGACCCAGTTCTCCGGGTTCAGCTTCATTACCGACCGGATGTCGTTCATCGATGATCCGGAAAAGGCCCGCGAAGCGTGTGAAAGGATCCGTGCAGCCGGGGAGCGCTACCAGGTCCGGCCGATCGTGGTCAGTTCCTGCGTGGACAGCGGGCTGAGCATCATCCTGGCCGAAAGCGGCGGGTTGATGCTGGACGTATTCGCCCCCTTCATCGAGCCCCTGGAGCGCGAACTGGCGGTCAACCGCCACTCCCGGGTGGGCCAGGCGCACGGCATGGTGGACTTCGAGACCTACCACCGGCGCATCAACGCGATGAACTTCGCGCTGACCCACGATGACGGCATTGCCATCAACTACGACGACGCCGACGTGATCCTGGTGGCGGTGTCGCGGGCCGGCAAGACCCCCACCTGCATCTACCTGGCCCTGCATTACGGGGTGCGCGCGGCCAATTACCCGCTCACCGACGAAGACCTGGAGCAGGATCGCCTGCCGCCCCGGCTGCGCCCGTACCGCAAGAAGCTGTTCGGCCTGACCATCGACCCGGACCGCCTGCAGCAGATCCGCCAGGAGCGCCGCCCGAACTCGCGCTACGCCAACCTGGAGACCTGCAAGCGCGAGGTGGCCGCGGCCGAGACCATGTTCCGCATGGAGCGCATCCCGACCCTGAGCACCACGCACACCTCGATCGAGGAGATTTCCAGCAAGGTGCTGACCACCCTGGGGCTGCAGCGCGAGTTGTATTGACCCCTTTGGCCGGGGCCTGGCCGCCCCCACGTTGAAGGATCAACGTGTAGGATCGACCCCATGGCCCAGGCAACGCCCCGCATCGAACGCATCCCCAGGCTCAGCCGTCTGAGCTGGCTGATGGGCCTGTACGCGGAAAACTACCAGCACCTGGTGCGGCTGTTCGCACCGGCCGAACTGGTGGCCGGCAGCTACGTGTCGTCGGTGGGCGATGGGCTGGACGTCCGCCTGGACGTCATCGAGTGCCACCGCTACACGGTCGAACTGCGCCTGACCTACGACTTCGCCGACCCGGTCACCGGGCAGCCGGATCCGTCGGCCTATGTGCGGCTGTACCGTGACGCGCGCCAGGCCGAGACCACCCACTGTTACGTGGGGCGGCGCTGGCAGGACGTGGTGGGCATGTACCCGCCGCCGGCCGAGTTGATCAGCCACCGCATGCGCATGAACACCTTCCTTGGCAAATGGCTGGAATACCTGGCCGAGCGCGGTCACGGCGTGGCCACCCTGCGCCGTGATGGCGATGCGCTGCCGGCCCCGGCCGACACCCAGCGCAGCCGCGTGGCCAGCTGAGCCAACCGCGCCGCGCCGATCGCGCATAATCGGGGTTTGTGCCTGTTGAGCCCCTGCCTCATGCCCTATACCCCGATCATGGCCACCCTCGGCTACGTGATTTCGCCCGACGGCAAGCAAGCCCTGATGATCCACCGCAACGCCCGCCCGGGCGATCTGCACCTGGGCAAGTACAACGGCCTGGGCGGCAAGATGGAGCGCGACGAAGACGCTGCGGCCTGCATGCGCCGCGAGATCCGCGAGGAAGCCGGGATCGAATGCGGCACCATGCGCCTGCGCGGCACCATCAGCTGGCCGGGCTTCGGCAAGCACGGCGAAGACTGGTTCGGGTTCGTGTTCGTGATCGACGATTTCACCGGCACGCCGCTCACCTCCAACCCCGAGGGCACCCTGGAGTGGGTGGACCTGGACAAGCTGGACACCCTGCCGCTGTGGGAAGGGGACCGCAGCTTCCTGCCGCTGGTGTTCGGCGACGACCCGCGCGCCTTCCACGGGGTGATGCCGTACCGCGACGGCGCCATGCAGTCCTGGACCTACACCCGCCTGTAACCGGGTAGTGCCGGCCGCTGGCCGGCAACCCAACCAACCAACCCAACACCGCCCGGCATCACCGCCGCGCCAGCAACAGATGGAAGTGCTTTTCCACCTGGCGCCCGTCATTGCTGGTGCCGGTTTCCCGGTGCGCCCGCCAGCCGCAGACCCGCAGCCCACTGCTGCGCATGGCCAGCTCCACCTCGGCCAGCTCATGCAGGTGGAACCCATGCGCGGTAAAGGGCAGGGTGCGCATGAACGCCGCATCGCCGAAGGCCAGGCACAGCCGGCCGCCGGGGCGCAGGACGCGGGCCAGTTCGGCCAGCGCCAGCGCGGGCTGTTCCCAGAAGTACACGGTGTTGACCGCCAACGCCGCATCGATGCAGGCGTCCTCCAGCTCCAGCGCATGCACATCGCCCAGGCGGACGGCGGCGCGGTCGTGCAGGTCGGCGGCGGTCAGGCGGTCCTGCGCGGCATCGACCATGTCCGCCGACACCTCAACGCCCAGATAGCGGCTGCCGGGCGCGCGCAGCAGGTCAGCGGCGAAGGCCGCGTTGCCCGGGCCGATCTCCAGTACCTGTTCGCGCGCGGCGACGGCCAGCAGGGCGATGGCCGCCTGGTTCAGCGCGCCGTTGCTGCGGTTCATGGACTCGGCCACGGCCAGCGCATGGTCCCCATGCGGGTGCCGCAACTGGGCGGCAAGATGTTCGGGTGAAAGCACGCAGGCAACTCCTGTCGCAAGGGGCGGGCAGGACGTAGCGGCGGCGTGTCCACCCACCAGCATACCCGTGGACGGAGCGCTTGGGACACTGCCCGGCGCCGGCCCTGGAACGGGCGGCAGCTGTCAACCGGCCATCGGTGATCAATAAATAACCAGCGTCGCGGCGGCTGAGACGGAGTTGTCCACAGGGGGTGTGGATGACTGGTGCGCAAGTTTGTGGATAAGCCATGGCAGCCCCCGCCAGTTCTCGCTGTCAAGATGGGTGGCCAAAAATTCACCGCATGTCGTTGTCCCGTGAAGGCGTCGCCAAGGCGTCGGCCGAGCCGCTCTGTCACGGTTTGGGCTGCTCGCGGTACTCTCTTGCGATTGCCGTCTACAGATCACCCATGAAACGTCACTTCTCGATGCTGCGCGAGTTCCACCTGGCGGACTGGTTCACCCTGGCCAACGCGTTCTGCGGCACCGGCGCGGTGTTTGCCGCCATGCGCTTCCTGCAGGACGGGCAGCGCAGCTACCTGTTGTTCGGCATGGCATTGATCCCGCTGGCCTTCATCTTCGATGCGCTCGACGGGCGCATCGCGCGCTGGCGCAAGTCCAGCTCGACGCTGGGCCGGGAGCTGGATTCGCTGTCGGACATCATCTCCTTTGGCGTGGCCCCGGCCGCGCTGGCCTACGCCTGCGGCATGCAGGGCGGCTGGGACTGGTTGGTGCTGAGCTATTTCGTGTGCTGCGGGGTCAGCCGCCTGGCGCGCTACAACGTGACGGCCGAGGCATTGGCGGGCGAGGGCGACAAGGTGCCGTACTTCGAAGGCACGCCGATTCCCACCAGCCTGGCGCTGGTGGTGGTGCTGGCGGTGGCCGCCAGCATGGGCGCCATCGGCCACAACCTGTGGTTGGGCCAGTGGCAGCTGGGTCCGTGGCAGCTGCACCCGATGGTGCTGTTGTTCGCGTTGTCCGGCTCGCTGATGATCAGCAAGACCCTGCGTATTCCCAAGCCATGAACCTGCCCCTGTCATTGCCCCCGATCCTGACCGTCCTGCAGCCTGGAGCGCGCCGATGAGCACGGCCGGCAGCGGTGGCAACGCGGGCGACATCGAAGCCCTGGCACGCCAGTATTTCAGCGCCTGGGGCGATGCCCTGCGGCATGCTGCCGTGCCTCCCGGCGCGCCCGGCGCACTAGGCGCGGGGCAGGGCAGTTGGCAGCAGGCCATCGACTGGTGGGCGCAGATGATGCCCAACGCCAGCAGCAGCCCTGCCGACGACGCGGTGCACCGTTTCCGCGAACAGGCCGGTGGCTGGTACGGCACGATGCAGCAGGTGGCCGCGCAGTTCGCCGGCCGCGATGCCAGCAGCGCCGATGTGGCCCAGGCTTGGAAACAGGCCGTCGAGGGCCAGGGCGACGGGCTGCTGCAGTGGATGTTGCAGGGCGCGCGAGGCCACACCCAGGCCGGCGGCCCGGACCTGTTGAAGCTGCTGGAAACCCTGCAGCGCGACCTGGGCCCGTGGCTGCAGACCCCGGCGTTCGGCCCCGGTCGTGAGCACCAGGCCCGCTGGCAGGCGCTGCTGCGCGCCCAGCAGGACTACCAGGCGCACTCGCGCGACTACGTGGACCAGATCAAGCAGGCGCTGGACGATGCGTTCAAACTGTTCGAGCAGCGCCTGGCCGAGCACGAGCAGCCGGGCAACCAGCTGACCAGCGCGCGGGCGATGTTCGACCTGTGGATCGAGGCGGCCGAGGAGGCGTACGCCAAGGTGGCGATGTCCGAGCCGTTCCAGCAGGTGTATGCCGAACTGGGCAACGCGCAGATGCGCCTGCGCGCGGCCACCCAGCACGAGATCGAACGGGTGTGCGAGGCGATCGGCATGCCCACCCGCACCGAAATGGATGCCGCGCACCGTCGCATCACCGACCTGGAGCGGCTGGTACGGCGCATGGCGGCCGGCGTCGCGCCCCAGCCGGCAGCGGCTGAAGCACCAAAAGCTGCGTCGCGCCCGCGCGCGGCCCGCCGCGACGCAGCGCCCACGCCCGGCCCGGTCAAGAAGGCGGCCAAGGCGGCCAAGCCCGCTGCGAAAAAGGCGTCGTCGGCCCGCGTGAAAAAGACCGCCCCCCAGGCGTCGGCGAAACCGGCCGCCGCCAAGCCGCGGAAGCGCACGCCATGAAAGGGCCGTTGGGCTTCAACGCCGAGGACCTGCTGCAGGAGACCCTGGCCATGCAGCGCAAGCTGCTGGACGGGTTGACCCTACTGCCGTCGGTGGAGGACGTGGACTACGGCGCCACCGCGCGCGAGGAAGTGTGGCGCGACGGCAAGGTCGTGCTGTACCGCTTCGTCGGCGACGATGCCCCGGTCCAGCGCACCCCGCTGCTGATCGTCTACGCGCTGGTCAACCGCCCGTACATGGTGGACCTGCAGGCCGACCGCTCGCTGGTCCAGCGCCTGCTCGCGCTCGGCCACGATGTGTACGTGCTGGACTGGGGTTACCCGGACCGCTCCGAGCGCTACCAGACGCTCGAGGACTACCTGCTGCGCTTCGTGGACGGCGCGGTGGACCACCTGCGGGCGCAGTCGGGCGCCCCGATCAACATGCTCGGCATCTGCCAGGGCGGGGTGTTCGCGCTGTGCTACGCCGCGCTGCGCCAGCACAAGCTGGCCAACCTGATCACGATGGTCACCCCGGTCGACTTCCAGACCCCCGACAACATGCTGTCGCACTGGGCGCGGCAGGTGGACGTGGACCTGCTGGTGGACACGCTGGGCAACATCCCGGCCGACCTGATGAATGCCAGCTACCTGATGCTCAAGCCGTTCCGGCTCAACGTGCAGAAATACGTCGGCCTGCTCGACATCCTGGACGACAAGGCCGCGCTGCAGGATTTCCTGCGCATGGAAAAGTGGATCTTCGATTCGCCCGACCTTGCCGGCGAGACCTTCCGTGATTTCATCAAGCAGTTCTACCAGGGCAACGGCCTGATGCACGACGGCATCAAGATCGGCGAAGACATGGTCCAGCTGTCGCAGGTCACCCTGCCGGTGCTGAACATCTATGCCGAGCAGGACCACCTGGTACCGCCGGATGCGTCACGCGCGATGCGCGGCCGGATCGGCAGCAGCGACTACACCGAAAGCAGTTTCCGTGGCGGCCATATCGGCATCTACGTGTCCGGCCGCGCCCAGCGCGAGGTGCCCGGTACGATCACCGATTGGTTGAAGGAACGTTCCGCATGACCCATCGCCTCCGCGCAGTGCTTGCACTGGCCCTCATCGCCCCCGGCGTGGCGCTGGCCGCCCCGAGCGACACCGCCCGCCGCGAGATCGCCGGCCTGATCGGCGCGCTGGATGGTTCCAGCTGCCGCTTCCAGCGCAATGGCAGCTGGCATGACGCCGCCGAGGCGCGTGCTCACCTGCAGCGCAAGTACGACTACCTGCTCAAGAAGGACAAGGTGGACACCGCCGAGCAGTTCATCGAGCGGGCCGCCAGCCAGAGCAGCATGAGCGGCAAGCCTTACCGCATTGCCTGCCCGGGCCAGCCCGAACAGACCGCCGCGGTGTGGTTCGGTGCGCGCCTGAAGGCCTTGCGCCAACGCACCTTGTAGACATCGCCCGCGGTACAGTCCGCCCTCCCGTCCCGGAGACCGCTGTCATGAACGCCACGCCGCGCACGCTGTCGCGCTCGCTCAACGACCGCATGATCGCCGGGGTGATGGGCGGCATCGCGCACCGCTTCGGCTGGGGTTCCACGCTGGTGCGGGTGCTGTTCGTGCTGGTCTCGGTGCTGTCGGCGGCCTTCCCGGGCATCCTGGTCTACCTGATCCTGTGGCTGCTGATCCCCAACGAGGCCGATTGAGCCTGCCACCGCTGGCGCTGCGCGTCCTGCAGGGGCTGGGCGCGCTGTGGACCGCGCCCAACACCCTGATCGGTCTGATCGGCGGCCTGGCCGGGATGGTGGCCGGCGCGCGCCCGTCCTGGAACCGCCGCGATCTGGCCATCGTGTTCCGTGACTGGCCGTGGGGGCCGGGCGGGGCGATCACGCTGGGCAACGTCATCCTGCACACCGGCCCGGTGCTGGACGTGGCCTGCCGCACTTATGCCCACCAGGCCGGGCACTGCACCGAGCCGGTGATCGGCCTGCACGACCACGAGCGCGCGCACGTGTACCAGTATCTGGTGCTGGGCCCGCTGTACCTGCCGGTGTACCTGGTGTGTGGCGGGGTAAGCGCGCGCAACCCGTTCGAACGCGCCGCCGATGTGTACGCCATGACCGGCCGCGGCTGGTGGCCGGGTGTGCCGTGACCCGCTGCGCCTGGCGTTAGTGCGGCGTTAAATCGGTGTAAATAAAACGTCGCGCAACGCGACGTCATCTGCATGCAAACAAAGGTTATTAGCCTGCATGACGGATCAGTCAGGTTCGGCACGTTAAACTGGCGCCTGTTGTAATTGCATGATGCGTCACAGGAGGAACACATCACATGGCAATCGTTCTTTATGTCGGTGGTAGCAAGGATGGCGACAAAGGCGTAGTACCCCACGGTTTCAGCAAGTCCCGGGCCGATACTGACGCCGGGCCGGAGATCTACACCGAGCGTTTCATGGAACTGCCGGGCATCGGCAAGATCCGGGTAATGGCGCTGGAATCCCTGCGCGACGAAATCGTCCACCAGCGCACCGCCCAGCATTACCGCTGACGCGGCCGTAGCGCCGGCCTCTGCCCGGCTCCCGAACCGTAGTGCCGGCCGCTGGCCGGCTCCCCAACGCAGGGTAGTGCCGGCCGCTGGCCGGCTCCACGCACACCCGAACCCCGTAGAGCCGGGCTCTGCCCGGCTGCACTTCCAGCCTCCCCGATGTAGAGCCGGGCTCTGCCCGGCTGTCCGTCTACCCCGACCGTAACGAGGAGCCGGCCAGCGGCCGGCACTACCGTGGGCGATTCGATCGTCATGAGCAGCCGGGCAGAGCCCGGCTCTACGGTGGGCGAGTCGATTGTCGTGAGAAGCCCGGCAGAGCCCGGCTCTACGCAGGACACCCGCGGGCGACAGGTTCGCCCCCCGCTGTCAACGCCTTCCCCCCGCCGCCGTGCGTTGCCACAATCGGGACTTTCCGTACTGCGGCTCCGGCCGGAAGCAATGCCTGACATCAAGCTCGCCCAGCAGATCGCCCAGACCATCGCCGATGAAATCGGTGCCCAGCCTGCCCAGGCGCGTGCCGCCATCGCCCTGTTGGACGAAGGCGCCAGCGTCCCGTTCATTGCCCGCTACCGCAAGGAAGTCACCGGCGGCCTGGACGACACCCAGCTGCGCAACCTGGAAACCCGCCTGACCTACCTGCGCGAGCTGGAAGACCGCCGCGCCTCCGTGCTGTCCAGCATCGACGAACAGGGCAAGCTCACCGACGAACTCCGCAACGAGATCCTCGGCGCCGATACCAAGTCGCGCCTGGAAGATCTGTACCTGCCGTACAAGCCCAAGCGCCGCACCCGCGCCCAGATCGCGCGCGAAGCCGGGCTGGAACCGCTCGCCGATGGCCTGCTCGCCGATCCAAGCCTGGACCCGCAGGTGTTCGGTGCCACCTTCGTCGATGCCGACAAGGGCGTGGCCGACACCAAGGCCGCGCTGGAAGGCGCGCGCGCGATCCTGATGGAGCGTTGGGGTGAAGACGCCGCGCTGGTCGGCGAGCTGCGCAGCTGGCTTGGCGAAAACGGGGTCATCCGTGCGCGTGTCGCCGAAGGCAAGGAAGAGCAGGGCGCCAAGTACCGCGACTACTTCGAACACGCCGAATCGCTGGCGAAGATTCCCTCGCACCGGCTGCTGGCGCTGTTCCGCGCGCGCCGCGAGGAAATCCTGTTCCTGGAACTGGACCCGGGCACCGAGGCCGAAGCCGGCCATGTGTATGCCGAAGGCCGGGTGGCCTACAAGGCCGGCATCGCCGACGCCGGCCGCCCCGGCGACCGCTGGCTGCTCGACGCGTGCCGCCTGACCTGGCGCGCCAAGCTGCACATGCACCTGCTGCTGGACCTGTTCAACCAGGCCCGCGAGAAGGCCGAAGCCGAGGCGATCGCCGTGTTCGGCGACAACCTCAAGGATCTGCTGCTGGCCGCCCCGGCCGGCCCCAAGAGCGTGCTCGGGCTGGACCCGGGCATCCGCACCGGCTGCAAGATCGCCGTGGTCGATGCCACCGGCAAGCTGGTGGCCACCGACACCATCTACCCGCACGAACCGCGCCGGCAGTGGGACCAGTCGCTGCAGACGATCAAGCAGCTGTGCCTCAAGCACAACGTGGAACTGATCGCGATCGGCAACGGCACGGCCAGCCGCGAAACCGACAAGCTGGCCGGCGAGGTCATCAAGGCACTGGGCGACGGCAAGCTGCAGAAGATCGTGGTCAGCGAAGCCGGCGCGTCGGTGTACTCGGCCTCCGAATTCGCCGCCAAGGAGTTCCCGGACCTGGACGTGTCGATCCGCGGCGCAGTTTCCATTGCCCGTCGCCTGCAGGATCCGCTGGCCGAGCTGGTCAAGATCGAACCCAAGGCGATCGGCGTGGGCCAGTACCAGCACGACGTGGACCAGTACCGCTTGGCGCGTGCGCTGGATGCGCGTGTCGAAGACTGCGTCAACGCGGTTGGCGTGGAGGTCAACACCGCCTCGGCAGCGCTGCTGTCGCGCGTGTCCGGGCTGTCGGCCACGGTGGCCGAGAACATCGTGCGCCACCGCGACGACAACGGTCCGTTCAAGCGCCGCAAGGACCTGCTCAAGGTGCCGCGCCTGGGCGACAAGACCTTCGAACAGTGCGCCGGCTTCCTGCGCATCGCCGATGGCGACCAGCCGCTGGATGCCTCCTCGGTGCACCCGGAAGCCTATCCGGTGGTGGAGCGCATCGTGGCCGCCACCGCACGCCCGATCAAGGCGTTGATCGGCGATGGCAGCTTCCTGCGCGGGCTCAAGGCCGAACAGTTCACCGACGCCACCTTCGGTGTGCCGACCGTGCGCGACATCCTGAAGGAACTGGAAAAGCCCGGCCGCGACCCGCGCCCGGAGTTCAAGGCAGCGCGTTTCGCTGAGGGCGTGGAAGAACTCAAGCACCTGCAGCCGGGCATGATCCTGGAGGGCGTGGTCAGCAACGTGGCCGCGTTCGGTGCCTTCGTGGACATCGGTGTGCACCAGGATGGCCTGATCCACATCTCGGCGCTGTCGGACACCTACGTCAAAGACCCGCGTGATGTGGTCAAGGCCGGCGACATCGTCAAGGTGAAGGTGCTGGAGGTGGACGTGGCGCGCAAGCGCATCGCCCTGACCCGGCGCCTGGACGACACCCCGGCGCCGGCCAAGGCCCCGGGCGAGCGCGATGCCCGGCCTGCCGGTGGCGGTCGCCGTGATGGCGGCGGCGGGGGGCAGCGCAATGGTGGCCGTGGCGCCGCTCCCGGCCCGCGCCCGGGCAGTGCGGCGCCGCCGGCCAACAACGCCCTGGCCGACGCCTTCGCCCGCGCCAAACGCGGCGGCTGAACCGGCCTGGATCCACCCGCCAGGGGCCGCCGCGTGCGGCCCTTGGCGTCTCTGGCGGGCACGGCACTTCTGGTTTCACTCCGTGTTGGTCACACTTCCCCTCAAATGCCCGTAGGCTGGGCAGGCGCCGGGGAGGCCATATGACAACGCACCAGGCAGGGCCGGAAGGTCGGGCGGGGCCAGATGCCGTACGGCACGGCGTCCGTCCGCGCGCGTGGCCGTGCGCATGAGCCACGATCCGGCCGGCAACGCGCACGGCACCGGCGCGGCGTTGCGTGACATCACCGAGCGCCACCGGCGCCTGCAGATGATCATCGACGGCACCGGTGCCGGCACCTGGGAATGGAATGTCCAGGACGGCCGGATGTGGGTCAACGAACGCTGGGCGCAGATCGTGGGCTACACCCGCGACGAACTGGCGCCAATCACCCCCGACACGTTTTTCCGGCTGGTCCACCCCGACGACCTGGCCCAGTCCAACGCGCGGCTGCGCGAACACCTAGAAGGGCGCTCGCCGCACTACGACAGCCTGTGCCGCATGCGTCACAAGGACGGCCACTGGATCTGGGTGCAGGACCGCGGCCGCGTCTACGAATGGGACGCGCACGGCCAGCCGCAGTGGATGGCCGGGGCACACGCCGACGTCACCGACCTGCAGACTGCGCGGCAGGACGCGGCCAACATGCGCCAGCGCCTGCAGGCGGTGGTGGATGCGTCCGACGAAGTGGCGGTGATCGCCACCGACATCGATGGCGTCGTCAACCTGTTCAACACCGGTGCGCAGAAACTGCTGGGCTACACGCCCGCCGAGGTGATCGGGCGGGTCAACCCGGGCCTGTTCCATGACCCGGACGAAATGATGGAGTACCTGCGCCCGCAGGCCGATGCCGATGGGCGCGTGCCGACCGTGTTCGAAGCGCTCACCGCGCACGCCACACAGGGCACCTGGTCGCACCAGTGGACGTACGTGCGCAAGGACGGCGAGCGCCGCCAGGTGCGGCTGTCGATCAGCCCGCTGGATGGCAACGACGGCCATCGGATCGGCTACGTCGGCATGGCGGTGGACATCACCCCGCTGCTGGAAGTCCGCGAGCAGGCGTATCTGGCGGCCGAGAAATTCGCCGGCGCGTTTTCCTCGGCCGCGCTCGGCATGGCCCTGGTCTCGCTGGAAGGGCGCTGGCTAGACGTCAACGATGCGCTGTGCGGCATCCTGGGCTACACCCGCGCCGAACTACTCGCAGTCGACTTCCAGACCGTCACCCATGCAGACGATCTCAATACCGACCTGGCCCTGGTCGCCGACCTGCTCAACGGGCGGCGCGACCACTACCACATGGACAAACGCTACCTGGGCAAGCGCGGCAACATCGTGTGGGGCCGGCTGTCGGTGTCGCTGGTGCGTTCCGAACACGGCGAGCCGCTGCACTTCGTGTCGCAGATCCAGGACGTCACCGCCCAGCGCCAGAGCAGCCTGCAACTGCGCGAATCCGAGCAGCGCACCCGCGTCACCCTGGATGCGGTGGCCGACATGGTGCTCACCCTCGACCTGCACGGGCTGATCCAGTACGCCAACGCCGCGGCCACCCGCGCGCTGGCCGGGGAGGGCGCCGCGCCCCTTACCGGCGGCCAGATCCAGGACGTGATGGAGCTGACCACCGAATACGCGCCGCGCTCGCCGCTGGACATCGCCGTGCTGCTCGACCCGGAGAGCAACGCGGTGGACCTGCATTCGGACCTGCTGCTGTCGGTGGGCGCGCAGCTGCTGCCGGTGGATCTCACCCGTGCCTGGCTGCGCGCCGAGGACGGCCAGGTCAGTGGCGCGGTCTGGGTGATCCGCGATGTGACCCAGCAACGTGCCCGCCAGCGCGAAGCGCGCCACCTGGCCGAGGTCGACCCGCTGACCGAGCTGAGCAACCGCCGCGGGTTCGAAGCCCATCTGCAGCAGGCCATCACCCGGGTCGCCCGGACCGGGCAGTCGGCCTCGCTGATGTTCATCGACCTGGACAACTTCAAGCCGGTCAACGACAGCCATGGCCACCTGGCCGGCGATGCCATGCTCTGGGCGGTGGCCAACGTGCTGCGCCACGGCGTGCGCGATTCGGACATCGTGGCGCGGCTGGGCGGCGACGAGTTCGCGGTGATCCTGGCCGGTTGCTCGCTCAAGCGTGCCCGGCGCATCGCCAGCGACCTGCTGGACGGGGTTCGTACGCTGACCATTCCCTGGGACCTGCAGCGGCTCAGCGTCGGTGCCAGCATCGGCATCGCCGCGATCGGCGGCAGCATGAGCGTGGACGACGCGGTGGCCGCGGCCGATGCGCAGTGCTACTTGGCCAAGGCGGCGGGCAAGAACAACGTGCAGGTGGAGACGCCGACCATGGAGGGGCTGGACCCCCTGGACGTCGAGACCACCGAGGGCGGGGAAGGCTGACGGGTGGCCCCGGAGCTCTGCTGACACCGGGTGAACTTTTTTCTGAACCCACCCTAAAGCTTCCTGCACGGCAGTCGATATTTAATCTGGAGCCTCCGTCGCTCCGCGCTGGTGCCCCGCCACCTCTCGTCGGCCCGGGCTCGCGTGACTTTGCAACAGGCTGTCTGCCGGATGCAGTACTGCAGTTGTACAAAGCCGCAGAAGCGACGTGAGCCATGACGTCGCCGCACCTCCCACGCCAGACGAAGTGCCGACGGGCATGGTGCCCGTCGGATTCCAGCACGCCAGGGACCGAGGATCAGATGATGCTTACTTCAGGTATGCACGCGCATGTGCAAGGACGTACCGACGCCGCTGCCAGCCACTCGTTGTGGCAGGCCCTGAAAGCCAGCGTCACCGCCATGGGCCACGCACGCCAGGCCGCCAACGTGGCCGCGCAGCGCCGCCAGTGCGAGCTGGAAGCCCAGGTGGCCGCATTGCACCGGGTGCAGGCGGTGATCGAATTCGATCTGGACGGCACCATCCTGCAGGCCAACGACAACTTCCTGCAGGCCGTGGGCTATGGGCTGGATGAAATCCAGGGCCGGCACCACGCCATGTTCGTCGAACCGGCCCTGGCGCAGAGCCAGGAGTACCGCGACTTCTGGGCGCGGCTCGGGCGCGGGGAATTCGACGCCGGGCAGTACCGGCGGCTGGGCAAGGGCGGCCGCGAGATCTGGATCCAGGCCTCCTACAACCCGGTGCTGGATGGCAACGGGCGTCCCTACAAGGTGGTCAAATTCGCCACCGACATCACCGCGCAGATGCAGCAGGCCGCCGATGTGTCCGGTCAGCTGGCGGCGATCAACAAGTCGCAGGCGGTCATCGAATTCGGCCTGGACGGCCGCATCCTGTCGGCCAACGAGAACTTCCTGGCCACCACCGGCTACACGCTGGAGGAAGTGCGCGGCCAGCACCACGCCATGTTTGTCGAACCCGAGCACCGGCAGAGCCCGGACTACGCCCGGTTCTGGGAAAAACTGGGCCGGGGCGAGTACGACGCCGGCCAGTACCGGCGCTTCGGCAAGGGCGGCCGCGAGGTGTGGATCCAGGCGTCGTACAACCCGATCCTGGACATGAACGGCCGCCCGTTCAAGGTGGTCAAGTACGCCACCGACATCACCGCCCAGGTGCGCGACAGCCTGGCCATGCAGCACGCCGTGGCGCAGACCCGCGAGGTGGTGGCTGCGGCCAAGGGCGGTGACCTTACCGGGCATATCGCCACCGAAGACAAGAACGGCCCGATCGCCGAGCTGTGCGAAGGCATCAATGCGCTGGTGGAGGCGATGGCCTCGATCATCGCGCAGATCAAGTTCGCCGCCGACACCATCGCGGTGGGTGCCAGCGAGATCGCCGAAGGCAACAGCGACCTGTCGGTGCGTACCGAACAGCAGGCCGCATCGCTGGAGGAAACCGCGGTCTCGATGAAGGGCCTCACCGCCACCGTGCAGCAGACCGCCACCAACGCCCGCCAGGCCAGCGAGCTGGCCAGCGGCGCGGTCGACGTGGCTGCGCAGGGCGGCCATGTCGTGCATGAAGTGGTGCACACGATGGCACTGATCAACGAATCGTCGCGTCGGATCGTCGACATCATCGGTGTCATCGACGGCATCGCCTTCCAGACCAACATTCTGGCGCTCAACGCGGCGGTGGAAGCCGCGCGCGCCGGCGAGCATGGCCGCGGCTTTGCGGTGGTCGCCTCGGAGATCCGGTCGCTGTCGCAGCGCTCGGCGGGCGCGGCCAAGGAGATCAAGCAGTTGATCGCCGATTCGGTGGAGAAAGTCGGCGCTGGCACCGGCCAGGTCGAGAGTGCCGGCCGCACCATGGATGAGATCGTGGTCAACGTGAAGCGGGTCAGTGCGTTGATCAGCGAGATCAGTGCGGTGGCCCAGCAGCAGAGCGAAAGCATCGGGCAGATTCACCAGGCGGTCGACCACATCGACGAAGGCACCCAGCAGAATGCCGCGCTGGTGGAAGAGGCGTCCGCCGCCGCGCGCAGCATGGAAGAGCAGGCCACCCAGTTGCTGCACACAGTGGCGGCGTTCCGGGTGGAGGCCAGTGCGGGCATCGCGCGGCAGGCCATCGCAGCAGCGGGACATGGCCAACCGGCGCTGCGGCTGGTGTGAACGTCGCCTTTGCCTGACACCGTATCGGAGCGCTACCTGCGTGCCATTGGTAGTGGGCTTTGGGATACTCGGCCTTCCAACGGAAGGTCGAGACCACCCCCATGTCAATGACAGCAGGACGCAGCGCAGTACTTCTCGTCGCACTAGCCGCGGCGGGCGCCGCCAACGCGGCGTCGGCCGTGTTTTACGACACCACTACCGGTGTTTACGGTTATTCGATGAACCAGCGCACCGTCAGCGCGGCAGTGCAGCAGGCGTTGAGCTACTGCGTGCAGCGTTCACCGAACTGTGCGAGCCATGTCAGTACCGCCGCGCCGGGATTCTCCGCGGTGTACACCGGCACCCGCGCCCTGGGCTTTGCGCTGTCTGAAAAAGAGGATGGTGCTGCCCAGCGCAAGGCCGAAGCGATGTGCCGGCGCAAGGCCCAGGATTGCGTTCTGGCGCTGGTGTGGCGCGAGACCCCGCCGCCGACGACGGACGTGCCGGCGCACGTCGCCGTGCTGCAGCAACGGGCTGCGTCTGCCGCCGCGGCGGAGGCTGCGGCCAATGCTGCTGCCGAAGCCGCTGCCAAAGCAGCTGCTGCCTCGAAATCCACCGAGTGAGTTCACGGAAGGGGCTGCCTTTCGGCAGCCCCTGAAATGCAAAAGGCCAGATCCGAAGATCTGGCCTGTGCAATTCCATGGTGCCGAAGGTGGGACTCGAACCCACACGCTTTTAAGGGCGGCGGATTTTGAGTCCGCTGCGTCTACCGATTCCGCCACTTCGGCTGGCTGGCCGCGTAGTGTATACAAATTGTGGAGATCTGTGCAGCCCTGAACGCTTCATCTGAGGGTCGATCTTCATCGGGGCGGGACGCTATACTCACCGGGCTGAACCATACAGAGAGCCGGGATGAGCGCATTGCAGGATCTTCGGGTACTCGTGGTCGAGAACGACGAAATGAGTGCGGCCCTGCTGCAGATGCAGCTGGTCCAGGCCGGCGCGGTCGTCGTCGGCCCGGCGGCGTCGGTTGCCGACGCGCTGCGCCTGCTGGGCGACTCCGAACCCCAGGTGGCCCTGCTGGATTACCGGCTGGCCAACAACGAAACCAGTGAACCGGTCGCGGCCGCCTTGAGCGCCCGTGGCATTCCGTTCGTGCTGGCCACCGGCATGGCGCCGGACCACCTGCCAGCGGTATTCCGCGCCGGCGTGATGCTGACCAAGCCATACCTCACCGCGGAACTCAACGCGGCATTGGAACGCGCGCTGCAGGCCGCATCGGTCGCCAGCTGACGCCTTTGCTCACGCCGCTTCGGTGTGGGCGTAGCTGACCGGCTCACGGTCGTCCAGGATGCGATACAGCGCATCCAGATCGCTGGGATCCGGGTTCAGCCAGGCATCCAGGTTGTCCGGCCGGATCGGAATGATGCAGCGGTCATGGCCAGCCGCGGCGATATCGCGTGGCGGTTCGTCGGTGATGGCCGCAAAGGACAGCAGCCGCCCCTCCGGGCCGTCCCATTCCGACCACAGGCAGGCAATGAGCAGGTCACGCGGTGGCTGCGGATGGAACTCCAACACCACGTTGCTGGCCTTCTCGCCGGGTGCGAGGGTGCGTTGCTCCAGCGCATGCCGCGGCACGTGTTCGTAGAACGACTGCACCACCACCACGCCATGGCAATGCCCGAACGCGGGCTTCCAGTATCCGCCCAGGCTGTCGCGGCGCGCGTTGTACGTGCCGGGGTACAGCGTGTCGTGGCGTGCCGGCGTGTCCGGCAGGCGGCACTGATAGCGCATCGGCTTGATCACGCGCTGGCCGCGCTCGGACACGATCACCGGTGCATACACGCCGGGAAAGATGCGGCTGTCGCGCGGCAGCAGCCCGGTGCGACGCAGGTCGTCCAGCCGCGCCTGCGCGCGTTCGACCCGGTTGGTGGCGATGCGCGCCTCATTGCGTGCCTTCTGCGTGGGGCGCGCGGCCAGGCTGGCGTGAGCGGCGTCGCGGCGTTCGCCCTGCACGCGGATCTCCGCGTCCAATGCCTGCATTTCCTCGGCATGCCACTGCTGGATCTTTGCCACGATGTCCTGGCCCTGCGCGGTGCGCGCGCCGGCAAAGCCGTCGTCCATTGCTTTGGGCGTTTTCGGGCGCTGCTTGCCGGCATCGTGGGCGTAGAGCTGGGCGAATTCGTCCAGCGACATCATGGCGCCGTATTCCCGCACCAGCTTGGTGTAATCGGCGCGGATCTGGGCGGAATAACACATGGGGCAGGGACGGGCGAAAGGGGCAGGGGACAGCATAGGCCGGTTGGTATCAACGGATGAGAAACCGATGCGGCATGCTGGCAACCTGTTCACGTGTGCGAGCCGTTCCATGACCCTGCCTGCTGGTCTGAAGTGCATTCCCCATCCGCCCAGCGTGGCCGAGTACTGCGACCTGCGGGTGCGCGCCGGGCTCAGCCCGAAAACACGGGAGGCGGCCACGCTGGGTCTGCCCCATACGGTGTTCGGGGTCAGCATCCGCGAGGGCGAACAGCTGCTGGCGATGGGCCGGCTGGTGGGCGACCGCGGCTGCTTCCTGCAGGTGGTGGATATCGCGGTGGTGCCCGAGCGGCAGGGCCAGGGGCTGGGCAAGGCGGTGATGCGCGAACTGGACGCGTGGCTGCAGGCCAATGCGGTGGGCGCGTACGTGAGCCTGATCGCCGATGGCGACGCGCACAGCTTGTATGCGCAGTTCGGCTTTGCGTTGACCGCGCCGCGATCGGTGGGCATGGCCAAGGTGGTGCGGTAGGTACCGACCGTTGGTCGGTACGAAAGGGCGTGGATGCCGACCGTGGGTCGGTGCGCGTGTTGAGGGCACACAAACAAAAACCCCCGGCAATGCCGGGGGCTGTTGTTTGTAGCTGGCGTCCCCACGGGGATTCGAACCCCGGTCGCCACCGTGAAAGGGTGATGTCCTAGGCCTCTAGACGATGGGGACGCGTTAAACCGAATTTGTCTTCTATCGGACGGCCTGTGTCCGGAGAAGTG
>NZ_JBFTIS010000006.1:0-195859 GCF_056395005.1 Stenotrophomonas sp. 10N36 | reverse complement strand
GCGCTGGGCCCCCATGCCCTTTCCGGCGAATGTCCTCCGGCGTCGGCCTGCGGCCGCCCCCTCCCCCTTTATTTCGCCTCCAAGGGCATCGGGGCCCAGCGCCCGACCCACCGACCAACGCCAAAAAGGCCTGACTTCTACCTGCTTACCGAAAGCCGAGCCCCGTAGCGGCCGGTAGTCGCTTGGGCAAAATAAAGGAGGAGGCCGCAACGCGGCCGGGGGACATTTGCGCCAGGGGCCTACCGGTCGCTACGGGGCCCTCACGCGCGCGGCAAGCAAAAAAAAAACGGCAGGGTTTCCCCTGCCGTTGTTGTTGTACCGGGCCGCGGTTACTTCAGGCCGCGGTTGACCAGCAGCGGTTCCACCGACGGGTCCTTGCCGCGGAAATCGCGGTACAGGTCCGACAGCTCCACGCTGTTGCCGCGCGAGAGGATCTTGTCGCGGAACACCTGGCCGTTCTGCGCGGTCAGGCCGCCGTTTTCCTTGAACCACTCGAAGGCGTCATGGTCGAGCACTTCGGCCCAGAAGTAGGCGTAGTACCCGGCCGAATAGCCACCGCCCCAGATGTGGTCGAAGTAGGTGGTGCGGTAACGCGGCGGCACCTGCGGCAGGTCGACCTTGAACTTCTTCAGCGCGCCCGCTTCGAAGCTGGCCACGTCCTGCAGCGGCGCGTCGGCCGGCTGGGTGTGCCAGGCCAGGTCAAGCAGCGCGGCCGACAGGTACTCGGTGGTCGCATAGCCCTGGTTGAAGGTGCGCGCCTTGAGGATCTTGTCGACCAGTGCCTGCGGCATCGGCTCGCCGGTCTTGTAGTTCTTGGCGTAGTTGGCGAACACCTTCGGGTCCAGCGCCCAGTGTTCGTTGAACTGCGAGGGGAACTCGACGAAATCGCGCGAGGTGCTGGTGCCGGCGATGGACGGGTACTTCACCTTCGAGAACATGCCATGCAGGGCGTGGCCGAACTCATGGAACATCGTGGTCACATCATCGAAGCTCAGCAGCGCGGGCTGGCCGGCGGCGGGCTTGGTGAAGTTGCACACGTTGTAGACCACCGGCTTGGCACCGGTCAGGCCGTCCTGTTCGACGAACACGTCCATCCAGGCGCCACCGGACTTGCTGTCACGCTTGAAGTAGTCGGTGTAGAACAGGGCCAGCGAGGTGCCGTCCTTGTCGAACACTTCGTAGACCTTCATGTCCGCGTGGTAGGTCGGGATGTCGGTGCGCGGCTTGAAGGTGATGCCGTACAGCTGGGTGGCGGCGTAGAAGACGCCGTTCTGCAGCACGTTGTCCATCTCGAAGTACGGCTTGATCTGCGACTCGTCCAGGTCGTACTGCGCCTTGCGCACCTGTTCGGCGTAGAAGTCCCAGTCGGACGCGGCCAGCTTGAAACCGCCCTTCTGGGCGTCGATCACCTTCTGCATCTCGCCGATCTCGCCGCGCGCCTTGGCGGTGGCCGCCGGCACGGTGTCGGTGAGCAGCTTGAGCGCGGCGGCCGGGGTCTTGGCCATCTGGTCGGCCAGGCTGTAGGCGGCGTAGTTGTCAAAGCCCAGCAGCTTGGCCTTCTGCGCACGCAGCTGGGCCAGGCGCTGTACGGTCTGGCGGGTGTCGTTGGCATCGCCCTTTTCGGCGCGCGTTTCCGACGCCTTGAGCACGGCGGCGCGCTGTTCGCGGTCGCTCAGCGAACCGAGCACCGGCTGCTGGGTGGTGTTCTGCAGCGGCAGCAGGTACTTGCCGTCCAGCTTGCGGTCCTTGGCGTCGGCCGCGGCGGTGTTGATCGCGTCCTCGTCCAGGCCGGCCAGCTTGGCCTTGTCGTCGACGACCACGGCACCGGCGGCGGTGGCGGCCACCAAGCGGGTGTGGAATTGGGTGGCCAGCGTGGTTTCTTCCACGTTGAGCTTGCGC
This sequence comes from Stenotrophomonas sp. 10N36, assembly GCF_056395005.1. Classification (NCBI taxonomy): domain Bacteria; kingdom Pseudomonadati; phylum Pseudomonadota; class Gammaproteobacteria; order Lysobacterales; family Lysobacteraceae; genus Stenotrophomonas; species Stenotrophomonas sp. 10N36. The sequence continues at coordinate 193,960 of NZ_JBFTIS010000006.1, read as the reverse complement.
AGCGAGGCCTTGTCGGCGTCGTTGAGCTGCGCGCCGGCGCGCACGAACTCCTGGTAGTCACGCTCGACCAGGCGCAGCTGCACCGGGTCCAGGCCCAGCGACTGGCGCTGGTCGTAGATGGTCTTGATGCGGGCGAACAGCTTCGGATCGAGGTTGATCTCGTCCTGGTGGTCGGCCAGCTTCGGCGCGACTTCTTCCTGGATCTTCTGGCGCGCGTCGTTGGTATCGGCCTGGACCAGGCCGAAGAAGATGCGCGACACGCGGGTCAGGGTCTCGCCGCTGCGCTCCAGCGCTTCGATGGTGTTGTCGAAGGTCGCCGGCTCGGGGTTGTCGGCGATCTTGCGGACCTCGGCCAGGTGCTGCTTCATGCCTTCATTGAAGGCCGGCAGGTAGTCACTGTCCTTGATCTTGTCGAACGGCGGCGCCTGGAACGGCAGCGTGCTGGCGCTCAACAGGGGATTGGTGGAGGCATCGGCCGGCTGCTGCGCGGCGGGGGTCTGGGTGTCGGACACGGGGGTGGACTCCTTGCCGGAACAGGCCGCCAGCGCCAGGCTGATGGCAGCGGCCAAAACTACGGTACGCGACATGAAACGGGCTCCTTGGAATGGGATGCGACTGCGGAAAAACCGCAGCCGATCACCCTACTCCGATTGCCCGGGACCGGCATGTGCCGGACGTGGCGTATGGCTGTGCAGGCCCCGGCGCCCGTCGCGGCGGGGCCTGGCGGGGCTCAGACGGTGCCGCGGTTCTTGCCCTGCCACGGCTGGTAATAGGCGCGGATGGCGGCCATGTCGGCCGCGTCGTCGCCGCTGGAGTGGAACAGCGGGCCGATTCCGATGACCTTCTCCGGGTAGTGGAAGTACGCCGCCAGCACCGGCACGTCGGCCATCCGCGCGATCTTCAGGAACCCGGCCTTCCAGTGTGTCACCGCCTTGCGGGTGCCTTCGGGGGTGATGGCATACCACATGCGTTCGGACCCGCGGATCAGGCTGACCGCCTGCTCGACGGTGCCCTGCGGCGAGCTGCGGTCCAGCGGGATCACGCCCAGCGCGCGCAGCAGCGGCGACAGCGGCCACCAGAACAGCGAGGCCTTGCCCAGCACCTTCACCTGCATGCCCAGCGCGATCTTGGCCGCCATGCCCCAGAACCCGTCCCAGTTGGACGAGTGCGGGGCAATGATGAAGACCAGCTTGGGCACGTCGGGGAAGGTGCCCACCACTCTCCAACCGCCCAGGCGCAACGTGCAGCGGGCCAGCCAGCGGAGGAAGCGGTTCGGTTTGACCTGCGGCATGTTGGGCGGAACGGCCGGCAACAGCGGACTTCGGTTGTTCAAGCATTCACTCCCAATTGCGTGTGGTGCGTCCGCGCTTGATCTGCGCGCGGCCTTTTTTCTCGTCCAGGCGGCGCAGCTTGGCGCCATACGAGGGTTTGGTGGCCACGCGCGGCTTGGGCACGCTGAGGCTTTCCTGGATGAAGGCGGCCAGCCGCTCGCGGGCATCGTCGCGGTTGCGGTCCTGGGTGCGGAAGCGCTGGGCGTCGATGACCAGCACGCCCTCGCCGGTCATGCGCCGGTCGCGCCGGGCCAGCAGGCGCGAGCGCAGCGGTTCGGGCAGCGACGGCGAGCCGGCCACGTCGAAGCGCAGTTCCACGGCGGTGGAGACCTTGTTGACGTTCTGGCCGCCGGCGCCGCTGGCGCGCACGAACCGCTCGACGAGTTCCGCATCGGGAATCGACAGGTGCGCGCTGATGATGACGGGTGCGGAAGCCATGGGCGGCATTGTAAAGGCAGGACCGGGTCCAGGGGTGGGGCAAACATCCCCGATGACGCCGATAACGTCCGCAAACTACGGCCTGCTGACGCCATCGCAGGTATCCTCGGGGTTCCATGCCACGCAGGATGCCCCGCACATGCTTTTGATCCGCTCCCTGGCCATTGCCACCACTCCCCGCCGTGCGCTGACCCGTGTCGGCCTTGTCCTGGCGCTCGGCCTGGCCGCGATCGCGCCGGCATTGGCCGCGCCGCCGTCCGACGCCGACATCAACCGGCTGCTGGCCGCCTCGCGTGCGCAGACCATGCTGGACAGCATGCTGCCGCAGATCGAGGCGATGCAGCGCCAGCAGTTCCAGCAGGTGGCCCAGCAGCGCCAGCTGGACGCGCAGCAGCAGGAACAGATGAAGCGGATGGAGGCACGCACCACCCAGACCATCCGCCAGGCGCTGTCGTGGCAGCAGCTGCGACCGATGTACGTGGACCTGTACAAGAAGAGCTTCAGCAAGGAAGACGTACTGGCGATGGCCGAGTTCTACGAGAGCTCGGCCGGCCAGAGCCTGCTCGACAAGACCCCGGCGCTGATGCAGAACGTGATGGTGGCCATCCAGGAAAAGATGCAGCCGCTGTTCGTGGACCTGCAGAAGGACCTGGAGGCGATCATGAACGAAGCCCCGGCGCCGGCCACGCCGCCCACCCGGTAACGCACCCCACCCGCGTTGGTCGGCTACCTGCACACACCTCGGCTCTACCGGGTTGGATCACKGGCAGTCGGATACACGCAGGCCACCTCGGGGGTAGAGCCGACCGTTGGTCGGCTGCACGGATAACCCGGGTGCCGCGCGTGGAGCAGCCGACCAACGGTCGGCTCTACCGGGTTGGATCACTGGCAGTCGGATACACGCGGCCACCCCGGGGGGTAGAGCCGACCGTTGGTCGGCTGCACGGATAACCCGGGCGCCGCGCGTAGAGCAGCCGACCAACGGTCGGCTCTACCGGGTTGGATCGCGGGCAGTCGGATACACGCGCAACACCTCGGAGGTAGAGCCGACCGTTGGTCGGCTGCACGGATAACCCGGGCGCCGCGTGTGGAGCAGCCGACCAACGGTCGGCTCTACCCGGTTGGATCACGGGCAGTCGGATACACGCAGGCCACCCCGGGGGTAGAGCCGACCGTTGGTCGGCTGCACGGATAACCCGGGTGCCGCGTGTGGAGCAGCCGACCAACGGTCGGCTCTACCGGGTTGGATCACGGGCAGTCGGATACACGCAGGCCACCCCGGGGTAGAGCCGACCGTTGGTCGGCTGCACGGATAACCCAGGCGCCGCGCGTAGAGCAGCCGACCAACGGTCGGCTCTACCCGGTTGGATCACGGGCAGTTGGATACACGCGGCCACCCCAGGGGGTAGAGCCGACCGTTGGTCGGCTGCACGGATAACCCGGGCGCCGCGCGTGGAGCAGCCGACCAACGGTCGGCTCTACCCGGGTTGGATCGCGGGCAGTTGGATACACGCGGCCACCCCAGGGGGTAGAGCCGACCGTTGGTCGGCTGCACGGATAATCCAGGTGCCGCGCGTAGAGCAGCCGACCAACGGTCGGCTCTACCCGGTTGGATTCCGGGCACATTTCAGCCCGACCAGACCCCGCTCAAACCGCACCCCACCCCAACAGATCCATCGCCTTGCGGAACTCCCCTTCCGCCGGCGCGCTGACGTCCATCGCGGTGCCATCGGGGTGCGGGAAGCGCAGGCGTTCGGCGTGCAGCAGCATGCGGTGGATGCCCTGCATGCGGAAGCTGCGGTTGTGCCGTCCATCACCATGGCTGGTGTCGCCGATCAGGTGATGCGACAGGTGCTTGAGGTGGCGGCGGATCTGACGGAAGCGGCCGGTCTGCGGCTGGCAGCGCAGCAGCGCATAGCGCGAGGTGTCGAACTCGCCGACGGGCACGGCGATCTCGCCCACGGCCACGCGCTGGAAATGGGTGATGGCCTGTTTCTTGACCGGCTTGCCGGGACCACCGTCGAGGTCATGGTCGACGGTGAACGCCTCCTCGGCCGGCCAACCGCGGCAGATGGCCAGATAGTCCTTGGTGACGTCGCCGCCCATCAGCGCCTTGCCCAGCACGCTGGCGCTTTCGCGGTCGAAGGCCAGCAGCAGGCAGCCACTGGTGGCACGGTCCAGGCGATGCACGAGGAAGATCGGCTTGCCGAGTTGCTCGCGCAGGCGGTCGGCAAGGAAGTCGTCTTCGCCACGGGCCAGCTTGCTGTCATGGACCATCAGCCCGGCGGGCTTGTTGACCACGGCCAGGCGGTCGTCCAGGTGCAGCAACTGCAGGGGCGCCACTGCGGGCGCGAGGTCGGTTGCGGTGTCGGTATCGATGTCGTTCACCGACCGATTATCCCCGCCCACTGCAGGCAGCGCCAACAAAGGCGATTCAGGCGACGTCACGCACCGCGATCAGTTCGCCGTTGCCGATCGGCACCCGCACGCAATGGAACTGCGGATCGCGGCGTACCTGCGCCTCGAAGGCCGCCATCTGTTCGGCATGCGAGACGGCGTTGTCGACCACCAGCAAGCCACCGGGGCGCAGCACGCGACGCAGGTCCGGCCACCAGCCCAGGTACTGGCTGCGTTCGGAATCCAGGAACAGCAGGTCGATGCTGGCCTCGGCCGCGGCACCCAGCCACACACCCGCATCGATGTGGATAAGGTCGATCTGCGCGGCCAGGCCGCTGCGCGCGAAGGTGGCCGTCGCCAGGGCGATCTTGTCGGCGGCGTACTCCAGCGTGGTGACCTGCCCGCCGACAGCCGCAGCGGCCTCGGCCAGCCACAGCGTGGAATAGCCGTTGGAGGTGCCGATCTCCAGCACCCGCCGCGCGCCGGTGGCACGCACCAGCACACCCAGCAGCTCGCCGGTGTCCGGGGTGATGTTGAGCATGCGCTGGGCACGCTCGCTATGGCTGGCATCGTGGTCGGCGCCGAACCGGGCCAGTTCGTCCTTCAGTGCCTGCAGCGTCATCTCAGCGGCGCCACCACGCGCTGGCCAACGAGAACAGACCGGCCGCGCCACTCACCCAGCTCCACACCGGTGCATCACCGAAGTACCAGCCGCCCGGCTGCATGCCGTACAGCACCGCCGCCACGATCAACAGGCCGACACCGGCGATCGCCGCCACCGCGCGCTTCTGCAGCTTCTGCAGGTTGGTGTTGAGCGCCACCAGGTCCTGCGAGCGCATCGACAGCTCGTGCCCGCCTTCCACCTGCTGCTTCAACCAGGCGTGCACCAGCCGCGGCATGTCCGGGGTGTGGGTCATGATTTCCGGCAGCCGCTTGCGCAGCTCCTTCAGCACCCGGCGCGGGCTGTAGCGTTCGCGCAGAATGCGTTCCAGCACCGGTCGCGCCACCGCCCAGATGTCCAGCTCCGGGTCGAGCTGGCGGCCCACGCCTTCGATGTTGAGCAGGGTCTTCTGCAGCAGGATCAACTGCGGCTGCAGGGTCAGCTCGTAGCGCTGCGCAACGCGGAACAGCTTGATCAGCACTTCGGCCAGCGAGATCTGCGACAGCGGGCGGGTGAAATACGGTTCGCAGACCGAACGCGCCGCCGCTTCCAGCTCGTCGATGCGCACGTTGTTGGGCATCCACCCGGCCTCAACGTGGAGCTCGGCCATGCGCCGGTAGTCCTTGTTGAAGATGGCCATGAAGTTTTCGGCGAGGTAGTACTGATCCTGCTCGGACAGCTGGCCCATGATGCCGAAGTCCAGCGCGATGAAGCGCGGGTTGTCACGCCGGGCCGGATCGATGTCGACCCAGATGTTGCCGGCGTGCGCATCGGCATGGAAGAAGTTGTCGCGGAACACCTGGGTGTAGAACACGCGCACGCCCTTGGCGGCCAGTGCCTTGCGGTCGATGCCGGCCTTGTCCAGCGCGGCGATGTCGTCCGACGGAATGCCCCACACCCGTTCCAGGGTGAGCGCGCGCTCGGCGGTGTGGCTCCAGATCACTTCCGGTACGTACAGGTCGTCCGAGTCGACCCAGTTGCGGCGCAGCACGCTGGCGTTGGCGCCTTCGCGCTGCAGGTCCAGTTCGGCGGCCAGGGTGTTCTCCACTTCGGCCACCACTTCGCGCGGGCGGATCTTGTCGGCGCGCGGGTGGGTGCGCTCGACCAGCGCGGCAGCGGAGTTGAGCAGCGCGATGTCGGCGCCGATCTGCTTTTCAATATCCGGGCGCAGCACCTTGACCACCACCTGGCGGCCATCGGCGAGGGTGGCCGCATGCACCTGCGCGATCGAGGCCGAGGCCAGCGGCTGCAGGTCGAAGCTGGCGAACGCTTCACTGACCGGGCGGCCCAGCGCCTGCTCGACGATGCGCTGCGCGGTGGCACCGTCAAACGGCTTCACCCGGTCCTGCAGCAGGGTGAGTTCGTTGGCGATGTCGGCCGGGATCAGGTCGCGGCGGGTGGACAGGATCTGCCCGAACTTGACGAAGATCGGGCCGAGGTCCTGCAGCGCCAGGCGCAGGCGCGCGCCGCGCGACTGGGCGGCGATGTCGGCCGAGGCACGCGGCACGAACGGCTTGGCCACGCGCAGCCAGCGCTCGGCCACGGTGCCTTCCAGCAGGTCGTCCAGGCGGTAACGCAGGATCACGCGGCCAATGCGGGTGGCGCGGAACATCGCCTTCATGCGCGCACCTGGCGCAGGCGCTGCACGCGCACGGCAATGCGTTCCACATCGTCGCGCATCACATCCACGTCGTCGTGGAAGGCTTCCAGTTCTGCTCGCGGTACCACGTCGCGGGACTCCTCGGTGACAAATTCAGCGGCGCTGTGCGCCAGGTCGGACGCGCCGCGGCGCGCGTGCTGCAGGGCCGAACGCAGGCTGTTGGCCACCTGCACCCCCAGCACCTCGCCGAACACACGCACGAACGGCTGCTGCCAGTCCGGATCGAAACGGCTCGCCAGCTGCTGCAGGCGACGCGCCAGCTCGGCATCGCCGGAAACCTTGACCCGCCCGGCCGGGGCGGTGCCGCCACGGCGTGCGTTGGCCAGGAACGGCAGTTGCGCCAGCACCCCACCCAGCGTGCTGCGCACCGCCAGGTCCGGTTCCTGCTGCGGATCCACCGGGCCCACCGTCAGCCGCCCCCCGTCCACCCCGATCCGCATCGCCAGCGCGGGCGATTCCAGGGTGAGCGCGATGTGGCGGCCATCCAGCGCGGCCAGTGCGCCCCGGGTGTCCGGGTCCAGCGCCAGCGCGCGGTTGAGCGCCAGCTGCAGCGCATTGCCGGCCAGCGGCTTGAGGGAACTGAGGAGGGAACGGGCCATCGGTGCATTCTAACCGCCCCATGGCAGGCGGAGACCGTCGCTGCGCTGCCCAGCCTGACGCGTGGATGAAGGCCGGGTGCGCCACGGCCGGCGGACCGGTTCATGCTAGGGGTCCACATACACACGCAGGAGCAGCAGCAGGCATGGGCAAGACGCGGGTAGGCATCATTTTCGGTGGCCGTTCGGCCGAGCATGAAGTGTCGTTGCAGTCGGCGAAGAACATCGTCGATGCGCTGGACAAGGAGCGGTTCGACGTCACCCTGATCGGCATCGACAAGCAGGGCCAGTGGCATGTGAGCGACCCGCAGGCCTTCCTGCTGCACGCCGAGGACCCGGCGCGGATCGCGCTGAACCCGTCGGGCAATGCGGTGGCCGTGCATCCGGGCGTGGCGCGCCAGCAGCTGGTGCCCACCGACCCGGCCACCGCGCTGGAACAGATCGACGTGGTGTTCCCCATCGTGCACGGCACGCTGGGCGAGGACGGTTCGCTGCAGGGCCTGCTGCGCATGGCCAACCTGCCGTTCGTGGGCGCCGGCGTGCTGGGGTCGGCGGTGGCGATGGACAAGGACGTGGCCAAGCGCCTGCTGCGCGATGCCGGCCTGGCCGTGGCCCCGTTCGTCTGCTTCAACCGCGCCAGCGCGGCCAACGCCGACTACGCGGCCCTGGTGGCGCAGCTGGGCGCGCCACTGTTCGTCAAACCGGCCAACCAGGGCTCGTCGGTGGGCGTGAGCAAGGTGCACACCGCGCAGCAGTTCCATGAGGCCCTGGCGCTGGCGCTGTCCTACGACCACAAGGCGCTGGTGGAAACGGCCATCGACGGCCGCGAGATCGAGTGCGCGGTGCTGGGCAATGAAACGCCGGAGGCCAGCGTCTGCGGCGAGGTGGTGGTGCACGACGAATTCTATTCGTACGACACCAAGTACATCCGCGAGCACGGCGCCGACGTGGTGGTGCCGGCGGCGATCAGCGACGCCGACCAGCAGCGCATCCGCGACATTGCCGTGCGTGCCTACCAGGCCCTGGACTGCGCCGGGCTGGCGCGGGTGGATGTGTTCCTCGGCCGCGATGGCGAGGTGGTCATCAACGAGATCAACACCCTGCCCGGCTTCACCCGGATCAGCATGTATCCCAAGCTGTGGGCGGCCAGCGGGCTGGGCTACACCGCCTTGATCACCCGCCTGCTGGAACTGGCGCTGGAGCGGCATGCGCGCGAACGTGCGCTGCAGAGCTCCATCACGACGACGGCCTGACCCCCTTTCGAGGATCAGGCCGTCGTCAGGCGCCGCTGGGCACCCCGCGCTGGAGAGAGGTAGCGCGGGCTGCCCGGCGAACTACCCTCGCTTGCGGAACATCGACACCACCGCCAGGATCAGGAACACGACGAACAGGATCCAGGCGATGTTACTGGCAGCGCCGGCGATGCCGGAGAAGCCGAGCACCGCCGCGATGATGGCGATGACGAAAAAGATTACGGCGTAATGCAGCATGTCGATCCTCGCGTAATGCGTGCCGGATTGGCGTGCTGCAATCTTCACCAAACCGCGGTGTTCAGGAAGTGATGGCGCCCTCTGCGCGCGATGAAGACTTCAGCCTCGTGAGGCCTTCGTCAATGCTCACCTGCGGCACGTAGCCGAAGTCGCGGCGCGCCGGTTCCATGCTGTACCAGTGCGGCGTGCACAGCTGCTCGGCCAGGAAGCGGGTCATCGGCGGTTCGCCGCGCAGGCGCAGCAGCGGCCACAGGCGTTCGGCCACCGCGCCGATGCGGTAGGCGGTCTTGAAGCTGATCGACTTCTCCACCGCCGGGGCGCCCACGGCGGCCATCAGCTTGTTGAGCAGCTCGCGCATCGGCAACGGTTCGCCGTTGGAGATGAAGTACGCCTTGCCCGCGCACGCCGCGCCCGGAGCGAGGTGTTCGAAGGCCAGGAAGTGGGCCAGCGCGGCATTGTCGATGTAGGTCGTGTCGACCAGGTTGGTGCCGTCGCCGACGAAGCGCAGCCGGCCCGCGCGCGCGCGTTCGGCAAGGCGCGGCACCAGTTGCTGGTCGCCCGGGCCCCAGATCAGCCGCGGGCGCAGTGCCACGGTGGCCAGGGTGGCGTCGTTGGCGGCCAGCACACGCTGTTCGGCAATGGTCTTGGTGGCCGCGTAGGGCGCCTGGAAGTCCTCGCCGTAGGGCACCTCGTCGGCCCCCAGCCCTTCCACCGGGTGGGTGGCGCGGTGGGTCACGCTCGGCGTGGAGGTGTAGATCAGCTTGCCCACGCCATGCGCGCGGCAGGCGGCAATCACGTTGTCGGTGCCCACCACGTTGGCCTGGTGGTAGCTGTCGTAGCTGCCCCACGCACCGGCCTTGGCACCGTTGTGGAAGACCGCATCGACGCCGGCCACCGCGTGCCGCACAGCATCGGCATCGGCCAGGTCGCCCCGGATCTGGCCCACGCCCAACGCGGCCAGCGGCGGGTAATCGCCCCGGTTGAAGCTGAGCACCTGGTGGCCACGCTGCACCAGCCCGCGGCACAGCGCCTGCCCGAGGAAGCCACCACCACCGGTCACCAGGATCTTCATGCGTGCGTTTCCACTTGGGTTGCGGCCCAGATGGCCAGCTTCTCGCGGCCGATCTTGGCGTTGTGGCGGATATCCACCGGGAAGCCCGGGTGCATCAGGAACTGTTCGATGCGGGTGGTGTGCGGGTGCGCGTCGGCCTCGTGGCGCAGGCGCTCGCGCAGCGCCGGCGTGTCGGCCGCGCCGGGCTGCAGCTCCACGCACAGCACCGGCCGCTGCCGGCCGGCCGGCCCCACGCCGACCAGCGCGGTGCGGGCGATGCCGTCCAGCGCATTGAACACCGGCTCCACCTGTTCGGTGTACAGCGGGCCGTGCGCGGTTTCCAGCCGCTGGGTCTTGCGCCCGCAGAACCACAACCGGCCCTGCGTGTCGAAGTAGCCCACATCGCCCATGCGGTGCACCACCTGGATGCGGCCATCGGCCAGCGCTTCGCTGATCTTGGCCGCGGCCGTGGCCTGCGGGCGGTTGAAGTAGCTGTCGGTGGCGGTCGGGCCGGCCACGGTGATCTCGCCCACCTCGCCCACCGCCAGTTCGCGCACCTGCGACCACTGCGGCAGCGGCGCGTCGTCGATGGCGATGATGCGCACCTGGTTGGGCGCCACCACGCGGCCTACGCAGGTGCCGGCGCCGGCCTCGGTGGCCTGGCGCGTGCTGTCCAGCTCGCGCCCTTCGATGACCGCCACCGGCAGGCACTCGGTGGCGCCGTACGGGGTCCAGAACTGCGCGTCATCGGGCAGCAGCCGGCGGATCCGTGCCACCACGTCCGGCGGCACCGGCGCACCGGCCGAGGTGACCCGGCGCACACCCTGCAGCGGCTGGCCATGGTCGGCCAGCACGCGCATCAGCGCCGGCGAGCCGAACAGCTGGGTGATGCCGAAGCGGGCGATGGCGTCGTGCAGCTTGCGCGGGTCGGCCTTGGCCGGGCGCGTGGGGTCCATGTCCGGGATCACCGAGGTCAGGCCCAGCGCCGGGTCGAACAGGGCAAACGGCGGGAAGGTCGGCAGATCGACGCCGCCGGCCTCCATGCCGAAGGCGGCACGCAGCAGGTCGACCTGGCCCACGAAGTGGCGGTGGCGGTAGACCACGCCCTTGGGCACCCCGGTGGAGCCGCTGGTGAACAGGATCGCGGCGACATCCTCGCCGTCGGTGGCGGCCATCGGCTGCGGTGCACGCGCGCCATCGGCCTCGATGCGGGCCAGCGTGGTGCCGCCCCAGCCCCAGCGCCGGCCCACGGTCACCAGCGTCTTCACCCCCGGGCACCAGCGCAGCACCAGCCGCGCCACGTGGGCCAGGCCGATGCCGATGAACGCCTGCGGCTGGGCCTCTTCCAGGCACTGCTTGAGCGCGCGCTTGTCGATGCCGGGGTCGACCAGCACCGGCACCGCGCCGTTCTTGAACAGCGCGAACATCAGCAGGAAGAATTCCGGGGACGGTCGCACCATCACCACCGCGCGCACGCCACGGCCGATGCCATGCGCGGCCAGGCCGGCGGCCAGGGCGTCGCTGCGCGCGTTGAGGGTGCGGTAGTCCAGGGTGACGTCATAGGCCGCCATGCCGCCGGGGCCGGGCTTTCCCGGGCAGCGGATGGCAATCTGGTCGGGGCGCTCACGGGCCAGCTCGGGCAGGCGGGCGGCGATGTTGACGGGGCTGTTCATCCGTTCATTGTCGCCGCTGCAGAAAAATCTTGCGCGACGGCCAACGGCGTGGAAAATTCGCGCCCTTCCCTCCTGCTCGATTGCCGCCCAAGGCCGGTACCCCATGTCCCATCCCTGCCTCACCTGCGGCGCCTGCTGCACCCAGTACCGTGTGGCGTTCCACTGGATGGAATCGGACGAGGTCACCCCCGGTGGCGTGCCGCATGAACTGACCCAGGTGCTGGACCCGCACCGGCTGTGCATGCGCGGCACCCTGTCCAAGCCGGTGTACTGCGTGGCGCTGGATGCGGAGATCGGCGTGTATTCCCGCTGCACCATCCACCCCAACCGGCCCAGCGTGTGCCGCGAGGTGGACGCCTCGTGGGAGTACGGCAAGGCCAGCCCGCAGTGCGACAAGGCGCGGGTAGCGCACGGCATGCCGGCCCTGACCCTGGCCGATTGGCGCTGGCGGGACGCGGCGGACAACGACGATGATCATCCCGACGACAACGGCAGTTCGCCGGCCCCGCAGGCGCCGATCGCGGCGTGAGGGTGTGCGTCCGGGGGTGATGGCCCGGAGCGAAGAGCAGCCGACCAACGGTCGGCTCTACCGGTTAGGGGTTCCGATTCGATCAAACGTCGGTGCACGGTGACGGGTTTCGATCCGACCGAACGTCGGTGCCCGGTGACGGGTTTCGATCCGAACCAACGGCGGTGCACGGTGACGGGTTTCGATCCGAACCAACGCCGGTGCCCGGTGACGGGTTTCCGATCCGACCGAACGTCGGTGCCCGGTGACGGGTTTCGATCCGACCCCAACGTCGGTACCCGGCGATGGGTTCCGGTCCGACCGAACGTCGGTGCCCGGTGACGGGGTCCGACCCGACCGAACGTCGGCATCAACCGCTTGCTGGGTAGGTGACGACCGTTGGTCGTCACACCACCGGTCAGATCGGGTTGGCGTCCAGGAACGCCCGGATCTTCGGTACCAGCACCTCGTGCTTGTCTTCCAGCACGTAATGCCCGGCATCCTCGAAGGCATGCACCTGGGCCTGCGGCAGCGCGGCCTGGAAGCCGGCCAGGAAGTGGTGGTCGAACACGAAGTCACGCAGGCCCCAGCCGATGAAGGCCGGGCGGTCGGCGAACGACGGCAGCGCCTCACCGGCGCGCGCCAGCAGCGACCACGCCTTGTCGGCCGGCGTCAGCGGGATGTCCTGCATGAAGCGGATGGTGCTGATGCGGTTGGCGTAGCTGTTGTACGGCGACACGTAGGCACGGCGCACGTCGGCCGGCATCTTCCGCTCCACGCCCAGCCACGAGGCGCCGGAGGAGAACGCGTTGAACGTGCGGATGATCCACTCGCCCACCGCCCAGTGCCGGCCCAGCGCGATCTGCCACGGCATCTTCTTGGCCGCCGGCATCGGGAACGCCGCGGTGTTGAGCACCACCAGCCGTTTCACCTGCGCATGGTGCGACAGCGCCCAGCCGAAGCCGATCATGCCGCCCCAGTCGTGCACGGCCAGGGTGACCGGGCCGGTGATGCCCAGGTGCGCCAGCAGCGCGTCCAGGTCGTCCACGCGCGACTGCAGCGTGTAGTCGTAATGCGCGTCATCGGGCTTGTCCGACAGGCCCATGCCGATGTGGTCGGGCACGATGCAGCGGTACTTGTCCGACAGCCCGGCCACCAGCGTGCGCCAGTAATAGCTCCACGACGGGTTGCCGTGGACCATCACCACCACCTCGCCGTCGCGCGGGCCTTCGTCGAGGTAATTCATCGACAGGCCGGGGCGGACCTCGAAACGCTGCGGGTGGGCGGGGTAACCGGGAAGCTTGGGCATGCAATCGCACCTGTAAAAAGGGCCGGTAGTACCGGCCCTTGGAATCAACGCAGCGGTCTGCTTACCAGACCACTTCGGCCATCGAGCAGTTCAGGCCCGAACCGATGCCCAGCAGCGCGATGCGGTCGCCCTTCTTCAGGCGGCCCAGCTCCTTGAGCTTGCTCAGCACGATCGGCACCGAGGCCGGGCCGATGTTGCCGTGCTCGCCGAAGATGGTCATGACCTTCTTCGGGTCGATGCCGAAGTTCTTGATGAACGCGGCGGTGTGCGGCTGGCTGACCTGGTGGATGACGAACTGGTCCAGCTCGTCCACCGCCCAGCCCAGTGCTTCACGCGCGGCGACGAAGGTCTTCTGCGCCAGCTTGATGCCTTCGATCAGCAGCATGCGGGTGTCGGTGACCATGCGGTCCAGGTTGCCGCGGCACAGCTGGTTCCACTCGGTGGCCGAGCGGGTCACGCCACCGCGGTAACGCGGGGCATCGGGCACCAGCTCGGTACGCGCCATCACCATGGCAGCGGCACCGCAGCCCAGGGTCAGGGCAGCCATCTCGTTGCGGAAGTCGTCGGCGGTCACGCCCGGCAGGGCCATGCGCTCGAGGGTCTTCTCGTAGACCAGGTTGGCGGTTTCGCCGTCGACGATCAGGGCGTAGTCGATCTCACCGCGCTCAAGCATGCGCGCAGCGATGTCCATGCCGTTGATGAAGGCCAGGCAGGCATTGGCGACGTCGAAGGTCATGCATTCGTCGCCCACGCCCAGGTTGCCCGAGACGATGCTGGCCGTGGACGGCTCCAGGTAGTCGCGGCTGACCGAGGTGTTGACCAGCAGGCCGATCTTGTCGGCGCCGATGCCGGCGTCTTCCAGCGCCTTGCGGGCCGCCAGGGTGGCCGCGTCGGAGGCGAGCATATCCGCGTCCCACAGGCGGCGGGCGTGGATGCCGGCGATGTCGCCGAGCACGTCGGTACGGATGCCCAGACGATCCAGCGTCGGCTGCAGACGTTCGTTGATTTCCTTGGACGTCAGCGTGTGCGGCGCGTCGATGTGCGCCAGGCCGGCGATAGAGACATTCTTGAAGAGCATCAGTTAGCGCCAAGGCTCAGGCAAAGGGGGCGCTATTGTAAGCCGGCGCTGCCTTCACCGCACCTTTACGAATTCACGCCCGGGCGTATGGTGCGGCCGGGCGGCCTGAAGGGTTCAGCGCGGCGGGCACTGGAAGGCCAGAAAGCGCTGGCTGCCATCGGCCGGCTGGCCGGCGGCCTGGACCGCATTGGCCCCGGCGCTGGGGGCTTCATTGCGTGCCAGGGTTTCCAGTTCTTCCTGCACGCGCAAGGGGTTGCGGTTGTAGAAGCCCACCTTGCTCTTGACCGTCACCACCACCTCGCCCTTGGTCTGGCAGCCGCTGGGCACCTGCCCGGCCGGCAGCACGCGCACGGTCTTGCCCACCGGTTCGATCGGCACCCAGGTGCAGGCGGTGGCGCTGAGGGTGAGCAGGGAAAGCAGAAGAACGCGCATGTGGGAGACCTGGCTGGGCGACGAGAAAGGAGTGTGCGGGAAACGGCTGAATCGGGGGTGATGGGGTGCCGGGCGGTGGCCCGGCACCCTGCTTCGGCAGGTCAGCGAGGTTGCCGGCCAGCGGCCGGCACTACCTTGCCGTCGGCGTCGATCACGTGGACCTCGCCGATGTTCAGCGCGCGGACTTCCTTCTCGGTCTGCTTCAGGTCGCCGACCACCACCCAGGTGAGGGTGTTGGGGTCCAGCGTGGCCGCGGCCTGCTGCACCTGCGCCGGGGTCATCGCCTCGATCTCGGCCTTGCGCTTGAACACGTAGTCGTCCGGGCGCTGGTAACGCACGATGCCGCTGATGGTCCCGAGCACCGCGCTGGCGGTCTCATAGGCACCGGGCAGGCTGAGCGTCTGGATGTTGCGGATGCGCGCCACTTCCGCCGCCGTGGCCGGCTTGGCACCGCTGGCGAAGTCGCGGATGTCCTTCTGCAGTTCCTGCATCGACTCGGCGGTCTTGTCGATCTGCACCGGGGCACGCGCGCCCCACGGACGCTGGCCCAGCGTGGCCGGGGCGCTGCTGCCGGCGCCGTAGGACCAATGCTTCTCCTCGCGCAGGTTCATGTTCAGGCGCGAGGTGAAGTCGCCGCCCAGCACGCCGTTGGCGATATCGAAGCGGGTGCTGCCCGGGTCCATCGCCGAGGGCACCAGCTGGCTGGCGAACAGGTTGGCCTGCACCGCGCCGGGCTGGTCGATCAGGTACACGCGGGCATGGGTGGGACGGGCCACGTCGGCCGGTGCCTTGACCTCCGGCGCGGTGCCGGTGCTCTTCCAGTCGCCGAACTGGCGCTCCAGCAGCGGCACGATGTCCTTCAGGGTGGTGTCACCCACCACGATCAGGGTGCCCTGTTCGGGGCGCAGCGCGTCACGGTGGAAGCTGACCAGGTCGTCGCGGGTCAGCGACTGGATGTCCGCCTCGTTGCCGCTGCCGGTGAACGGAATGGCATACGGATGCCCGGCGCCGTAGAGCAGGGTGGGCATGACCCGCATTGCGGCCGCGCTGGGGTTGACCTTCTCCTGCTGGATGCCGGCGATCCAGGTCGCCTTGACCCGGTCGATCTCGCCCTGCTCGAAGCGCGGCTGGCGCAGCATGTCCGCGTACAGGGCCAGCGACGGCGCCAGGTTTTCCTTCAAGGCCGACAGGTAGACGCTGGCACTGTCCAGCGACGCCGAGGCGCCCAGGGTGGCACCCAGAGCGTCGGCGGCGTTGGCGAAGGGCAGCGCGCCGAGCTTGCCGGCGCCTTCGCCCATCAGGTCCATGGTGAAGTTGGCGGTGCCCTGCTTGCGGCCCTGGTCGGCGGTGAAGCCACCGGGGAACTCATAGCTGAACTGCACCACCGGGATGTCATGGCGCTCGGCCAGGATCACCTGGGTGCCGTTCTTCAACGTGGCGCGGTGCAGCTGCGGGAACTTCAGTTCCGGGAAGGTCTTGGTCTGCGGTACGCCGGTGCTGCGGTCGACCTGCTTGGGCAGGGTGGTGTACTTGGTATCCACGGCCGGCACGGTGAACGGCTTGGGCGACTGCGACGGCAGTTCGGCCAGCGCCACGCGCGCGCCCGGTTCCACCACGATGGTGTGGTCGCCCACGCCCAGCCACTTGGCACCGACCGCCCGCACGTCGGCGGCGCTGGCCGCATCGATGTTGGCCAGCGATCGGCGGAAGCAGCCCGGGTCGCCTTCGAACACGGTGCACTCGGCCAGCGCGTCGGCCTTGCCGCCGAACCCGCCGATGCGCTCGATGCCGCGGATGAAGCCGGCGCGGAAGGCGGTCTTGCCGCGGCTCAGTTCGTCGGCGGTGGGACCGTCCTTGGCCAGGCGCTTGATCTCTTCATCGATGATCGCCTCCACCTTGGCCGGGTCCACGCCCTGCTTGACCGTGGCCATCACCACGAAGTTGGAGCCCAGCTGCGAGCTGTAGGCGCCGGCGCTGATGTTGTCCACCAGCTTGTCCTGGTGCAGCAGGCGCTGGTCCAGGCGCGAGGACTTGGCCCCGCCCAGCACCTGGGCGAACAGCTGCAGCTGGTCGATGTCGGTGGTGCCGACCTGGGCCACGTTCCAGGCGCGGTAGATGCGCGCCTGCGGCACCTTGTCGGTCATCACCTCGCGGGTGCTCTGCTCGCGCTGGGCCACGTCCACCTTGGGCTGGGCCATGGTCGGGCCGGCCGGGATGTCACCGAAGTAGCGGGCGACCTTTTCCTTGGCGGTCGCCACGTCGATGTCGCCGGCCAGCACCAGCACCGCGTTGTTGGGGCCGTACCAGGTGCGGAACCAGGTTTTGACGTCATCCAGCGAGGCGGCGTTGAGATCGTTCATCGAACCGATCACACCGTGGTGGTACGGGTGGCCCTCCGGGTACATGGCACGGGTCAGCTTGTCCCACACCTGCCCATAGGGCTGGTTCTCGCCCTGGCGCTTCTCGTTCTGGACCACGCCGCGCTGTTCGTCGAGCGCGGCCTGGTCGATCGCGCCGACCAGGTGGCCCATGCGGTCGGACTCCATCCACAGCGCCATGTCCAGCGCGGTGGTGGGCACGTTCTCGAAGTAGTTGGTGCGGTCGGTATTGGTGGTGCCGTTCTGGCCGGTCACGCCGACCTGCTTGAAGGGCTCGAAATATTCGCCGTCGTGGTTTTCGCTGCCCTGGAACATCAGGTGTTCAAACAGGTGCGCAAAGCCGGTGCGACCGGCCGGTTCGTCCTTGCTGCCCACGTGGTACCAGACGTTGACCGCCACGATCGGCGCCTTGCGGTCGGTGTGCACCACCACGCGCAGGCCATTGGGAAGGGTGAACTGCTCGAACGGAATGTCGACCTTGGCCGGCGCGGCGGGCTTGGCCAGCGCAGGGGCCGGCACGACGCTGCCCAGAGCGGCGGAGAGCGCTACAGCCAGCAGCGCGGCACGCGGGCGAAATTGGACGGTCATTCCGGTTCCTTGGTCATGAAAGTGAAGGCCGATCCTAGCGCGTGACGGGCGCCTGCGGCATCGGCCAACAGTCACTGCGGGTGCCGTGGGTGTTTTCGGGGTTGACGGCCCGGGCAGCGGTCAGTTCGGTGCTGCCTGAACGCCTGGGCGCGGACACCGGCGCACCGCCATCGGACAGGTGTCCGGACAGCGGACACCGCGTCACTGGCGAAAAACCCTTACGAATCAACAAGAAAAAGTTGGCACGGCACCTGCTTGGTACTGGCTGTGGCAAAGGCAGAAGCAGATCCAACATGACTGCCCGCTGAACCGAATCGAGAAAGTTGAAATTGTTCTTGCGTGCCCCGAATCGGTGTACTACCTTACTACCACACCACTGCCCACCAACACTAAATAGGCCCACCATGAACACCAAGACCCTCGCCATTGCCATCGCCCTCGCCGCCGGCGCCGCGTTTGCTTCGAACGTGCAGGCCGCCACCATCACCACCCTGGACACCGTGCAGGTGCGTCCGTCGGCCGACCAGATCGCCCAGGCCGAGATCGAGCGCACCAGCGCCATTCCGACCCTGTCGCTGGTGGAAGTCCGCCCGGGCGCCGGCCTGATCGCCGACTACCGCGCCGAGCTGGCCGGCAGCCGCCGCGTGACCACGCTGGCCGCCGTCGAAGTCCGTCCGACCGCCGAGCAGTACCAGGCGCTGGCGGCCGAGCAGGTGACCCACCGCGATTACGTGGCCACGCTGGCCGCCGCTGCCACCGCCGTGGCCCGCGACGTGATCGTCAATCTGCCGGCCCTGCAGGTGCGCCCGTCGTCTGCCGATCTGCAGGCCCTGGCGCTGGAAACCGCTGCCCAGGTGCTGGTCCGCCCGTAATCGGTTGCTGCGGTAACACGCAGCAGCCGCGTAAACTGCGGCCATGACCGCGCCCACGTTCCACGTCATCCTGTTCCAACCCGAAATTCCGCCGAACACCGGCAATGTGATCCGCCTCTGCGCCAACACCGGCGCGCGGCTGCACCTGATCGAGCCGCTCGGTTTCGACCTGAGCGACAAGCAGCTCAAGCGCGCCGGCCTGGACTATCACGAATACGCTCGACTGCAGGTCCATCCCGACCTGGATACCGCCCTGCAGGCCATTGCACCCACGCGCCTGTTTGCCCTGAGTACCCGCGGCAGCGTGCGTTACGACACCCCGCAGTTCGCCGATGGCGATGCCTTCCTGTTCGGCCCGGAAACCCGCGGCCTGCCCCAGGACCTGCTCGACGCGCTCCCCGATGGCCGGCGCCTGCGCCTGCCGATGCAGCCGGACAACCGCAGCCTCAACCTGTCCAACACGGTCGCCGTGGTGATGTACGAGGCTTGGCGACAGAACGGGTTTGCCGGCGGGGAATAAGAGCTGTCAGAAGCTGCAAAGCCGGAGCGCAAAGCCGCACGCCGGTTGCTTCTCGGCTGCGCTGGGGAGGGTGGGTTGGCGGGACACGCCGTAAACCCATCCTTGGGGGCTCGTGGGCGCCATCCATGGCGCCCAACGGTCCCGCCAACCCACCCTCCCCAGCGCCTGACACGTTCCCGGTGCTTATGGAACAAAGGGATTGCCGGCGGCCGCACCTGCTGCGGTACCGACCAACGGTCGGCACCTACAGCGGCAGGTGGTGATCCGCATCGACCGGGTTGAACATCAGCATCGCCCACTGGTAGCACCTGACCGTTGGTCAGGTGACCCCTTCAACGGTAGTGCCGGCCGCTGGCCGGCTCCCGACACCGCCGACACCCTTAAAACGCGTTGATGCCCGTCAGCTCCCGCCCGATCACCAGCTGGTGCACGGTTTCGGTGCCCTCGTAGGTGATGACCGATTCCAGGTTCAGCGCGTGGCGGATCGCCATGTGCTCGGTGGTGATGCCCGCGCCGCCGAGCAGGTCGCGGCATTCGCGGGCGATGTCGATGGCCATGCGGCAGTTGTTCCACTTGGCCAGGCTGACCTGCTGCGGCTGCAGCTGGCCGGCGTCCTTCAACCGCCCCAGCTGCAAGGCCAGCAGCTGCGCGGTGGTGATGCGCCGGGCCATGTCGGCCAGCTTGATCTGTGCGCTCTGCGTGGCGGCCACCGGCCGGCCGAACAGCACGCGCTGCTTGGTGTAGTTCAGCGCCTCGTCCAGGCAGGCCACCGCCGCGCCGATCGGGCCCCAGCTGATGCCGTAGCGGGCCTGATTCAAACAGCCCAGCGGGCCTTTCAGGCCCTGCACGTTGGGCAGGCGGTTGCGCTCGGGCACGCGCACGTTGTCGAAGAACAGCGCACCGGTGAGCGAGGCGCGCAGGCTCATCTTGTGCTTGATCTCCTGCGTGGTGAAGCCGGCCATGCCCTTTTCCAGCACGAAGCCCTGGATGCCGTCTTCGGTGTGTGCCCAGACGATGGCGATGTCGGCCACCGGGCCGCTGGTGATCCACATCTTGCTGCCGTTGACCAGCCAGTCGCCGCCATCGCGCACCGCGCGCGTCTTCATCGCCGCCGGGTCGGAGCCGCCGTGCGCTTCGGTCAGGCCGAAGCAGCCGATCACCTTGCCGGCGGCCATGTCGGGCAGCCAGCGCGTGCGCTGTTCTTCGCTGCCGTAGGCGTAGATCGGGTACATGCACAGCGAGCTCTGCACCGACACGAAGCTGCGCAGGCCCGAATCGCCGCGTTCCAGTTCCTGGCAGATCAGCCCGTAGCTGACCGCGTTGAGCCCGCCGCCGCCGTACTGCTCGGGCAGGCTGCAGCCGAGCAGGCCCAGCGCGGCGATCTCCGGGATCAACTCGTCCGGGAAGCGCCCCTGGTCGAAGGCGTCACCGATGATCGGCAGCACGCGCTCGTCGGTGAAGCGCGCCACCGTGGCCTGCACGGCGCGCTCCTCGTCGCTGAGCAGGGAGCGGACATCAAACAGGTCATACGGATTCAGTGACATGGCTACCCGGGCGTGATGGCGATCAAACAGGCGGCCATTGTGGTCGCTGCGCCGCGCCGGGCCAAGGCACGCCGCAGCACGGCCTACACTGTGGCTTCCCTCGTACAGGAGCCGGACATGCGGATCCGCGACGAACACCCCGCCGACCGGGATGCCATCCATGCCCTCACCCGCGCGGCCTTCGCCGACGCCCCGCATAGCAGCGGCACCGAACAGTTCATTGTCGATGCGCTGCGCGACGCCGGCGCGCTGGCGGTGTCGCTGGTGGCCGAAGACGACGATGGCATCGTGGGCCACCTGGCGCTGTCGCCAGTGCAGCTCAGCGACGGCAGCCTGCACTGGTACGGGCTGGGGCCGATCTCGGTGGCGCCGGAGAAGCAGGGCCGCGGCATCGGCAGCGCGTTGATGCACGCCGCGATCGAGGCCCTGCAGCAGCGCCAGGCCGCCGGCTGCGTGGTGCTGGGCGATCCGGGCTACTACGGGCGGTTCGGGTTCGAGGCCGATCCGCGCCTGCGCCTGCCGGGCATCCCGCCCGCGTTCTTCCAGGCACGCCGGTTGCGCGGGGACAGCCCCGATGCCGATGTGCGCTACCACGCCGGCTTCGAAGCCAGCGCATGACACCCGGCGGCAGCACGCGCATCCGGACATTGATGCAGCGCAACAAAAACACCCGCGAACGGTGTCGCGACGTGGTGCCAACGTCGGCGATCTAGGCGTAAACGCCGCGTCCCGGTACCCTGCTCACCTGATCCAGCCGTTGCGCCGTGTGTCCCGCGCGCGATTCCCAGGCAACCGCCGCCGGCTTCGGCCGACGGCACTACCCAAGAGTTACGCACCCCATGAGCGAACAGACCCCCGCCCTGCCCCCGCGTGAAGCCATGGAATTCGACGTGGTGATCGTCGGTGCCGGCCCCGCCGGCCTGGCCACCGCCATCCGCCTGCGCCAGCGCGCCATCGAGGCCGGCCGCGAGTTGTCGGTATGCATCCTGGAAAAGGGCTCCGAGCCCGGCGCGCACATCCTGTCCGGCGCCATCATGGACCCGCGCGCGCTCACCGAACTGTTCCCGGACTGGGCCGAGCGCGGCGCACCGCTGAAGCAGAAGGTCACTCGTGACGAGTTCCTGTTCCTGAGTGAAACCGGCGCGCGCGGCACCCCGCACGCGCTGCTGCCCGAGTGCTTCCACAACGACGGCAACTATATCGTCAGCCTGGGCGAGGTCACCCGCTGGCTGGCCCAGCAGGCCGAAGCGCTGGAAGTGTCGATCTTCCCCGGCTTCCCCGCCGCCGAAGTGCTGTACACCGCCGACGGCGCGGTGATGGGCGTGGCGACCGGCGACATGGGCATCGAGAAGAACGGCCAGCCCGGCCCGAACTTCGAGCGCGGCATGGAACTGCATGCCAAGTACACGATCTTCGCCGAAGGCTCGCGCGGCCACCTCGGCCGCCAGCTGATCGCCCGCTACCAGCTCGATGCCGGCAAGGACCCGCAGGCCTACGGCATCGGCATCAAGGAACTGTGGCAGATCGACCCGGCCAAGCATGAGCCGGGCCTGGTGGTGCACGCCGCCGGCTGGCCGCTGGACAACGACACCTACGGCGGCGCGTTCCTGTACCACGCCGACGGCGGCAAGGTATCGATCGGCTACGTGGTCGGCCTGGATTACAAGAACCCGTGGCTGAGCCCGTTCGAGGAGTTCCAGCGCTTCAAGACCCATCCGTCGATCCGCAAGCACCTCGAAGGTGGCAAGCGCATCGGTTACGGCGCCCGCGCGATCACCGCCGGTGGCCTGATGTCGCTGCCCAAGACCGTGTTCCCCGGTGGCGCGCTGGTGGGCTGCGAAGCCGGCTACCTCAACGTCAGCCGGATCAAGGGCAGCCACGCGGCGATCAAGACCGGCATGCTGGCCGCCGATGCCGCCTTCGATGCGCTGGCCGCCGACCGCCAGCACGACGAACTGAGCGCGTACCCGGCCGCGTTCGAGGGCAGCTGGCTGCATGACGAGCTCAAGCAGTCCAAGAACTTCAAGCAGTGGTTCAAGAAGGGCCAGACCATGGCCACGCTGATGACCGGCATCGAACAGTGGCTGCTGCCCAAGCTGGGCATCCGCAACCCGCCGTGGACGCTGCGCCACAGCACGCCGGACCATGCCTGCCTGGAACCGGCCGACAAGCACACCAAAATCGTCTATCCCAAGCCCGATGGCGTGCTCACCTTCGACCGGCTCAGCTCGGTGTTCCTGAGCAGCACCAACCACGCCGAAGACCAGCCCAGCCACCTCACGCTGAAGGACGCCAGCGTGCCGGTGCAGGTCAACCTGGCCGAATACGCCGGCCCGGAAGCGCGTTACTGCCCCGCCGGCGTCTACGAGTTCGTGGGTGCGCAGGGCAGCGAACAGCTGCAGATCAACGCGCAGAACTGCGTGCACTGCAAAACCTGCGACATCAAGGATCCCACCCAGAACATCGTGTGGGTGACCCCGCAGGGCGGTGGCGGCCCGAACTACACCGGCATGTGATGCACCCGGCCTGCGGCCTTTGGTCGCAGGCCGCGGCGGCGCGGGCGCTGGCTATCATCTGCGCTCGCCCTTGCCCGACGAGTCCGACGATGCCGTTGCTGCGCCTGTGCTGTGTGCTTGTTGCCTGCCTGGGGCTGGCCGCCTGCGCGCGTGCGCCGCAGACGCCCGAACAACAGCACCAGCAGCAGTTGCAGCGCGCGTTCGCGATCTGCGCCGGCTGCCACACCGTCACCCCCGGCGGCGTACACCGGTTCGGCCCCAACCTGCACGGGGTGATCGGGCGGCGTGCCGGCAGCCTGGGCGACTACCCCTATTCCAACGCCATGCGCCAGGCCAACATCACCTGGAACGAGGCGACCCTGGATGCGTTCCTGCGCGCCCCGTCCCGCGTGGTGCCCGGTTCGCGCATGCTCAACGCCACCGCCGATCCGGAGCGGCGCAAACAGGTGATCGAATACCTGCAGCAGGCGCGCTGAGCGACGCGGCGGCCAATCACGCCGATTGCAGCAGCGCCAGATACGTCCGCAGGTCCTGCTCGAAGGCATCCAGCTGTGCGGTGCATGCGTCCGCGCCATCCTCCTGGACATGCTGCATCAGCGCGCGGGCCTGTTCGGCCAGGGTGGTGGCGCCCAGCGTGCCCAGCCCGCCGACGATCCGGTGCAGCACGTCGCCCACCGTCGCGCTGTCCCCTTGAGCGCGGGCCAGCTGGCCGCGCTGCAGGTCGTCCTCGGTGGTGCTGAGCATGCTCTGGATCATCACGTCGGCCACGTGCGCCGAGCCGAAACGCTGGGTGATCGCCTCGCGGCTGGGGGCCGCCGGCACCGGGGCGGGAAGTGCCGACGCCGTCGTCGCGTCGACCGGTGCGTCACCGTCGGCCGGCAGCCAGCGCAGCAGCATCTGGCGCAGCGTGGCCAGCGCCACCGGCTTGGCCAGCAGGTCGTCCATGCCGGCCTCGCGGCAGCGCTGCAGGTCCTCGGCCAGTGCACTGGCGGTCAGCGCCACCACTGGCATGCGCGGGGTGCCACGTTCGCGCTCGCGTTCGCGCAGCCGCCGGGTCATGGCATAGCCATCCAGCACCGGCATCCGGCAGTCGGTGATCACCAGGTCGAAGGCGGCATCCTCCAGCAGGTCCAGCGCGGCCTGCCCGTGCACGGCCACCTCGTGGGTCAGGCCCAGCTGCTGCAGCCGCCATCGCATCAACGCCTGGTTGGTGGGGTGGTCTTCGACCACCAGAATGCGTCGCCGGCGCAGCGTCTCCGGCAGGGTATCCGCCGCAGGGTCGTTGCCGGTCACTGCGTCGCTCGGTTCGGCGGCCGGCACCACCGGTAGCGGCAGCTGCACCACCACCTCGGTGCCTTCGCCAGGCACGCTGGACAGGTCCAGCTGGCCGCCCATCAACGCCACCAGCCGCTGGCAGATGCTCAGGCCCAGCCCGGTGCCGCCGTACTGGCGGGAGATGGCCGCGTCGGCCTGGGCGAAGGGTTTGAACAGGCGCTCGCGCTGTTCGTCAGAGATGCCGATTCCGCTGTCGGTCACGGCCAGGCGCAGCCATTGCGCGCCGTCTTCCTCGCGCACCACGGCAAGGGCCATGGACACGCGCCCCTGTTCGGTGAACTTGATGGCGTTGCTGAGCAGGTTGAACACGATCTGGCGCAACCGCATGCCGTCACCCAGGTGCATGGGGGCCACCGCCGGGTCCACCTGCAACTGCAGTGCAAGGCCCTTGACCGATGCCTGTGGCGACAGCAGCTGGCGCACGTTGTCGAGCAGGCCGCGCAGGCCCACGGGCTGCAGCTCAAGGCGCAGCCCGCCGGCTTCGATGCGCGAGTAGTCCAGGATGTCATCGAGGATGTGCCGCAGCATCTGCGCGGAGTCCTCGATCACCGCGATGATGCGCCGCTGCTCACCATCCAGGGGCGTGTGCGAGAGCACTTCCACCATGCCCAGCACGCCGCTCATGGGCGTGCGGATCTCGTGGCTCATCGTGGCCAGGAAGTCGGCCTTGGCGGCGGCAGCGCGCTCGGCCGCCGCCTTGGCCACGGCCAGCGCATCGGCCTGCGCGCGGGCCTCGGTGACGTCGACCCAATAGCCACTCCACAGCATGGCGCCGTCGTCGATGGCATACGGCAAGGCGCGCGACCGCACCCAGCGCACGTCACCGTGGGGGCTGGTGCGGAACTCCATGTCCAGTGGCGCGAAATCGCGCGACGCCTGCTCCAGGGCATGCCGCACGCGCTGCCGATCCTGCGGATCGATCTGCGCCATCACGCGGGATTCGTCGCTCATCGCGTCGGCCACGGTCAGCCCGAACAGGGCTTCCATGTCACCGGCGATGTACGGGAAGGAGAACCGGCCCCTGCTGTCACGTCGGGCCTGGTAGACCGTCGCGGGCAGGTTGTCGGTGACCTCGGCCAGGCGCTGCTCCAGGCTGCGCCGCATGGCCACTTCACGACGTAGCCGCCAATGCCCCCAGCCGTGCACCAGGATGGCGGTGAGCAGCACCAGGGCCAGCGGCACGGCCCAGCGCGCGATCGACCGCCAATCCAGTTCATTGCGGTACTCGGCGGCAAGCCAGTCACTGCGGATCGCTTCGTGTTCGCGCGGCGTCATGCCCACCAGCACGCGATCGAAGGTGGTGGCCAGTGGCGCATATTCACGCCGCACCGCCAGCGACAGCGCGTCGTTGAACCCGGCCGGGGCAGTGACATGCAACTGCGCCGGATAGCGCTCGCGCACGAGCCGGTCGACCATGGCCAGGTTGCCGACATACGCGTCGGCGTCGCCATCGGCCAGCCGTGCCAGCGCCTGCTCGGCACTGCGCGCCGGCACGATCCGCGCGTTCGGTGCACGCTGCAGCACATAGCCGCGCAGGCGGTCCGGATCGGACAGCAGGATGCTGCGCCCATCCAGGTCATCCAGGCCCAGTACCGCCGGGCTGTCGCTGCCCACCACGATCACGTTGGGCACGGTGATGAAGGGTTGGCTGAACACCCAATCGCGGCCCAGATAGGCCGAATCATTGGGAACGCCCATGATCACGTCGACCTCGCCCTTGCGCGCCTGCTCGCGCACCTCGAACCAGTCGTAGGCGGGAACGTTCACCAGGTGGGCGCCGACCAGACGCAACTGGCGCAGATAGTCGCCGGCCACGCCACTGGGCTGGCCGCCGCGATCGATGAAGGCCAACGGCACGGCGTTGGGCGCGAACCCCATGCGCAGCGAGCGCGACAACACGCGCTTCTCCGCGTTGCCCAGGATCAACCGCGACTGGCTGGACCAGCTCAGGGGCGACAGCCAGCGCCGCGCAAGCGCATCGCGGTCGGCTTGTGACAGCTGGGCCAGCACGCTGTCCATGGCTTCGGCCAACGGCTGCTTGGCGTGGGGCACGCCGAAATGCAGGCGCTCGGGCGGCAGGTCGCTGGGCCGCAACAGGGTGGCCGGATCCAGGCCGTGGGCGCGGATCAATGCGCTGGCGACATAGGCGTTGCCGATGTACACGTCGGCCTCGCCATGGGCGACCATGCGCAGCGCGCTCAAGGTGTCATCCGAATCGACCTGGCGCGCCGACGGAAACCGGGCGCGCACCTGGGTGCTGGTCACAAAGTCGCGCTCGGTCACCACACGCAGACCCTGCAGGTCCGGATCGGTCGAGGTCCGGGTATCGTCCAGTCGGCCGACCACCGCCAGGGGCGCGTCGACATAGCCGCGGGTGTAGACCATGCACAGCGTGCGGTCTGCGGTGAGGGTGATGTTCATCACCACATCCACTTCGCCACGGCAGGCGGCGTCCAGCACTTCGCTCCAGTCGTTGTACCGGCGTACCTCCACCTGCACGCCCAGCCGTTGTGCGACCAGCGTCATGTAGTCGTAGCCCAACCCCTCCAACCGACCGTCCCGAATCGATTCAAAGGGCGGCCAGCCGCTGTCGTAGAGGCCAAGGATGATGGTAGGGTGCCGACCAAGCCATTCACTCTGGCGAGGCGAAAGCGTCGGGCCGGTGGCGGGTGCATCGGCCCCTGCGGCCAGCATCGGCACGCAGGCCAGGACGATCAGCAGCAGCCAGCGGACAACCGGAGTACGCATGCAGTCCCATCTCCGTAGAATGATCTCTCGCCCACGGCCCGGTCCGTGCGGCATCCGCCCCGGCAACCATACCAGCCCATGACACTTCGCATCATCATCGCCGACGACCACCCGGTGGTCCGGATCGGCACCAAGGCGGTGATCGAATCCAGCGGCGTGGGCGTGGTGGTGGCCGAGGCCAGCAGCGCCGACGAATTGATGGCCGCGCTGACCACCCAGCCCTGCGATGTGCTGGTGACAGACTACTCGATGCCCGGCAGCCAGCAGGCCGACGGGTTCACCATGATCGGCATCATCCGGCGCCGCTTTCCCGACCTGCCGGTGCTGATGTTGAGCGTGTCCAACAACCTGGCCATCCTGCGCATGGTGGCCGCCACCGGCGTGCTTGGACTGGTCGACAAGACCTCCTCGATGGAAGAGCTGCCGCTGGCGATCCAGACCGTGCAGCGCGGCCTGCCGTATGTGAGCCGCACGCTGAAGGAACGCATTGACGCAATCGGCACCAATACCGTCGATGACGTCGGCACCAAGCCGCTGTCGCCGCGTGAGATCGAGGTGCTGCGCCTGCTCGGCAGCGGCCAGACCGTGAAGGAGATCGCCCTGCAGCTGCACAAGAGCGTCAGCACGATCAGCCGCCAGAAGGGCGATGCGATGCTCAAGCTGGGCCTCAAGGGCGATGCCGAACTGTTTGATTACCTGCGCGACGGCGAGCTCTGATCCCCGCGCCATTCCTTGCTGGACCCTGAGCGGACGCGGTCACTTTCAGCCTCGCTTCATCCGCATTGCCGCTAGATGAATACGCAGACCCACCCGGGCCGCGCGGCAATGTTCCGACAATGTTGGAACCCCAGCGTGGCCTGTACCCGACTGGAGAACCGAACATGCTCAACATTTCCGCACTCAGCCTTCGTGGCCTGGCCGTGGCCCTGGCCCTGACGGTCGGCCTGGCCGCCGTCGGTGACGCCAGCGCGATGTCCCGCAAGGACAAGCGCACCGTGGTAGGCGCGGTGGTGGGCGGCGTGGCCGGCCACCTGCTCTCCAATGGCGATACCGCTGCCACCGTCGGCGGCGCGGTGGCCGGCGGCGCCATCGGCAACCTGACCACCCGTGACAAGCGCAACCACCGGTACGACCGTGGCTACGACAACCGCCGCTATGACGATCGTCGCCATGACCGCCGCTACGGCTACGACCGTGGCTATGACCGTCGCAACGACCGTGGCCGCTGGGAACGCGAACAGCGCGATCGCCGCAACTGGGACCGCCAGCACGGCCGCGGCTGGTAAATACCACCCCACCGCCGTGTGCAGCGCCTTCAACGGGCGGGTCGATGACCCGCCCGTTGTGCGTTCGGCTACCCTGTCTGCCCCCCACCCCGACGCACGTTGTGCCTGCTCGCCGATGACCCACACCGCCCACCTCGTGCAAGGCCTGGACAACGATGCCGTGGCCGCCGACTGGCCTGCCATCGATGCGCGCGACGTGGCCTGGCTGCGTGGGCGCTACCCGCAGCTGGGCACGGATGTCGGCGTGGCCTGGCACAGCCCGCGCCCCCTGTCGGCGGCCGCCCTCCTGGAAAGCAGCCGCGGGCGGGTGTTCGTCAAACGCCACCACCACAGCGTGCGCGACGCCGCTTCGCTGGGCGAAGAACACCGCTTCATCGCCCACCTGGCGACCGCCGGCGTGCCCGTGGTGCAGGTACTGCGCGATGCCGACGGTGGGACCGCCCCCGAACATGACGGTTGGACCTACGAGCTGCACAGCGTGGGCGAAGGCCAGGATCTGTATCGCGATGCGCCGTCCTGGACACCGCTGGCCGACCCGGCCGCCGCACGCGAGGCCGGGCGCATGCTGGCCACCCTGCACCAGGCCTCGGCCGGTTACCACGCGCCCCAGCGCAGCACCCACCTGCTGGTGGCACGCGACGACCTGATCCGCGCCGCCGACCCGCTGGCGATGCTGCAGGCCGACCTGGACCAGCGCCCGGGCCTGGCCGCCTACCTGGCCCGGCAACGCTGGCAGGACGACCTGCAGCGCGCGGTGCTGCCCTGGCACGCCGGCCTGGCCGGGCGCCTGCACGCCGAGCCACGGCTGTGGGCCCACAACGACTGGCACGTGTCCAACCTGCTCTGGCGTGCCGACAGCAAGGCCCCGCAGGTGCACACCGTGTTCGACTTCGGCCTGGCCTCGCCCACCAGCGCGCTGTTCGACCTGGCCACCGCGATCGAACGCAATGCCATTGCCTGGCTGGCGCTGGAGCAGCAGACCGATGCGGCGCGCATCGCCATTGCACTGGCCCTGGTCGAGGGCTACCGGCAGGTGCTGCCGGTGTCGGATGCGCGGGTGCAGCTGCTGGCCGACCTGCTGCCCATCGTGCACCTGGACTTTGCACTGTCCGAAGTGGAGTACTTCAACGGCATCACCGCCTCGCCGGGCAATGCGGACGTGGCCTATCACACCTTCCTGCTGGGCCATGCCCTGTGGTTCAAGGGCCGCCACGGCCAGGCCCTGCTCCAGGCGCTGCACGCCGCCGCCTGAGCCGTGGCGGGCATCGCGGGGCGGTTTGTGGTGAAATGGTCGCCGAAGCGGGGGTGCCTGGACAAAACCAGGCTGAGAGAGTCCCTTGGAACCTGATCCGGTTGATACCGGCGTAGGGAGCTTTGTGCAGTGGGCGCAACGACCGGATGGGTCGGTGCGTGCGCGCCGTCGCTTCGTCTCTTCTGGCTGATGACGAATCGAATGAACCGCTGCTATCGCCCTGCCCTGCTGACCGCCGCCCTGTGCGCCGCCCTGCCGCTGTATGCCAGCGACGCCGCCCCGGACGCGCCCGACCGTTCCCCGACCGAGCTTGCCGCCGTGCGCGTGCAGGCCCGCCAGCCGGTGGCCGACACCGTGCAGACCACCAGTTTCGGCAGTGGCGACTGGAAGGACACGCCGGCTTCGTTGACCGTGCTCGATCGCGACCTGCTCGACAGCCGCCAGGTGCGCAGCCTGTCCGAACTCGCCCGCAGCGACGCCTCGCTCGGCGACAGCTACGCCCCGGTGGGCTACTACCAGAACATCGCCATCCGCGGCTTCCCGCTGGACACCGGCACCGGTTACCGCTTCAACGGCCTGAGCACCACCGGCGAACAGCGGCTGGCGCTGGAGAACGTGCAGCAGGTGGAGATCCTGAAGGGCGAAGCCGGCCTTGCCGCTGGCGTGATGGCACCCGGCGGCATCATCAACTACGTCGGCAAGCGCCCGACCGAGGTCCGCAACGTCACCCTGGGCACCGATTCGGAAGGCTCGCGCTATGCCGCGGTGGATGTCGGCCACTGGCTGACCCCGCGCCTGGGCGTGCGCTTGAACGCGGCGTGGGACGGCAGCGAGTCGTATATCGAGCACGCCGAGGGCCGCCGCAATTTCTACTCGCTGGCCACCGACTGGCTGATCACCGACCGCAGCAAGCTCGAGGTCGATGCCAACTACCAGACCAGCTCGCAGCGCTCGGCCTCCGGCTACCAGCTGCTGGGCGCGCGCGACCTGCCGCGCGGGGTGGACCGCGAGCACATGCTGGGTTACCAGCCGTGGCAGCGGCCGGTGGGCATCGACAGCACCAACATCACCGCACTGCACACCTACCAGTTCAACGCGCAGTGGCAGTCGCGCGTGTCGGCCGGCTACAGCCGCTCGGTGATCGATGACAACGTGGCCTTCGCCTACGGCTGCTACTACGCCGCGCAGTGTGCCGATGGCAGCGTGCCGGGCAACTACTTCGCGCCCAACGGCGACTACGACATCTACGACTACCGCAGCCCCGACGACACCCGCCGCAACCTGGAGGCACGCGCCGAACTGCGCGGCAGCTTCGACACCGGCCGCATCGGCCACGAACTCACTGTCGGCGCGGACCGCTTCGAGCGCACCATCGACAAGCGCCGCAACGTCAACGAGTACGTCGRCACGGCCAACATCCACGACGCGCAGGTGCCGGTGTTCGCGCCGTCGCCGCTGCAGCCCGGCCCCTCGGTGCGCCGCCTGGACAGCGCGCAGACGGCCGTGTTCGCGATGGACCGCATGCAGTTCGGCGATGCCTGGCAGTGGCTGGCCGGTGGCCGGTTCGTGCGCCTGGATGAGCGCGCGTTCGACAAGCGCGGCAACCCCGAGCGTCACAGCACGCTGTCGCGCTTCCTGCCGCAGACCGCGCTGGTCTGGAAGGCGACCGAACAGGTGAATGTCTACGCCAGCTACGTGCGCGGCATTTCGCTGGGCCAGGAAGCCCCGTTCTGGACCTCCAACGACGGTGCGTTCCTGGCGCCGGTGCTGTCGCGGCAGACCGAAGTGGGCGTCAAGTTCGCCGCCGCCGACGCGCTGACCCTGGGCGCGGCGCTGTTCCGCACCTCGCAGCCGTTCCAGTACGCCAAGCCGGACAGCAGCGACGCCGGCTACACCTTCGTGGCCGAAGGCCAGCAGACCCACACCGGGCTGGAACTGACCGCCAATGGCCGTGTTGCCGACGGCCTGGTGCTCAACGCCAGCGTCAGCGCGCTGCAGGCACGCGCGCGCAGCAGTGGCACCGCGCTGTATGAAGGCCACCAGCTGGTCAACGTGCCCAAGCTGCGCGCCAGCGTGCATGCCGACTACGCGCTGCCGTTCGCCAGCGGGCTGTCGCTCACCGGCGGCTGGCGCTACGCCTCGGCCAACGCCGCCACGGTGGATGGCAGCGTGCGCGCACCGGCCTACCACGTGGTCGACCTGGGCCTGCGCTTCAAGCACGCGCTGGCCGACCATCCGGTGACCTGGAACCTGTCGGTGGACAACGTGTTCGACCGCTTCTACTGGCGCGATACCGGCAGCACCGCCGGCGACTACTACCTGTTTGCCGGTGCGCCGCGCCAGGCCCGGTTGTCGGTGACGTTCGGGCTATGAACGCGGCGATCCTGGAATGGTCGGCGGTAGCCACCAGCATCCTCGGGGTGTGGTTGATGGCGCGCCGGCGCATGCTGGCCTGGCCGGTGGGGCTGGTGGCGGTGGCGCTGTATGCGGTGGTGTTCATCGAGGCCAAGCTGTATTCGGACACGCTGCTGCAGGTCGTGTTCGGCGGCTTCCTGCTGTACGGCTGGCTGAGCTGGCGCCGGCACGCGCAGCAGGACGGTGCGATCGTGATCGCGCCGCTGCCGCGCCGACAGCTGCTGCGCGATCTTGGTCTGGGCGTGGTGTTCGGCATCGCGCTGGGCGCTGCCATGCACACCTGGACCGATGCCGCGCTGCCCTGGCTGGATGCCATGCTCGCCGCGCTGAGCCTGGTGGCGCAGTGGTGGCAGGCACGTCGCCACATCGCCACGTGGTGGCTTTGGATCATCGTCGACGTGGTCTATGTGGGCATGTACCTGGTCAAGTCGCTGGACGTCACCGCCGGGCTGTACCTGGTGTTCGTCGGGCTGGCGGTGATGGGCCTGCGCGCCTGGACGGCAGCAGACGAGGCACCGGGCGCCATGCAGCGCCGCTGACGCGCCTTGCTGGCGGGCGCGCCCGGTCGGAGCGCGGTCCCGCCTGACAGCAAGTCGGCGTAGCCCTCAGTCCAGCAGCAGGCGCATCGGCTCGGTGCCCATGGCCGGGTCGGTGCTGCCCGGGCGGCCGTCTTCCACGCGCCCGGCCAGGCGCTGGGAGGCCCCGGGCTGCTCGACATTAAGGTCGTACCAGCCGCCACTGGCGGCGGCATCCCAGTGCAGTGCGGTACGCGCACCGGGCGCCAGCTGCAGCTGCCTGTCCGGGGCGGCATCGACATAGGCCCCCGGGCGCACGCTGACCGCCAGCGCCGCCGTACCGGGGTTGTGCAGCCACAGCTGCAGGCGGTCGCCGTCGCGGTCGATGCGTGCCTGCAGCGGCGCGGCCGTGCCGGGCTGGCCGCGGTAGTGGCGGTGGAACCCGTTCGGGCCGAGCAGCCACAGGTCGTAGCCGCGCTGCGCATCCATCACCCAGCGCGCGTGCTGTGGCATGCCCGGGGCCAGCGTGTAACGGCGCGGGATCGCGCCCAACTGCATGCGGTCGTAGACGTGCAGTACCGCTGCGGCGCCATCGCAGGCCAGATCGAGGCGGACGTGGTCGTCGTCCATCGCGATATCCACCTGCGGGCGATACGGCAGCGCGCGCGCCGGGCGCACCCCGGGTTCCTGCCGTGCCGGCTGCAGGCCCTCGGGCAGCACCGGCACGGTACGCCCCGGCAGGGCCGCCGCGCGTGCGGCCACCGCCGCCGTGGCCGGCAGCGAGGCCACGAAGGGCCGCGTGTCGCGCTGCGAGAAATCGAAAGCACCGGTGAGGTCGCCACACACCGCGCGACGCCACGGCGACAGTTCCGGCGCGGCCACGCCGAAGCGGCGTTCGATCAGGCGGATCACCGAGGTGTGGTCGTACACCTGCGAGTCGACCCAGCCGCCACGGCTCCACGGCGAGATCGCATACAGCGGCACCCGCGGGCCCAGCCCGTACGGGCGGCCGCGCAGGTCCAGCGGATCGGCTTTCTCGTTGCCGGGCGACGGATGCTGGTGGTATTCGCCCTCGGTGGAGACCGACGATGCACCGGCCCAGCCACCGGCCACCGCCGCATCGCGCGACGGCGGTGCCGGGGGCGGCATGTGGTCGAAGAAGCCGTCGTTCTCGTCGAACATCAGCAGCAGCGCGGTCCGGCTCCACACCGCCGGGTCGGCGGTGAGCGCGTCGAGCACGCGCGCGGTGTAGGCCGCGCCCTGGGCCGGGCTGGAGGGGCCGGGGTGCTCGCTGCCGGCGGCATCGGCAATGATGAAGCTGACCTGCGGCAGCTGCCCCTTCAATACGTCCTCGCGCAGCTGGGCCAGCCCGCGCGTGCTCACCCCGCGCGCGCGCAGCGCCGCATCATGCCCCGGCGCGCCGCGCCAGGCCTGGCGGAACGGCGCGAAGCCGGCCAGCGGGTTGTCGGTGAAGTTGTCGGCCATGTCCTGGTAGATCTGCCAGCGCACGCCGGCCTGCTGCAGGCGTTCGACGTAGGTGGTCCAGGTGTACGACGCCGGGTGGCCGCCCAGCTCGGGGAAGTTGTCGTGCGAGTTGGCCACGGCCGGGCCGCCCGCACGGGCGTGCGGGTCGTTGTGGCCGGTCCACAGGAACAGGCGGTTGGGATTGGTGCCGGCCTGCATCGCGCAGTGGTAGGCATCGCACACGGTGAATGCCTCGGCCAGCGCGAACTGGAACGGCATGTCGTCGCGGCGGAAGTAGCCCATCGCGTGGTCCTGCTTGGCAGCCGGCCAGTGCGCCATGCGCCCGTGGTCCCAGGCGCGCTGTGCGTCGGGCCAGGTGTGCGGGGTGCCTTCCACGCGCATCAGGCCGAACTGCGCGGCGGTATCCAGCGCGAACGGCGTGATGCCGCGCGTGCCGGCGGCATTGGGCTGCAACCACAGCGTGCGCGGCGGCTGCCCGGGCGCCAGCGGTGGGGCCGACGCAACGAAGCGATCGCCGAACCCGCGCACACCGGGCAACGTGCCGAAGTAGTGGTCGAACGACCGGTTCTCCTGCATGAACACCACGATGTGCTGCACGTCCTCCAGGCTGCCGCTGCGTGCATGCGGGGCGATCGCCGCCGCCCGCGCGATGCTGGGCAGCAGCGCGGCCACACCGGCCCCCAGGCCGCCCTGCAGCAGGCGGCGGCGTACCGGGTCGGTCAGTGGCGGCCGCGCTGGACTCACAGGTCGACCCGCACCGAGAACCCGACGGTACGCGGCGCGCCGATGAAGGCCGAATTGCTGCCGTCCACGCCGGCAAGGTACTTGCGGTCGGTGAGGTTGCTCACCACCAGGCTGGCGCCCACGCCCTTCAGCCTGGGCGACAGGCTCTGCAGGTCGAAACCGATGTTGGCATTGAACACCGTGGCCGACGGCAGCTTGGCGGTATTGGACGCATCCAGGTAGCGTTCGCCCAGGTAGCGCCCGGAAATGCCGGCGTTCCAGCTGTCGCCCTGCCAGTCGGCCGACACCACCAGCACGTGCTTGGGCTGGCCGATCACCTGGGCACCGTCGACGATGCCCAGCTCGGTATCGCGCGCGGCGTTGCCGCTGCCCAGGTACTTGGAGCGGTTGTAGGTGTAGGCCCCATTGATTCGCCAGCCGTTGTCCCAGCCATAGCCGAGCGCCGCTTCCAGACCGGTGCTTTCCACACCACCAAAGTTCTCGTAGACGCCATCGGTTTCGTCCAGATAGTCGATACCGTCGGCCAGCCGCGCGGGCAGGTAGACGATGCGGTTGTCGAATTTGATGTTGTACAGGGTCAACGAGCCGGTCAAGGGCCAGCGGCTCACGCGCAGGCCCAGCTCGATGTTGTCGGCGGTTTCCGGTTCGACCCGGGCGAAGCGCTGCGCATCGGTTTCACCGAGCACGCCGGACGGAATGGCGGCGAAGTTCTGCGAGTAGCCGCCAAACAGCTCCAGGCCGTCGACCGGCAACGTCCAGGTGGCACCGGCCGACAGCAGCGGGTCGGACTTGGAATCCGACCGCACGCTTTCGGCATTGCCGATCACGCGGTTGCGCTTCTGGTCGACGAAGAACTGCTTGACGCCCACGCGCGCACTGAACGGACCGAAGCGCGCCACGTCTTCCACGTAGTACATCTGCTCGCTGGTCTTGTAGCGGTCTTCGAACTGCACCCAGTACGGCTGGTGATCGAAACCGATGTCGGTGCCCACGTTGAGCAGGCGGTGCCAGTCGCGACGCACGCTGCGGTCGTACTGTTCCACCCACACGCCACCGCGCACGATGTTGTCCACGCTGCCCAGCGTCTGCTTCCATTCCACGTCGGCGGTGGCACCGGCGCGGTCGTTGTCGTAGTGCGAATGGCGGTAGGACTGCACGCCCTGCACGCCGGCAGCGTAGCAGTTGGGGTCGTACTCGGCACTGAAGCCGGCGCGCGGTACACAGCCGGCGCGCATCTGCGCGGCGCTGCCATCGGGATTGACGAAGTAGAACTGGCCCAGCGCGCTGCCGCCATACACGGTGCTGCCGCCCAGGTACTCCGACTCGGGCCGGCCGGCGCCATCGTTGCGCGCCTGCACCAGATACGGCGGCAGCCAGTCACCGCGGCCTTCCATCTTGTGCGCGTAGCCGGTCAGCGTGGCCTTGAAGCCGTTGCCGCTGTCGAACGCCCCGCGCAGGTAGCCGAAGGTATTTTCACGCAGCGCGCGCGAGCCGGAGCGGAAGTTCTGGTCCAGGTAGGGAATGCCGGTGAGCGTGCCGGTGAGGCCGTCGCGGTCGGGGTTGGTCGCAAACGCGGCCGGGGTGACGCTGGTGTACTCCGGTTCGTCGGCGTCGTTGTAGGAGGCGTAGCCGCTGAGCGTCCAGCGGTCCAGCTCGGTCACGAACTTCGCGGCCAGGTTGTCGTTGCTGACATGGCCGGTGCCGTCGATCCAGTCATTCACGCGCGCCGAGGACGCGCTCACCCAGGCACGGGTATGCCCACCGAGCAGGCCGGTGTCGTAGCGCACGTAGTACTTGCGCGCGTCGTGGTCGCCACCACCAACCACCATGCGCAGCCGCTGCTCGGCCAGCGGGTCGCTGGTGAGGAAGTTCAGGGTGCCGCCCAGCGCCTCGTTGGACCGCGAGGAAATATCGGCGGTGCCTTGGCTGACTTCCACCGTTTCCAGATCGAGCGTGTCGATGTAGCGGTTGGCCAGCGAGCCGCCGCCGTAGCCGGAGCCGCCGTTGGGCAGGCCGTCGATGGTGGTGCCGATCTGCTGCGTGTCGCGGTTGGTCACAAAGCCGCGCATGCTGATCTGCGTGCCCCATACCGACGAGCCGGTGGCATCGGCTTCGCTCACCACCACGCCCGGCAGTTCATTGAGCGCGTTGTTGACGCTGCTGATGACCTGCTGGCGGTTGAGGGTTTCCTGGCTCACCGTGGTCTTGGCGTAGCTGGTGGCCTGGCCGATCACCTGTACCTGGTCCAGCGTGCGTGCGTCGGCGGCAGGTGCAGGTTCGGCGGCCGTGGCCTGGACGGCAGCGGTGAGCAACACAGCAAGCAGGGAAACACGAGGGGCGTGGCCGGAAGCGCGCATGGGTCGACGGGGTAGTGGAGGACCGGCGGAGTATTGGTGCCCGCAGTGACTTCCCCATGACATTGCGCTTGCAGTTAGCGCGGTGGAGTTTGTTTCTGTTGGAACAACCAGTCGCGCCACCACGTACCCGGCACGATGTCGGCGGGCGGTTGATGGGCCAGGCCGTGGTACTCGCGGAGCACGGCCTGACCACCGCGCGCACGGAGCGCGCGCACGAATCGCCGATCAGCCGTGATCGGATTCTCCTCGTCCGTATCGCCGTGCATCGCCAGCACCGGCAGGTGGGTATAGGCCGATGCTGCAGTGTTGGGCGGGGCGATACCGGCGATGGGCACGATGGCCGCGAACTGGCCCGGTGCCAGTGTCGGCGACAGCCACGCTGCCGAGCCGCCCATCGAGAATCCCACGGCGTAGATGCGCGAGGTGTCGACCCGATGCGTTGCCGCAACATGCCGCACCAACGCCAGGGCCGCGTGCAGTGCCGGTGCCGCCGTGGCGGCCTGGTCCGCGGCGGCAGGACCGTAGTTCGCGCTGCGCCCGGCGAACTGCGGCACCAGAACGTACGCGGGGTAGCGTTCGCGCGTGGCAGGCATCGCCCAGCTTCTGGCAAGGCGATCCAGCTGCGCGGCATTGTCGGTGCCGATGCCACCGGAGCTGTGGAACTGCAGTACCAGAGGATACCGCTGGCCCGCGCGCACGTGGCGCGGCGGCAGGATCCGGTACGGCAGCACCGTGCCGTCGGCGGCAGTGAAGCTGCCGCGTGCGAACAATTCGGTATCCACCGCGTCCACGGCATCGGTCGCCAGTGGGCCAACCCCCGTCACCGGTGCATGCGTCGCCGATGCTGGCGGACAGGCGGCGAGCGCCAGACACATCAGCAGGGCAACAGGGGGACGCAGGGGCATGGCGGGCAACCGGTCAGAACGTGCACGCAGTGTATCGACGCGGCGTGGCCGGCGCGCTGCGCCCGCCACGGTATTTCCGCATGCCACCTATGCATTGTGCTCATACCACCGCCGCCGGGTGGCCGCGCTTACGCGCCTGGGCTGCATCGGCATGGACGGGATGATCGAAGCGGACCGCGCAGCCACCCATGGGGTGGCTCTACTCCGTGTGCCCGGCCACCGCATGCGATGAGCGACGACGGAACTTGCGCGACAGCCATTCGCCCAGGTCGTCCATCACCGTGAACGCGGCCGGGATCACGATCAGGCTGAGCAGCGTGGAGGTGATCAGGCCGCCGATCACCGCAATGGCCATCGGCGCGCGGAAGCTCGAATCGCCGGCGAAGCCCAGCGCGATCGGCATCATGCCGGCGCCCATCGCCAGGGTGGTCATGATGATCGGCTGGGCGCGCTTGCGGCACGCATCGATCAGCGCATCGTGCTGGCTCATGCCGTGTTCGTCTTCGGCGATCACCGCGTAGTCGACCAGCAGGATCGAGTTCTTGGTGGCGATGCCGATCAGCATCAACAGGCCGATCAGCGCCGGCAGCGACAGCATGTTCTGGGTGATCAGCAGCGCGCCGAATGCACCACCGGCACACAACGGCACCGCCGCCAGAATGGTGACCGGCATCAGCGCATGGTTGAACAGCAGCAACAGCACCATGTAGATGCAGATCAACCCGGCCGCCATCGCCAGCATGAAGCCGATGAACAGTTCGACGAACACCTCGGCATCGCCGGTGTTGAGGAAACTCACCCCCGGCGGCAACTGCTTCACGCTGGGCAGCGCCTGCACCTGGGTCATCACCTCGCCCAGCGGGCGGCCGTTGAGTTCGGCGGTGAGGGTGACGTTGCGCTGGCGCTGGTACCGCGAGATCTGCGAAGGGCCGCTGCCCTGCTGGATGTCGGCCACCGCCGCCAGCGGCACCGGGCCGTTGCGGCCGGGCACACGCAGCTGCCCGATCAACGCCGGGTTGGCCAGCGTGGCCTCGGCAAAGCCCACCCGGATCGGCACCTGGCGATCAGGCAGGTTGAGCTTGGCCAGGCGCTGTTCGTAGTCGCCGGCGGTGGCGATGCGCGCCGCTTCGGCGATGTCGGCCGTGGTCACGCCGAGGTCGGCCGCGCGCGCCGCGTTCGGCACGATCTGCACTTCCGGGCGCAGCAGCGAAGCGGTGGAGGTGACGCTGCCCAGCCCCTGGATGCCACGCAGGTCGCGTTCCAGTGCGGTGGATGCGTCCTGCAGGCGCTGCGGATCATCGCCGGACAGCACCAGCTGCAGCAGGTTGCCCGGCTCGGAGCTGACGTAGCTCACGCGTACGCCGGGCAGGTTGGCCAAGCGGGCGCGCGCGTCGCGTTCCAGCACGCGCTGGTCACGGTCGCGGGTGTCGGTGGTGCCCCAGTCGAGCACCAGCGTGGCCTTGCGTGCCTCGCCCACACCAGTCGCGCTGGGGTCGCCGAGGTCAAGCACGCTGCCTACGGCGGTGTAGACCTGCTTCAGCTCGGGCATGTCCTTGAGCAGCGCGCGTGCCTGTTCGGCCACGGCCACGGTGTCCTGCAGGCGCGTGCCCGGCGGCAGTTCCAGGCTCAGGTTGCTGCGGCCCAGGTCGGACTGCGGAATGAAGGTGGCCGGGATGAACGGCACCAGCGCCAACGAGGCCACGAACAGGCCGGTGGCCAGCCACAGCGTGCGGCCGCGATGGCGCAGGGCGGCGTCCACCCAGCCCAGGTACCAGACCATCAGCCTGGAGTCGGGCTTCTCTTCGCCGTGGGGCTTGAGCAGGTAGGCGGCCATCATCGGAGTGAGCAGGCGCGCCACCAGCAGCGAGAACAGCACGGCGGTGGCCGCGGTCCAGCCGAACTCGCGGAAGAACTTGCCGGCGATGCCGGGCATGAACGCCACCGGCACGAACACCGCCGCCAGGGTCAGCGAGGTGGCGATCACCGCGTTGCCGATCTCGCCGGCAGCCTCGCGCGCCGCTTCCAGCGGAGGCTTGCCCATGCGCAGGTGGCGCACGATGTTCTCGATCTCCACGATCGCATCGTCGACCAGGATGCCGACCACCACCGACAACGCCAGCAGCGTGATCATGTTGAGGGTGAAGCCGAAGAAGTACATTACCGCGAAGGTGGGGATGATCGACAGCGGCAACGCCAGCGCGGCCACCCAGGTGGCGCGCCAGTCGCGCAGGAACAACCACACCACCAGCAGCGCCAGCAGCGCGCCTTCGTAGAGCATGGTCATCGACGAATCGTAGGACCGGTGGGTCTCGTCGATGGCGGTGGTGACCAGGCGGAAGTCGATACCGGGATGGGCGGCCTTGATGGTGTCGAGCGCGGCATGCACGCCTGCCTCCACCTTCACTTCGCTGGAGCCGCGTGTGCGCGACATCGAGAACGCCACCACCTCGCCGCCATCGAGCAGCGCCGCTTCGGTGGGATCGGCGGCGGCATCGGTAACCGTGGCCAGCGTGGACAGGCGCACCGCGCGGCCGTCCGGCAGCGCGATGGAGTAGTCGCGCAGGGCCTGCGCGTTGCCCACGGTACCCAGCGTACGGATGGTCTGCTGCGCGCCTTCGATCTCGGCCTTGCCGCCGGCACGCTCCACCTGGATGCGAGCCAGCTGCTGTGAGACGTCGCCGGCGGTGATGCCCATGGCGATCAACGCGTTGGGGTCCAGGTCCACCCGCACCTGGCGCTGCACGCCCCCCACGCGGGTCACCCGGGCCACGCCCGGTACGCCGTACATGGCACGTGACACGTCGCGGTCGACGAACCAGCTGGCCTCGTCGGGGGTCATGTGCGGGGCCACCAAGGCGTAGGTCATCAGCGAGCCGCCGATATCCACCTTGGAGATCACCGGTTCCTGGATGTCCTGCGGCAGGTCGGTGCGGATGCGCGTCACCGCATCGCGCGTGTCATCCAGCGCCGTGGCCAGGTCGGCCTCGAGCTGGAATTCGATGGTGGTGGTGCTGACGCCTTCGCTGACCGAGGAGATCACGCGCTTGACGTTGTTGACCGTGGCCACCGAGTCTTCGACCTTGCGGGTGACTTCCGCTTCCAGCTGGCTGGGCGACGCACCGGGCTGGGTGACGGTGACGGTGGTCATCGGGAAGGCGATGTCCGGGAAGCGCGCCACCGGCAGCTGGTAGAAGCCCCACAGGCCGGCCACGCACAGCACGAAGAAGATCAGCAGCGCGGGCAATGGGCGCTTGATTGCCCAGGCGGAGATATTCATCGGGCGGCGGCCTTGGTGTTGGCCACCACGCGCACGCGGTCGCCCTCGCCCAGGAAGCCGGCGCCGTCCACCACCACGCGATCACCGGCCTTGAGGCCTTCCAGGATCGCGGTGTGGCCGTTGACGGCCTGGCCGGTGCGCACGCGGTGGCGGGTGGCCTGCTGCTTGTCATTCACGCTGAAGACGTAGCTGTGGCCATCGCGCTGCACGATCGCCGCGGTCGGAATGGTGAGCACCTGGCCGTCACCGGTGACGATGCGCCCTTCCACGTAGATGCCCGGCTTGAGCGGCTCCGGCGTGGGCAGGTCGGCGTACAGGGTGCCGGTGCGGGTCTGTGCATCCACCCCGGGGCTCACGGCACGGATGCGGCCGCGTACCACCTGGCCGGCATAGGGCAGTTCCACGGTGTTGCCCACCACCACCTCGGCCAGCTGGTTCTCCGGCAGTTCGGCGCGCCACTCCAGGCGGCCATCCCGGATCAGCCGCAGCAGCTCGGTACCGGCCGAGACGACCTGGCCGGGCTGCACCAGGCGCTTGGAGATCAGCCCGTCGGCCGGCGCGCGCAGGTCGGCGAAGTCGCGCCGCAGCTGGGCGGCATCGCGCGACGCGCGCGCGGTGGCGGTCTGCGCCTCCGCATTGATGCGGGCAGCGCGCAGTTCGTCCAGGCTGCTGGCGCTGATCAACTGCTGCGCCGCCAGTTTCTCGCTGCGCTGGTAGTTCAGCCGCGCGAGCTCCTGCGAGGCCTGCGCCTGGCGCAGCGACGCG
The DNA here is from genome assembly GCF_056395005.1 of Stenotrophomonas sp. 10N36. Lineage (NCBI taxonomy): Bacteria > Pseudomonadati > Pseudomonadota > Gammaproteobacteria > Lysobacterales > Lysobacteraceae > Stenotrophomonas > Stenotrophomonas sp. 10N36. The sequence goes on along the minus strand of NZ_JBFTIS010000006.1, from coordinate 151,834 downwards.
TCGGCCTGGGCCAGTTCGCTGTCCAGGGTGCGGTGGTCCAGCTGCAGCAGCACCTGGCCCTTCTTGACCCACTGGCCCACGTCCACCGGCAACGCGGTGACGCGCTGGCCGCTGATTTCCACGCCCAGCTGCATCTCTTCGTAGGCGCTGACCGGCCCGGACACCAGCACCGTGCGCGCCATGGTCTGCTGCTGGGCGGTGGCCAGCGACACCGGCAACGCCGAGGTCTCGGCGGTGGCCTCGGCCGACGGGGTGTCGTCCTTGCCGCCACAGGCACTGAGCAGCGCGGCAACCAGGATCAGGGAGGAGCAGCGGAGAATTCGGTCACGCATCGGTGGGGCTTCCGTGTCGGAGCAGCGGGAACAGCGGGGAAACAGCGGAATCAGGGGGCAGCGGCCAGGCGCAGTGCGATGCCGTCCAGCATCAGCCCCAGCCCCTGTTCGAAGCGCGCATCGAAATCGACCTCGCTCCAGAACTCGCGGGCGGACCAGCAATGCGGGAAACGTTGTTCGGCCAATGCCATGAACGTCTCACCGAGGGCTTCCATGCTGCCGTCGCCGGGCCAGGACTGCTCTTCAATCACGAAGCCCATCGTGTAGTACACCAGGTCCATCGCGGTGGTCGCGGCAAAGCGCGCCGGCAACCCGGCGCCGACCAGCGCGGCCAGGCTGGCCTCGCCCACCCGCAGCACGTTCTCGGTGGCCAGGAAGGTGCCGGCATACACCCGCGCGCCGTCGCGACGGGCCTTGAACGCCAGGCGGAACTCGCGCGCGATCTGCAGCAGGGTCTGCCGCCAGGGCTGGCCGGCGGGGATGTCACGGGCGACGTCGCAGATCATCGCGTCGGCCATGGCGTCGATCAGCGCCTGCTTGCTCTTGAAGTGCCAGTACAGCGACGGCGCACGGATGCCCAGCGAGCAGGCCACCTTGCGCAGCGTGATGCCTTCCAGGCCGGCTTCGTCGAGGATCCGGAAAGCGGCCTCGACGATGTTCTCGCGGGCGATGGGTTGGCGCACGGGGGACCTGGACTAACGCTGTTAGGGGGCGAATCTAACAGTGTTAGGGAGGGCCGCGCAACCGCGTGCAGGGCACCGGCGCCCCGCCATGGCCGCTGGCACCCCGGTTCCACGTTGCAGGGTGGCGCCCGCCCCTCGGGGCGCCCGTCCGCCCCCTTGTCCCAGGAGATCGCCATGAACACGCTACTGCGTTCGTTCCAACGTACGTCCAGCGCCCTGCTGGTGCTGCTGTCGATGCAGCTCAGCGCGCATGCGGCCGCCCCTGATGCGATCCAGAGCCACTCGGCCAACGTCAACGGGGTCACCCTGCATTACCTACAGGCAGGCCAGGGCAGCCAGTCGCCGGTGGTGCTGCTGCATGGCTACGCCGAGACCAGCCACATGTGGCGGCCGTTGATGCCACAGCTGGCCGACCGCCACGTGGTGATCGCCCCGGACCTGCGCGGCGCCGGCACGTCGTCCAAGCCGGACGGCGGGTACGACAAGAAGACGATGGCACAGGACATCCACGCGCTGGTGGCATCGCTGGGCTACCGGAAGATCAAGATCGTGGGCCACGACATCGGCCTGATGGTGGCCTATGCCTACGCCGCGCAGTATCCCGATGAGGTGGACAGCATCGTGCTCATGGACGCCTTCCTGCCGGGCGTGGGCGACTGGACCCACGTGTGGCTGCTGCGCGACCTGTGGCATTTCCACTTCTATGGCGAAACACCGTTGAAGCTGGTCGACGGCCGCGAGCGGATCTACTTCGAGCACTTCTGGAACGACTTCGCCGCCGACCGCACCCACTCCATCCCCGAAGCCGACCGCCAGTTCTATGCCGCCGAGTACGCCCGGCCAGGCGGCATGCGCGCCGGCTTCGAGTACTTCCGCAATTTCGAGCAGGACGCCAAGGACTTCGCCGGCTTCGCCAGGACGCCGCTGCAGATGCCGATGCTGGTGCTGTCAGGCGAGAAGGCCGGGGGGCAGTTTCTGATCGACCAGGCGCGCCTGGTGGACACCCACGTGCAGGGCATCATCATCAAAGGGTCGGGCCACTGGCTGATGGAAGAGGCGCCGCAGCAGACAATACCGGCGCTGGTGACGTTCCTGGATACGCCTGTGGCGGCGAAGCGCTAGCGGAGACGCCGACGGTACCCGTAGTTGCAGGCGGTGAAGGGACGTCCGCGTTCGGCCCGACGCGGACGATCCTTTCCCGGCTGATCGTGAGCGTCCAGGCATGGACGCCCCGGTCGCCTCTACATGGCGCTGATGGGCGCCCAGTTATCCTCATGGCGTTAGCCCGAACATGGAATCAACCGCATGCCTTCCCCCGATATGCGTGCCGGATGTGCACAGTGCCGCGATGCGGATCCGCTGCAGTTCGAGTTCAGCTACGCATTCCAGCCCATCGTCGATACGCATGCACGCAAGGTGTTTGCGCATGAAGCGCTGGTACGCGGCCCGGCCGGCGAGCCCGCAAGTTCGGTGCTGTCACGTATCACGGCGGACAACCGCTATTCGTTCGACCAGGCTTGCCGTGAGAAGGCGATCCGGATCGCCGCCTCGTTGAATCTGCCCTCCCATCTTTCCATCAATTTCCTGCCCAATGCGATCTACCGACCCGAGGTGTGCATACGCTCCACGCTTCAGGCAGCGAAACGGTATGGCTTTCCTGTTGAGCGGATCATTTTTGAGACCGTGGAGGGAGAGCAGGTCAGCGATGGAAAGTGGTTGGCGGAGATCCTGAGCGAGTACAAACGCATCGGCTTCAAGACGGCCATTGATGATTTCGGCGCCGGTTTTGCCGGCCTGAACCTGCTGGCCGACTTCCAGCCGGACATGGTCAAGCTGGATATGGCGTTGATCCGCGGAATCGACCATAGCCCGCCGCGTCGCGCGATCGTGGCCGGCGTGGTGTCCATGTGTGAGCAACTGTCTATTGGCGTAATCGCCGAAGGCATAGAGACCCGCGATGAGGCCCGCTGCCTGTCCGACCTCGGCATCCGCCTGATGCAAGGCTATTGGTTCGGCCGGCCGCAGTTCGAGAGCGCGGCGCGCGAGGCGGACATACCCTGGGCAATATGAGAGGCGCGTTCGCGTTCGGCCAGAAGCGATCGTCGCTCAAAGATCCGCAGCGTCTTCGTCGAGCGCGCAATCCTTCATGTCCTCAATCACCCGCGCCTTGACGAACTCGAACACGTCTTCGTAGGCGTCGCAGACGATGTTCCATGTCCTGGGCGATGGCTGGCTGCTGTCGGCAAAAACCGGATGGAAGTACACAACCCGATCTGTGATGCGGCCATCAACGATCAATAGACCCGCGAAGTCGTCGCGATCTTGTCGGGCGGCAAAAACAAAGACCTCTCCGCCGCTTACGTCCTCGCGCTGGAAAGCGCGGGAAGCGAATGCAAAATCAGAGGCGTCGGACAAAAAATGCCAAGGCGTGAACCGGGTCAGTCCCTGACTGAGAAACCAACGAAGGGCATTCGGCCACGCCGGATCGATCTTGCCGGGTTCCATGAAGTTATGCGTCCGTACGTGCGTTTTTGGTCGGAAGCGGACACTACCACGAGCGCAACGACCCGCCCAGCGAGGCGTCCGCTTCCGGCCAGAAGCAGTCGTCGCGAAGGCGGTCTCGGTTCCAGCCGGTAGTGGCACTCGCATCCCCAACCTGAGCTGCCTCTAGTTGACTGAATATCTGGAGCGGAATCCGCACCAGTAGCAAATTGCAAAACGAGCACCCGCTGCTTCCGGATGAGCTTGCGTTACCTGCTGGTCGGCGAGAAGTTCTGAGCTCCGCGCGTCTTTCGCCACTGGATCCACGCGATCGCGGCGACGAAGAAGACGCTGCACAGGTAACTGCCTTCCGGCCCTTCCGCGCCACCGGTCAGGATGTCGAGTCCTTGCGGGCGCAGCGCCACCAGTAGCGCCGGCAAGTGCGAATCCATGCCGGTGACGGGCAGTTCAAAGCCGGTTGCGAGCAACCAGTTCCACCCCGCGTGCCAGCCCATCACGCCCCAGATATTGCCGGTCCGCAGCGCCCAGGCGCAGGCGAACAGCGAGAACAGGAACGTGCCGAGCATGACCCGGGGCGGCTGGTGCGGACTGAAATGCAGGAAGCAGAAAACGAGCGACACCAGCAACACTGCCACCGTGACATTGGTCTTGCGCGCCACCACCGACAGCATCCAGCCGCGAAAGATGACTTCCTCCACGCTCGCCTGGAACATGAAACTTAATAGCAGCAGGCCGATGTGCAGCAGACTGACGGGCGACCGCCAGGCCTGCCCCAAGCCCGCCGCCTGCATGCCGCCAGCCATCCAGATCGCGAGTACGACCAGCGCGATCGTGCCGAATCCAACGGCCAGTCCGCGCAGGAAGGTTTTCAGTGGCGCCGGACCGGTCAGCCCGATACTCGCCAGCGAGCGCCCTTCGACGAAGCGTACCCAGGCGAGTACGGCCGCCAGCGTCGGCGCGAAGCCGATCCACAGCAGCGCATACAAGCCAGTGAGGCCGATCGGATCGCCGCGCGGCGTCGACCAATGCTGCGACTGCATCCACCCGTCCAGCGCGAACACCGGTACCGCGTTGAACAGGATCATCAGGATCGGCGTCAGCCAGGCCCAGGGCAGCCAGCCGCGGGCCGCATCGGGCGAATACAGGGCAACGGGGGTCATGCGGGGCTCCAGGTCGACGTGATCGCCGCGGCAAGTTGCCACCCGCGCGTGGGCGTGGCAACCCGTTTGCGACCAAGCCACAGAAGCCGCCGATGAATCACCCGGATCGCCGACGAAATGGCGCTAAGTCGTTGCCCGTGGTGTCCGCTTTGGGTGACCAGTTGAAACCGCCGTCGAAAGCGGACATTACCAGCGGTCGGCGCCTCCGTCCTCCCCGAAGGTCCACTTCCGGCCAAAAGCAGACAGTTCAGCATCGCCCAGTGCACCGGCCATGAGTGGCTCAACGACGCTCACTAGGCTGCATTTGCGTCCGTCATGAAATCAATGAATGCACGGAGCTTTCCCGGCATATGCGTTCGATGTGGGTAGTAAAGATGAAACGCATCGTCCATTCCACTGTGCTGTTTCAGTACGCGCCGCAATTGGCCGCCAGCCAACTCCTGCTTCGCGAAGTCCTCAAATACGAAGCCGATACCTTGGCCTTGGACAGCGGCATCCACGACAGACTTCATTTCATCAAAAAGGAGGCGTCCATGAACCTCGATCTGGACTGTCTGCCCATCGGCATCGAACTTCCACTCGAACCAGCGCCCACCCCCTGAGTAGCGCTGCCGAATGCAGTCATGCTTCAGCAGATCATCGATCGCCTTGGGCTCCGTTCGCCCGCGAAAGTAGTCCGGCGCAGCCACCACGATTCTTCTTTGCGCGGCCCCGAGCTGCTTTGCCACCATATCGTTCTGGACTCTTTTGCCCATGCGGATGCCGATGTCATAGCCACTGTTGACGATGTCGCCAAGCACGTTGTCCAGTGATATCTCGACATGGATCAAAGGAAATCCAGCGAGGAACTCGGGAAGATGAGGCTCGATCAACGTCCGGTAAGCCACGTAGGAAGAGTTGACCCGCACGGTGCCAGAGGGCTGGTCGGTCGCAAGCAGCGTCTCCGACAAGGAATCTCTGATCAGCGCAAGCGCGGGTGACAACTTGGAACTGAGTGTTGCTCCTGCTTCTGTCAGGCTGACGCTGCGCGTGGTCCGGTTGAAGAGCCGAACATTCAATTGACCCTCGACTGTCTTGATGGTGCGGGACACCGCAGTCGGCGTAACGCCTAGCTCGCTCGCCGCCTTGGAGAAGTTCAGATGCCGGGCCACTGACTCGAACGTCAGAAGTCCCTGGAGATATACCGGTGGAGCAGCGTGGCTTTCCGCTGACCTTTCACCCTCCGCTCCGGCTTGGATTGTGAACTTAGTGTTCATACCATACCTACTTTTGTGTCTATTCAAGTCATTGTCGCATGCTCCCATACTCCTGGAATCAAATGAATTCAGCGGGCAACCTGGTTGCCGAAAGGAACAGCGATGACGCGCAGCAGCTCTCCCAGCGATCTCTTCTCCCCCGTAGACCTTGGAGCGCTGACGCTGGCGAACCGAATTGTGATGGCACCGCTGACGCGCAGCCGCATGGGCGCCGATGGGGTCCCGAGTGAGATGCATGCCCGGTACTACGCGCAGCGGGCGAGCGCCGGTCTGATCATCAGTGAAGCCACCAACATCTCCGCCCAAGGGCGGGGCTACGACCTCACGCCAGGCATCTGGTCGGAAGAACAGGTAGCCGGTTGGAAAGTGGTGACTGATGCGGTGCACGCGGCGGGCGGCCTGATCGTTTGCCAGCTGTGGCATGTGGGGCGTTTCTCCCACGTGGACTTGCAGCCGGATGGAGCCCCGCCCGTCGCGCCTTCCGCGATTCGGGCAGAAGGGCAAACCTATACCTCAAATGGAATGCTGGATGTCTCGCAACCCCGGGCGCTGGAGACATCCGAGATTCCCGGCATCATCCAGCAGTACCGGCACGCCGCCGAATGCGCAAAACGCGCCGGCTTCGATGGTGTGGAAGTGCACTCTGCAAACAGCTACCTGCTCGATCAGTTCCTGCGTGACTCCACCAACCAACGTGACGACGAGTACGGTGGCAGCATCGAGAATCGCAGCCGATTGACGCTGGAAGTCACTGCTGCGGTGGTTGAAGTCTGGGGGCACGACCGCGTCGGCATCCGGATCTCGCCGGTGACGCCGGATGCAGGCAACACGCCTTTGGACAGCCAGGTGATGAAAACCTACGGCTACCTGATCGAGCAACTCAACCGATTCGAACTGGCGTACATGCACTTCGTGGAAGGTGCCACGGCGACGTCGCGTGCAGTACCGGAAGACGTTGATCTGGACGCACTGCGCGCCCTCTTCAAGGGCCCCTATATCGGAAACAACAACTATGACCTTCCGTTGGCAATGAAGCGCCGAGAAGAAGGCAAGATAGATGCGGTGGCATTTGGCCGGCCTTTCATCGCGAATCCAGATCTTGTGCGTCGATTGAAAGAAGGTGCCGCCCTCACTGTAGCCCCGCGTGACAGCTACTACGGAAATGGCGAGAAGGGCTACACCGACTGGCCGGCGCTCGCCGACTAAGTCGAAAGCGTACCGACCGGCCCAGATACGACGCCGCAAGCTACGAACAGCGTGCTCTCTCAACGTGGATTTCCGCGAAAGCAGAGATTCGCTCTCCGCGGCGACTTCCCATTCGACCCCGGCGGCCCCGCTCGCCTTTCGCGTCTGAGTTGCAGGCTCATCGCCAAAGCTACAGAGAGGACGTCGAGTGAAGATGATACTCATCAAGACACTGATGTTTACCGCAATTGCCGCAGGCGTCAGCGCTGCAACTGCCCAGACAGCAGTGTCTCAGTCCACCCCCCAAGTCAATCAAGGAACAGCCATGAGCGATTCGACCTACGTCCAGGATTACCGCGCCATCTCCGAGGTGCTGAACAAGTACATCGAGGGCTGCAAGCAGGCCAAGAGCAGCATCATGAAGCCTGCATTTGCTCCCGAGGCGACGATGTACAGCATCGACCCCGAGGGCAAGCTGGTGGGTGGCTCCATCACAGTTCTCTTTGAAGCTATCGACAAGGACTTCCGGCCATCTCCTGACGCAGAGGCCGCAATCACCAGAATCGAAATCGTCGGCACGGCAGCCAGCGCTCGCATTGACGCCAATGGCATGTCCGGCATCTCGTTCACTGACTTCTTCCATCTGTTGAAGGTCGACGGCAAGTGGATGGTAGTCAGCAAGGTGTTTCAGACCCACTCGGCACCTTGACTGCTCATCCGCACGGCCAGTTCCTACCCGCGTAGGTGCCTCGATCAGTCGGCGCATGCCGTCGACTGATGCAGCACACCCGTTTTGGGCACGCATTGTTCGTCTGCTGAAGAAACTGCCCGATTAGACATCATGAAACCGCTCGAGCCCGATCAATCCCCGCTCCGACCAGAGTGTTTCAGTCCAAGGTGCCTCTACAGCAGCCTTCTACGGCGTTGAACAAAGCTCGGCAAGATTCCTACAGGCATTGGCGGGCGGTCAATTGCTCGAGGCCATGACGCCAGCCGATGCACGCCAAGTGCTTGTAGCGGCGCAGGCGCCACGGCAACTCAGGATCAACGTGGGCGGGAAATCACGGCCCCTCCATCCCGTGAGCTCTCTCAGCTTGATCATCGCTTTCCCTGGAGCACCAACTGCGCTGTGACGCTGGCACGTCCCACTGCGCCGTCTACTGTCCGCTCATAGGATAGGAGCCCGCGCAGACGTCGCCTTCCTCCGTCCCTGCTACCCACGCATTGAGCTGTTTGATCCGATCACGCGTCAGCTGCTCGTACTCTCCGCTTTCACACATCGGCAGGACGCTCCCGTAATCGGCGGGACTCGGGTATCGCGCCGCAATCTGTGCATCGCGAAACACTATCCAGGCACGTTGTGCGGCCTTGAACTTCTGCAGGAAGGCGGGGTCGGTTGCATTGGCGGCCAGGACTTTTGCGTAGATCCGGTTGAGCTCGGCGTCAGCGCTTTTGGCGCTGTTACTTGCACACTGGTTGAGGCCCGCCTGCGACTGGTTGGGGCTGTCACAGGCCATGCCATCGGAGGTATGCGGTGCCGCTGCACGCGTAGCGCTGCCTTTGTTCACCTCGGCGTGAGCTACGCTCCCAACGGAGAGGGCGCACGCGAGAGAAAGTACTGCGACAGAAACTCTCATTCGGGTCACTCCTTCAAGGACGCGCATAGGGTGCCAACAGACTGGCGACCGTTAGGCGCGCCCGCACGGAAAATCAGTTGTTGGCGTCCGGGTTGTCGACCTTGCAGCCCTCGCCGTGGCAGCCCTGGTAGTTGCCATGGGTGTCAAAGTTTGGATTGCCGTCCTTGTCGAACTGGGGCCGTGTATCGATCGCGTCCGGGTTGTCGACGAGGCAACCATTGCCATGGCAGCCGTCGTAGTCGCTGCTGCTGTGGTGTTTGTGGCTTTTGTGCGAATTGTCATCGGCCGCTCCCGCCAACAGCGCAGCGAGTACCACGCCGGCAGCCACCGCCCCCACGTCATGACCGTGGTCGTCGTAGCGACGCGCATTGGAGTCGTATCCGTCGCCCCTGCCATGGTGGTATCCGCCGACATCCGCAAATACGCCCGCGCAGCCGTCCGACACCCAGATGTAACCACTGCGCCTGTTGAAGCCCCACGTACTGTTGACGATGCAGGCGCTGGACGAAGATTGGCGAATGAGCTGCGGGGATCTGAGAGGTCCGGCACCGCACTCGTTGTACTCGAAATGGCGCGACGCGCACTCGACGGTTTCGCCCGCTGCAGCCTGGCCCATGGGAACCAGACCGATCAGTACCACCAAGGAAAGCAAACCTCGCATACGACGCTCCTTGCACGTGGAAGGAAGGTTCACGCCTGCATCCAACTCAACCGCTATAGCCGCGGACGCGCATGCACTTCTTGATGAGATCCGATTTTTCCATGCCGCGGACCACGCCATCCCCTACTGCGTCGCCGGTGCTTTTTGGCGCTTTTCCATCCCCGGTCGTAGCCTTGGAGGCGTCGTAATCGCATTCGGCCAGATCGCGCTGCTTCTGCTCTTCGCTTGCACCCGGCTTGCTCCATGCCTTGATCTGGGTGGTGCCACATCCAGCCAGCATCACTGCACCAGAGAGCACGGCAAACGCGCCAATCAACGTGGTCCGCATGAGGGCTCCAGTCAATCTGAGATGGCCCGGTTGGCCACGGCTAATTAACGACGCCAATGGGTGAAAGATCTGTGAGCTGCCTGCTGGTGGTCCGTTCACATAGGCGGGCCGAAGCGCATCGCCTCCCTAGGCGCAGGCGTCGAGAGCGGAGGCGAAGGAAAGCGTCTAAAGAAGTCAGATGGCCCTTTGATGCGGCCAACGATGATTGAGGTTGTCGGGGCGCGTGGCGATTCCTTTACAGAGCCTTTGGCCGCAGCAGTTAGAATGGCTACAATCGCTGTGCGGAAAACAAAACCATCATGGGCCGCTCCGCCTCTTCGGCAAGTGCTGGGTTAGCTTCAATCTGCTCCGCAGCCGGCCCCCACTCATTGACGTGGCGAATAGTAAAGCCAGCGGCAATCAACGCGTTCAATGTCGTGCTCAATGTCCGGTGATACTTCACCACCCCGTCAGCCAGCCAGTTGCTGACGCGCTTGCCTTCGTTCTGGTAATTATTGACCGGCCAAGAACGCTGACCTTCTTCATCGGTGAGCCAAGCCTGACGTGGTGAGCACGTATAGATCGGGTGCTCCACCGTGAACACAAACCAACCGCCAGGCGGCAGTGCCTGATGGATGGAAGCAAACAGCGGGCCGATGTCCGGAAGGTAGTGCAGCGTCAGTTGGCTGTAGACCACGTCGAACGCCTTGCTCGGCAGTACGAGCTGCTCCAGATCGCCACGCTGGTAACTGATGTCGGTGTCCTCGGTGAGCTCTCGAGCTCGTGCGAGCATTTTTTCGGACAAGTCGATACCGAGCACCTTGGCGGCTCCTGCGACTCGTGCCCTGCGGCAGAACCAACCGTATCCACAGCCAAGGTCCAGAACCCGTTTTCCCGTCAGCACAGGAAGCATAGCCTGGATGGCCGGCCACTCGGGAGCGGCCTCCAGACCGAACTGCGAGCGCGGCAGTCGGGCATAGCCATCAAAAAAGGCCTGATTGTCGTAGATGTTCTGGGACACGCTGGACTCCGAATCGAATTCAATTCTAGAACCGGTCAACGCCACAGGAAACACCCTTATTGGCAGTTCCAGCCCCCGTCTGGCCGGAGCTGAACGGACATGCCGACCTCCGCGTGAGGAGACGGCCTTTAAGGATTGGCTGATGGAGTGGCTTGATGCGTCTCCATAGCATGCTTTCATGCATCGCCTCCTTCCACAGCACCCCGCGATTGACGCTCCTGCCGTCGCAGCCACCGTGCTGCTGCGGTGGCTGTCGGCGTGCATCCTGGTGTGCCTGGTCGGTACCGGGATCTTCTACGTCCTCGTTCAGCTTGGCGATGACGTCTCCGTACACAGGCGCGGGATGAACGCTGCTGCGTATCGAGCGCAGCTTTATGTGGACCAGCGCGAGGCCCTCCTGAACTATCTGGTCGACTCGGTCGTCAACGTCCACACCTCCAGCCAGAAGGCGCGCGCCTCGAGGCATGACGATGACCGGAACGTTCGTCGACTCCGATTGGGTACGGCGGGCGACGGACAGGAATTGACTCTGCTCCTGTCGGCACGGGCTGAACAGACCTTGGCCGATTTTGGCGTGCGCTTGGTGCACATTGACGGCACCTCAGTGGCCGTTCGCTCGGCTGCTCACGAGGAGCCGAGCGCCAGTTTCATCTCTCGACAACACACCGTGGGAAGCCCGCTGGCGCCGGATGGTGAACGTCCTAGCGATAGCCGGGTGCGCTGGGTTGCACCAACACAGACGGGATCGCCTATTTATCTTTATCGGGCGATCGGCGGCGCGGAACCAGACGCTTCCCACTGGCTGGGATTGGCGATTGACTCGGACGCCATGATCAAGACCCTGAATGGCAACGGCATTGGCGACTTTGCTTTGCTGGACAAGCACGGGGAGGCAGTCCTGACGCAAGGGGAGCGCTCCCCTTCCGCAAGCTGGATGCGTCGGCATGCGCAGGACGAGTTCGGATGGATCTGGGATGGCGCTCGTCCCGAGGGCCTGGCATTGGTCAAGGGCATTGGCGAAGACGGCTGGCGGCTGGTGTACCACGCGCCCCTGAGCCTGCTGCTGGTTGATATCGCGCCCCATCTGGGCATTTCGCTGCTGATGTCCCTGGCTGGCGTGGTTGCGCTGCGTGCGCTGACCCGACGCATCGACCGCCAGTTGATCCAGCCGGCGCTGCTACAGCATCGACAACTCCTGGAGAGCTTCGATTTCGGCAGCACAGTGATCGAGATGGCGCCGGTCGGAGTTTGCGTGCTGCGCGGCCACGATGGCACCCCGATGGTGGAGAACCAGCTTGCACGTGACTGGCTTGGCAACGATGCCGCAGCAGGCGACTGGCTGGGCAATCTGCGAACCGGCAATGCGGACCCGCTGGGCGAACGTCGCAGCGCGGACTACACCACCAGCGATGGCCGACAACTCCAGGTGCTGGCCGCGCGGACCCGCTATCACGGCGAAGATGTCCTGCTGTGCGTTTTCAACGACGTGAGCAGACATCGTCAGATCCAGGCGGCCTTGTCCGCGGCAAAGCAGGCGGCTGACGCCGCCAGTCAAGCCAAGACTGCCTTTCTTGCCACGATGAGCCACGAGATCCGGACCCCTCTGTATGGCCTGCTCGGCACGCTGGAGCTTTTGGCGCATACGTCACTGGACGCTCGACAGAGCCAGTACCTTGCAACCATCGAGCAATCCTCTTCGGCCCTGCTTCAGCTGATCAGCGAGATTCTGGATGTGACCAAGATTGAATCGGGTCAGCTCACCTTGGTCGTGGCACCGTTTTCCCCTTTGGATCTGGCGGAGTCGACCCTTCGTGCGTATGCGGCAGCCGCTGAACGAAAGGGAATACGGATCATGGTATGCACCGACCCCGCGCTGCCGGACCAGGTCCTGGGCGACGCCGGTCGGATTCGGCAGATTCTGGGAAATCTGTTGAGCAACGCGATCAAATTCACTGACAGCGGGAACATCTGCCTGCGCGTCCGGCTGGTCGCACGTGAGGCGGATATGGTGTCCGTGAGCTGGCAGGTCACCGATACCGGCGTAGGCATCGCCCAAGCCGAGCATGCGCGTCTGTTCGAACCCTTCCGTCAGATCGGCACACACAACCGCTTGGAAGGTGCCGGGCTGGGATTGTCCATCAGCGACCGACTGGTGCGGCTGATGAACGGCGACATCCGTCTGGTCAGCGAGCCCGGCCTGGGCAGCAGTTTCACGATGGTGCTGCCGCTGAAGACCGATTCGCGGGCCACGCCCGAGGAAAGTGCGCCCAAGTTGCTGGCGCAACCGCTGATCTATGTCCGGTGCTCTGTTTCCGAATTGGCAGATAGTGGAAGCGAATGGCTGCAGCGGTGGGGTGCCACCGTGCGTCGCTATGAACCGGGGATGCCGCTCGCGCCGGACGAGAACGCCATTCTGCTCGACAGCGATCCACGCGGCTCTCCCCCCGTCAGCTGGCGGGGTCCCCGCGTCACCGCACTGCCTGATGCAGGCGATACGCCCGTCGTTGATCCGGGGAACCCCCGCCACCTCACCGTCACAATGTTCAGCATCCGCGCCATTGCAAACGCGTTGGCGCGGCTGCAACAGAGCGACGCCCCTGTACCGATGGCAGCGGTATCCCGACCCGACGCGCTGGATCTGCGGGTGCTGGTCGCCGAGGACAATCCGATCAATCGCATCATCATGAAGGAGCAGCTGGAAACACTCGGCTGCAGCGTCCTGACAGCAACCGACGGCCAGAATGCTTTGGAGCTGTGCCGGTCGCAACCGTTCGACGTGGTCTTGACCGACATCAACATGCCGCGCATGAGCGGGCATGCGTTGACCAGAAGCCTGCGTCAGCACGACATCCTTTTCCCAGTGATCGGCGCGACAGCCAGCGCCACCCCCGAAGAGCGTGAACGCTGCTTTGCCAGTGGCATGGCCGGCTGCCTGGCGAAGCCCGTGGACATCGGTACCTTGCGCCGCGCCCTGACCCAACTGTCCCACGGAGCACCGGCATGACCATCCGCCATGTACTGATCCTGGAAGACCAGGCCTTCCAACGCAGCATGCTGGCTCAGCTCTTCAACAGCGCATCGAGAACCCACGCAGATACCTCGGGCGATGGCGCCGATGCGCTGGCGATGTGCCACTGGCGTCCCTACGACCTGGTCGTCACCGACATGATGATGCCCGGGGTGGACGGCATTCAGTTCATCCAGAGCCTGGCTGCCCAGGATCGGAAGCCGGCACTGGTATTGGTCAGCTCGGCGTCGACACGCATGATGTTCTCCGCCCGTCTGATGGCCGAATCCTTGGGATTCAGCGTGCTTGCGGTACTCCCAAAGCCCGTATCCCCTGGCGATGTTGCCGATGTAATGGCGTTGTTGAGCCAAAAGCAGGAAGGCGCGCATCGCGTCGCCGCCGTCAGCAAGGAGGCCAAGCTCCCGTTGGCAGCAAGCCGCGACACGTTGTGGCGGGCCATGAAGAGCGGTGAGATCACGGCGTGGTTCCAGCCGAAAAAATCGCTGGGCTCCGGCCTCGTGGTGGCGGCCGAAGCGTTGGTCCGCTGGTGCCACCCAGAACAGGGCTTGATATCGCCCGGTCAGTTTCTCCCGCTGATCCAGGAAAACTCACTCGAGCTGGCACTACTGCGGCACATGGTGAAGATGAGCGTTCGCGCGCAGGCCCAGTGGCGCGCGAGGGGCTTTCGAATTCCCGTATCAGTCAATTTGCCTCCCCATCTCTTGGAGAGAAGCACCTTGCCGGAGGAGCTGGTGGAGCTGACCATTGAGCACGGCGGGTCGCCTGCTGATCTTTGTTTCGAGCTGATGGAGAGCAGCACCACCCGGCACGTGAGCGACTATTACGCTGGTGCCTGCCGCCTGCGGATGAAAGGCTTCGGGTTGGCCCAGGATGACTTTGGACAGGGACTGAGCTCCGTCCACAACCTGGTGAGCGCTCCATTCACCGAGGTGAAAATCGATCGTTCGCTGGTACATGGTTGCACGCGGGATTCTGCACTGCGGAGTGCCTTAAGCACCGTAATCACGCTTGGTCAGAAGCTCGGCCTCAACATCGTCGCCGAAGGTGTGGAGACGGATGAAGAGCTGTCTACCCTCCGTGCACTCGGCTGCACACAAGTGCAGGGCTATCTGATCTCCGCTGCGATCCCCCAAGACTCCTTCGCAGAGCTTTTGAATGGTGAGACGCGCGCCCAGCGGAATGACGGCCGATGAAACGCCAGGACGGCCGAGGGACGTCCCGCGTTGTGATTGCCGACGATCACCCGTTCATACTGGCGGGCGTTCGTGAACTGATCGAGCAGGACGGCCGATTCCGGGTGGTTGCACAGGTGAGTGATTCCGCCGCACTCATGAGGGCGCTCCATACGCAACAACCTGACATTCTGGTCACCGACTACGTGATGCCCGGCGATTCCCGCACCTGCGATGGCTCCGTGCTCATCGGCAGGCTGCACAGGGCGTTTCCTTCACTCCCCATTCTGGTTCTGACAATGATCACCACCCCGTGGATGATCGATGAGATGTACAGAGTCGGAGCGCACTGCGTGATCACCAAATCGGGGGATCCGGCTGAACTTCTCCGCGCACTGACAGCGGCACGGATGCAGCGCACTTATCGGTCAGGTAGCGCTGGTCGTTCCAGCGCAACGACTGCCCCCCCTAAAGCGCCTCGACACGGCCTGTCGCCGCGGGAGCTGGAGGTCGTCAGGCTGTTTTCCAACGGCCAGACCGTGAGTGACATCGCGGCGAGATTCAATCGCAGCCGCTGTACCGTCAGCGCCCAGAAGGCCAGTGCGAAGCGCAAGCTCGGTACGAGGAGCGACCAGGAGCTGGTAGCGCTGGGACTGAACTTTGTCGGGATGGGTGACCAGGTCACCTGACGGGAGCCCGTGAATGGTTGCAGGGGCCAGACCGCTGGGGGGACCATCACCGTCCCGTGCGCGCCCGGGTTCCTATCGATTATCCTTCGCAAGGGCCGCTCCGCCCGTCAGACGAGATATGCATGCCGGTCGAGTCCACTCCCGTGCGCTTGCTTGCGCGCAGGTCCCTGTGGCTGCACAGCCTGCTCGTGGGCACCATCGCCGTGGCCACCATTCAGGCCGGTCTTCTTCTCTCCAGCTCGCTACAGCTGCTTCGGGAAGAGCAGCAGAAGGTTGATTTCCACTTCAAGCGCCTTTCTGGTGCGCTGCACGAACAAGAGCGCTTCATGGCGCGCTGGCAGGGGCATCAGCTGGATCCCGCAGATTCAAAGCGTGCCACACCACGCTTTCTGGATGCCAGTCCCTACCCTGCAGCCTTCTCTCCATTTTCCGTCGTAAGCAGCAACGGATCACCCCCTTCACCCGCAGCAATGGAGTTGGGCAGAGCTTTCTCAGGGTTCTATGGCAGCTTTTGGTCCGATTCGCGCTATCCATCGCCCCGTTGCCTCCTGCTCGATGGCACCGGCACGATGGCAGCGCTGGTGCCGCATGCGCTCCCCATAAGCGGTTCCGATAACACTGCGGATCCAAGCCTGCGCCGGATGATGGGCATCATTCACGCAGAAGCCTCGATCACAAGCCCGCAGAACGGCGGCATGGGGTGGCACCGACGCGATCTGGCCGATGGGAGCCGTTGGCTGCTGTCCGTCATGCGCTCTCCCCAGGATGCGGCCCTATGGGCCAATGGCGGGACCCCGGCGATCTCCTGCATGCTGGATGTGTCCCGCATCGACGACCACCAGCAGGTGCTTGGAGAGCCTATTTACGACCGGCTTTCGATCCTGGCCCCCGACGGGCGGCTGCTCTACGGGCCGGAAGTCGATGGTGGCGGCGGGCAAAGCAGACACTACAGCGCAGGGAGCATTACCTATCGCATGCGTGACGCTGAAGGCTGGCAAGCGGTCTATCAGGTCGGCTGGGCGCGCGTGCTGCTTCACCAGCGTTGGCCTCTGATCGGCGGCGTGATTGCGGCCATCCTGCTTGCGCTCGGTGGCATCGTGGCGCTTCGCAGCTACCGCCGCTCCGTCTTGGTGCCGCTGCGCAGGAATCAGGAACGGCTGCAGGAGAGCGAGGCGTTCAGCCGTACCGTCCTGGAGGCCGCTCCGATAGGGCTGTGTCTTCTTCGCAGCAGTGATGGCAGCGTGGTACTGGAGAATGCGCTGGCTCGCGAGTGGCTGGGTGCTCGACACGACGCTCCTGGCTGGGATGGCACGTGGCGTCAAGATGCACTGACGTTGGTGAAATCCGGGCAGAGCCGCACGATCCCCTACCGGACACCGGATGGACGCCACCTGCTGATCAATACCACCCAAGCCCGGTATCGCGGCGAGCCTGTCACCCTTTGCCTGTTCATCGATCTCACTGCACAGCATGAAGCCGAGCAGGTTCTACAACAGGCTCGGCAGGAGGCCGATCAGGCGAACCGCGCCAAGAGCCTGTTCCTGGCGACCATGAGCCATGAGATCCGCACCCCCCTGTACGGCGTTCTGGGCACGCTGGAGCTGCTTGGGCTCACCGCGTTGGACAGTCAGCAGAGAGACTACCTGAGCACCATCCAGCATTCGTCCTCCACGTTGATGCAGTTGATTGGCGACATCCTGGACGTGTCCAAGGCCGAAGCCGGACAGCTGGTCCTGGAGCCCGTGCTGTTCTCTCCGGCCGAACTCACCGAAGAGGTACTCCGCTCATATGCCGCGTCCGCGACGCGGAAGAACCTGCAGCTGTATGCCTGCATTGATGGCGACGTGCCTGAGCACGTCCACGGCGACGGCGCGAGGATACGTCAGGTCCTGAACAACCTGGTCAGCAACGCCATCAAGTTCACCGAGGCCGGCCGCGTGGTCATCCGGCTTCAGGCACGGGACGTGAGCGGGCGAAAGGCGACGCTCGCCTGGCAGGTGGCCGATACCGGGATCGGGATCGAGGAACACCATCAAGCGCATCTCTTCGAAGCGTTCTATCAGGCCAATCCGGGCGCCGATGCGCAGCGGGGCACCGGCCTTGGGTTGGCGATCAGCGCGCAACTGGTGGGCCTGATGGGCGGCCAACTGAGAGTGGTCAGTGACACGGGGCTTGGGAGCAGTTTCAGTTTCGAGCTCGAGCTGGACCGGCCAGAGGATTCCTCCCCGACCGGACGTTCCGCCGACGCAGAGCAGCGCGTTTACGTGCGCTCGCCGGCCGGCGAGCTGGTTGACACCCTGTGCGCCCGTCTGCGCAAGCGCGGTTTCCTCGCGCAGGGGCTTCACCGGGAACCGGGCATGGACGCGATCCCCGGCACGCCACTTCTGGAAGTCCCCATGAATGGACCGATCGGCGCATGGGACGGCCCTCACGTGGTCGCCCGCACCGGCGGTGGCGATCATCCCCAACAGGTCAACGGCGTATGGCTGGTGTCCATGCACCGCCTCGATGCGATGGTCGATGCACTGCTCCTCGCGACCGGCCGCCCACTGCCACTGCAGGGGGAACCGTCGGCCAAGGCGTTCCAGCCGCTACACCTGAGCGTTCTGGTCGCAGAGGACAACCCCATCAACCAGATGATCCTGCGCGAACAGCTGGAGCGTCTCGGGTGCCATGCCGTCGTCGCCAGCGATGGCGCCGAGGCATTTGATTATTGGACACGTCGCCATTTCGATGTGGTCATCACCGATCTGAACATGCCGCATGTCGATGGGTACGCACTGGCAGAGCGGCTGCACGGGCATGGCATAACGGCGCCGATATTCGGTGCCACCGCAAATGCCGACCCCACTGAGCGCGCGCGTTGCCGCAGCGTGGGCATGGCCGATTGTCTGGTGAAGCCCATCCGGCTGGACGATCTGTACCGACATCTGAGCCCCTTGGCTGTTGCCGGATCCAGCCCGGATGTCCTCTCGGTCGCTCCGCGGATGCGGACGCTCTTCCTGGAGACCATGCGTGATGATATGGCCGCGCTGGCGAGATCACAGGAGACCGGGGATCTGCCGGGCGTCAAGCACATGCTGCATCGCCTGCGTGGTGCGCTGGTCCTAGTGTCGGCAGAACCGTTGGCCGATGAGAGCAAGCGTATCGAGGATAGAATCGACGACGGCGCCAGTGCGGAGGACTGCGCATCTGGCACCGAGGCGTTCATTGTCCGGTTGGAACGCGCCTTGGCCCATCTCGAGTCGATATCCGCCGACCCGACCGATCCACCTTGACCTTTCCCCGCGATCCGGAGACCCCGCCTTGAAGACCAAGATCGTCATTGCCGACGACCACCCGATTGTGCTGGCAGGCATCGCCGATCTTGTTGATCGCGACCCGCGTTTCCAGGTCGTCGGTCAAGCACAGGACCCGGCCGGGCTGGTGGAACTCGCACAGCAGCATGGGCCGGACATCATCATCACCGACTACAGCATGCCTGGTGACGAGCGGATGGGGGATGGGATCAAGCTCATTTCCTACCTGACCCGCAATTTCCCGGACACTCGCGTTCTGATACTGACGATGGTGTCCAACCCCTCCATCGTTGCCGAAATGTATCGCGCGGGTGCCAGCGGTGTGGTGCGCAAGAGCGGGAATCTCAATGAGCTCGACGGGGCCCTGACCAGCCTGCTGGCACAGCGGATCTACCGTTCCCCCGAACTGCCTCGCGAAGAAATGGTGCCTGAGGCTGGCGAGCCCACCTCGGCCGCCACCTTGTCGCCCCGGGAGTTCGAAGTGATTCGGCTGTTCGCCAGCGGCCAGAGCGTTGGTGACATCGCGCGCGCGCTCAATCGCAGCAGCAAGACCGTCAGCACGCAGAAGATCAGCGCCATGCGCAAGCTGGGCACCCGGACGGATCAGGAACTGGTCGCGTTCTGTCTGGAATCAGGCCTTTTCGGCTGATCGAGTCGCGGTTGCTTCGCAGGAAGACGTAGAAAAGCCCGCGGTCTTTCGACCGCGGGCTTCTTTTTACACTACGACGGTAAGCTCTCTCCGCTTACCAGCTGATGCCGGCACCTGCCGAGACGCTCTGGTCGCTGCCACTGAAAGCACCGCCCAGCGAGACCGACACGTTCTTCTTCTCGCCGAGGATGCGCTGGTAGCCGACGGCCAGTGCACTGCGACCGTTCTGCGACCCGATACCGGCGCCCAGGCGGTTGTCGCCGCTCAGACCGGCCGTATTGATGGCCATACCGGCGTAGGCCGCACTGATGGCACCCATCCGGTCGATGCGCTTGTCCATCGACTGGAAGCGGCTGTTGGACCAGTCATGCTCGGCCTTGAAGCGGTCATCCATCTGCTGCAGATTGACTGCGTCAGTGCCCTGGATACCCGCGGCGACATTGCTGACAACACGTTCCGAACCCGCCGAGCCCATCGACACTTCATTGTCCCGGGTGGTGGTGGATCCGCTGCCGATGGCAACCGAGTTGTCGTTCGTCACCTTCGCACCCTCACCGATGGCAACCGAGCCGGTACCACTGGCCGCGCTGCCCTCGCCGACGCTGATCGCGCCAGTACCACCGGCCGAGCTGCCACCACCGACGCTGATGGAACCGGTGCCGGCCGAGCTGCCACCGCCGACGGCGATCGAGCTGTTGCCCTCCGCCTTGCTGCCGTCGCCGACGCTCACCGCACCTGAACCGCCGGCCGAACCGCCGCCGACAATCAGCGCACCTTCGCCAGCACCCGGACCAACCAAACCGCCCTCGGCTGCACCGTCGCCGGCAGGATTGCCGTTGCCGTTGCCGTTGCCGTTGCCGTTGCCGTTGCCGTTGCCGGAACCATTGCCGCTCCCAATCGAGCCCTCGGCAATGCCCTTCTCAATGGTGCCGACACGGCCATCCAGCCCATCCATCCTGCCCTGGATAGCGGCATTCATGTCGAACAGCTGGCCACCGTTGATCGCTTCCATGCTGCCCGCGCCGATGAACCCGCTGGCGACGTTGGCCAGCACGGTTCCCTGGCTACCGCCCAGGGTGGCACGCGACAGATCGGCACCGTCGTAGGTCAGCACGCTCAACGTCTGGCCACTGACCGGATCGATCGCACCGGCTGCACGCAGCTGGGCAATGGTCACCACGTCGTCCTCCTCCGTGCCGTTGGCGACACCGCTGACGCGACGCTTGCCGTCGGTGCCTTCCATGTCGACGAGGGTGCCGCCCTGCGCTGCAGCGACCTGTACATTGCCGGTGACCTGATCAACCGTGACCAGACCGGACGTGCCGTTGGACAGTTCCTTGATGGTCGTGCCCAGCGTGGTGAGCTCGGTTGCGTTGATGGTCGTGCGGTCATCGATGTTGGTGATGGCATCGCCGAAGTTGGTCACCGTGGTCCCACCGACCGTGTAGCTCGGCTGGGAGACAGTGCCGTCCGCGTTGACCACCGAACCGCCACCGATGGCTGCGGCCACACTCTGTGCAGTGCCCTTCAGCTGGGCAACATTCACCGCATCGCCTTCGGCGCTGCCTGCAGCAACGTTGGTCAGCGTGCGCGCTTCGTTGTCACTGTTGGCAAAGTCGACCGTGGTGCCAGCCTGGGCCGAAGCGACCTTCACGGTGTTGGACGCCGCATCGAAGGTGACCATGCCGCTGGTGCCTGCCGTCAGCTCCTCGAACTGCTTGGTCAGGTTGGTCACGCTGCTGCTATTGCCCGTGACACGCCCATCCAGGTCGGTCAGCGAGGTGTCCACTGCAGCGAAAGTGTCGCCGACGTTGCTGTAGCGGCCGCCACCGATGGTGAAGCTCGGCGCGGTGACGGAACCGTCTGCCGCAATGGAGGCGCCTCCGCCGATCGCGGCGGCAACGCCCTTCACCTGGCCGACGTTGGCCGCGTCGGTGTCTGCGCTACCCGCCTTGACGTTGGAGAGGATCGTGCCCTCGGCACCCGCCAGGCTGACCGTGCCCTTGTCGGCATCGGTGTAGGCCACAGCCAGCGGATTGGCTGCACCACCGCTGCCACCGTTCTCACCCACGTACTTCTTCAGCTGACTGAAGTTGACAGCATCGGTTTCGGCCGTGCCGGCCGCCACGTTGGTGATCTGCCGCTCATTGTTCAAGCTGCCGACCGACACCGTGTTGGCGCGGGTATTGGTCGTGTTGCTGCCCAGCGACATCGCATTGGTTGCGCCAGCACCCACGCTGGCGTTGCGGCCAAAGGCCATGGAGTTGGTGGCCGTGGCGTCGATGTTGGCCAGGTTGCCGATGGCCACTGCGTTGTCGGCGTTTGCTCGGGTGTTGTTACCCAATGCAACGGCATTCAGGCCCGCCGAACGCGCATTGGCGCCGACCGAGAGCGTGTAGGCACCCGTGGCACGCGCACCGTTGCCCAGCGCCGTGGAATTGTCGGCCTCGGCCCGGGCGGAGCCCATCGCGAGAGCGCCCTGACCTTCGGCGTAGGCGCCACCGCCAATCGCCGCAGCCTGCGAACCCTTCGCGTAGGAGGCGCCACCAATCGCCGTGGCAATACTGCCGATGGCGCTGCTCGATGCACCAATGGCCACAGCGGAGTTGTTCAGATCCACCACAGCCGCTTCGGAGCCTTCCGGGGCGTCGATCTTGATGAATGAATCGTCCACGACGCCGCGTGCATCCAACGCGGCGAAACGGCTGTCCACATCCTTGAGCGCGCTCTGGGTCCGCGTGTTCTGGCCGGACACCATCGACACCAGCTGGCGGTAGTTGACCGCGTCGTAGTTGCCCTCACCGTCGGCAACATTGGTGATGCGACGTTTCTGGTCACTACTGCCAACGGACACCGTGTTGTTCTGGTCGGCGACCGAGTTGATGCCGATGGCAACCGAACCGAACGCACTTACCTTGGCCGCCGTGCCGCCGCCCTTGCCACTGAACCACGGATTTGCGGTTGCAGCGGTCAGCTGGCTGACATTGACCGCGTCGCTGCTGTCCACGCCAGCGGCGAGGTTCTTCAGGCGCACCGGTTCACTGCCAGCGATCTTACCCAGCGTCACCGAACCATAGTTGGTCGTACCGTCCTTGTTCTGGCCGTAGACAACGGCGGCCAACGCATTGCCCTTGTCATCCACCAAGCCCGTGCCGGACAACTTTTCGTCCAGCTGCTTGGCTCTGCCATCCAGGTCAGACAGCGAGGTGTTGACCGCGCCGAAGGCGCTGCCCACATCGCCGTGCTTGGTGGTACCCACGGTGTAGCTCGGTGCCGCAATGCTGCCGTCGGCCTTGACCGTGGAGCCACCACCCAGGGCCGCTGCCACGGAAGCAGCCGTGCCCTGCAGCTGAGCGCCGTTGATGGCGTCGGTGCTGGCGGCGGTCACCTTGCCGGCGGCCACGTTCGAGAGCTTCACGGCAGTGCCCGGCGTGCCTAGCGTCACCGAAGCCCGGTCAGCCGAACCATCCGCCTTCTTGTCGTAGGTCACGGCGGCCAGGGCGTTTCCCTTGTCGTCCACCAGGCCGCTGCCCTTGATCTGGCTGGCCAGGTCATTGGTACGGCCGTCCAGATCGGTCAGGGAGGTATCCACAGCACCCAGAGCGCTGCCGACGGAGCCATGCTTATTGCCTCCCACGGTGTAGCTCGGCGCCACGAGGGTGCCGTCGGCCTTGACCGTCGAACCGCCGCCTAGCGCGGAGGCAACCGAAGAGGCCGTGCCCTGCAGCTGCGCGCCGTTGATCGCTTCGGTGCTGGTGGCGGCTACCGAACCGGCGGCCACATTCGACAGCTTCACCGCAGCATCCTTCGAGCCCAGGGTCACGGACGCATAGTCAGGCGAACCATCCTTCTTTTGGTCATAGGTGACGGCAGCCAGGCTCTTGCCATCCTCGCCCACCACGCCCATACCTGCGAGCTGCTCCGCCATGGTCTTGGCACGGCCATCCAGATCGGTCAGCGAGCTGTTCACCGCACCGAAAGCGCCGCCGACGTCGCTGTACTTGCCGCTTCCCACGGTGTAGCTCGGCGCGGTCAGCGTGCCGTCAGCCTTCATCACCGCGCCGCCGCCCAGGGCCGCCGCCACCGAAGTGGCCGTCCCCTGCAGCTGTGCACCGTTAATGGCATCCGTGCTTGCGGCGGTCACCTTGCCGGCGGCCACGTTCGAGAGCTTCACGGCGGTATCCGCATTGCCCAGCGTCACCGACGCGTAGTCCGCCGAGCCGTCCTTCTTCTGGTCGTACGTCACTGCCGCGATGGCATTGCCCTTGTCATCCACCAAGCCACTGCCGGCAAGCTGCTCGGCGAGATCATTGGTCCTGCCATCCAGCGCCGTGACCGATGTGTCCAGAGCGCCCAATGCGCCACCGATGGAGGCATGCGGCTTACCACCTACGTTGTAGCTCGGCGCCGAAAGGGTGCCGTCTGCCTGCACCGTCGAGCCGCCGCCAAGTGCGGCCGCAACCGACGCGGCCGTGCCCTGCAGCTGCGCACCATTGATGGCGTCGGTGCTGGCGGCGGTTACCTTGCCGGCGGCCACGTTCGACAGCTTCACCGCCGTGCCCGGCGTGCCAAGGGTCACCGACGCACGGTCAGCCGAACCGTCTGCTTTCTGGTCATAAGTGACCGCTGCCAGTGCGTTGCCCTTGTCGTCTACCAGACCGGTGTCCTTGATCTGGCTGGCCAGGTCGTTGGTGCGGCCATCCAGGTCCGTCAGCGACGTATCCACGGCACCCAGAGCGCTGCCGACGGAGCCATGCTTGTTGCCACCCACGGTGTAGCTCGGCGCCACGAGGGTGCCGTCGGCCTTGACCGTGGAGCCGCCACCCAGGGCCGTTGCCACGGAGGCAGCCGTGCCCTGCAGCTGAGCGCCGTTGATGGCGTCGGTGCTGGCAGCGGTCACCTTGCCGGCGGCCACGTTCGAGAGCTTGACGGCAGTGCCCGGCGTGCCGAGCGTCACCGAAGCCCGGTCAGCCGAACCATCCGCCTTCTTGTCGTAGGTCACGGCGGCCAGGGCGTTGCCCTTGTCGTCCACCAAGCCGCTGCCCTTGATCTGGCTGGCCAGGTCATTGGTACGGCCGTCCAGATCGGTCAGCGAGGTATCCACAGCACCCAGCGCGCTGCCGACGGAGCCATGCTTGTTACCGCCCACGGTATAGCTCGGCGCCGCGAGGGTGCCGTCGGCCTTGACCGTCGAGCCGCCGCCCAGCGCGGAGGCAACCGAGGAGGCCGTGCCCTGCAGCTGTGCGCCGTTGATCGCTTCGGTACTGGTGGCCGAGACGGCGCCAGCCTTCACGTTGCTGATCGTCGTGCCGTTTTCGCCGGCCAAGGCGAGCGAGGCTTTCGTTTCATCGGCGTACGACACCATCAGCGGACCACCACCATTGGAACCGACGAAGCTCTTCAGCTGGCTGAAATTGACGGCGTCGGTGTCAGCGGTACCGGCCGCCACATTCGTGATCTGCCGTTCGTTCTTGAGGCTGCCGACCGACACCGTATTGGCACGGGTATTGGTCGTGTTGCTGCCCAGCGACATCGCATTGGTCGCGCCAGCGCCGACGCTGGCGTTACGGCCAAAGGCCATGGAGTTGGTGGCCGTGGCGTCGATGTTGGCCAAGGTGCCGATGGCCACTGCATTATCAGCGTTCGCGCGGGTGCTGTTACCCAGGGCAACGCCATTCATGCCCGCCGAGCGCGCGTTGGCGCCGATGGCCAGCGTGTAGGCACCGGTGGCACGCGCACCGTTACCCAGCGCCGTGGAATTGTCGGCTTCGGCCCGTGCGGAGCCCATCGCCAGAGCGCCCTGACCTTCGGCGTAGGCGCCACCGCCAATCGCCGCAGCCTGCGAACCCTTCGCATAGGAGGCGCCACCAATCGCCGTGGCAATACTGCCGATGGCGCTGGTCGATGCACCAATGGCCACAGCGGAGTTGTTCAGATCGACGACAGCCGCTTCGGAGCCTTCCGGGGCATCGATCTTCAGGAACGGGCTATCCAAACCGACACGGCCCGTCTGCTCGCTCAGTGCCGACAGGCGCGTGTTGACGTCCTTCAGTGCACGCTGGGCGCTCGAACTGGCGTTACCCACCAGGGCGGTAACCTGGCCATAGGTTGCGGCATCGCTTTCTTCCTGGGCCGACGCCAGGTTCGTGATGCGACGCTTCCCCGACGCCGAGCCCACCGACACGGTGTTGGCCTGGTCGGCCACCGAGTTGATGCCCAGGGCCACCGAGTTGAAGCCGGTCGCCTTGGCTGCCGTGCCACCGCCCTTACCGGCCAGGAAGGTGCTTTCGGCCGGCGTTGCATTCGCCATGGCGTTCTTGAGCTGGGTCATGTTGACGGCATCGGTATCATCCGTGCCCGCCGCCACGTTCTTGAGCGAAACGGCACCCTTGCCGTTGCCCAGCGTCACCGAGCCATAGTTGGTCACACCCTTGATATCGCGATCGTAGCTGACAGCGGCCAGTGCCTTGCCGTCGGCTGCCACCAGCCCACTGCTTGCAAGCGTTTCCTTCAGTGCGCTCGTACCTGCGTCGAGGCTGGTCAGCGCATCGCCCAGATTCTTCTGTTCCTTGCCGTCAACCTTGTAGGTCGGCCCGGTGACCGCGCCCGTGTTGGGATCAATGGCTGCGCCACCGCCCAGGCCGGCCACCAGCGGCGACAGCTGGCTGACATTGACCGCATCGGTTGCAGCCTTGCCGGCGGCCACGTTGATGATGGTGCGCTTCAAGGTATCGTTACCGATCGAGAAGGAGTTGACCGACCCGGCCACCGAGTCCGAGCCGAGCGCGACGGCGTCTTTGGCGGTCGCTTTGCTACGGACGCCGATGGCAACAGAGTTGTCGCCCGACGACAACGCGCCAGATGCGATGACTACGCCCTCCGGGGTTTCGCTGACGCCACCGCCCAGCGCGACGCTGGCGGCACCTTCTGCGGTCGCGCCAAAGCCGACGGCGGTTGCGCGGTCGCCAGCAGCGTTTGCCTTCCAGCCAAGTGCAGAGGCCTTGGTGCCTGCGGCGGAGGCTTCAATACCGACGGCCGTGGTTGCTTCGCCAGTTGCTTTCGTGTTTCCACCGACGGCAACGCTGTACTTAGCTGCGTTTGAGCCCCGGCCGACAGCTACCGCCCCGACTCCCCCAGCAATTGCATTTCCACTGGCGCTGCCGCCGCTTCCGCCGATCTGCACAAACGTGTGCACGTCATCCTGCGCAGCATTCGTAAGGGCAGTGTTGAGCTGGCCCAGGTTGACCGCGTCCGTGTTGGCGGTGCCAACGGCGACGTTCTTCAGCTTGACCGGTCCAGTACCGTTGCCCATGGTGACCGAACCAAAGTTGGTTTCACCTTTGACATCCCGGTCGTAGGTCACTGGTGCGATGGCCTTGCCATCTTCGGCGAGCAGCCCGCTGCTGGTCAGCTTGTCCTTCAGCGCCTGGGCGTTATTGCCCAGCCCGGCGAGGGCTTCGCCGAGGTTCTGATCCTTGCCATCCACCTTGTAGGTCGGACCGGTAACCGCGCCGGTCGTCGGGTCGATGGCAGCGCCACCGCCCAAACCAGCGATAAGCGGCGACAACTGACCAATCGTAGCCGCGTGAGTCGCAGCCTTGCCGGGCGCAACGTTGACAATGACGCGCTTCAGCGTTGTATTGCCGACAGAAACCGTGTCCGCCGCGCCAGCAATGGAAGCTGCACCCAACGCTACAGCCCTAGCACCATTGGCCTGTGCGTTCTTGCCGAGCGCCGTGGCGTCTGCCGCGTTGGCGATCGATCTTTCGCCGATCGCGGCCGCTCCATTGGCAGAAGACGTCGAACGGGTCCCGAGCGCGACGCCTCCCACTGCACCACTGGCAACAGTGGCGAATGAGCCAACGGCTGTTCCATCAACAGCATACACAGCCGACTGTGGGCCCACAGCGACCGCGCCCTCTTGTTGCGCGAGAGCCCTAAAGCCGAGCGCTGCTGATTCCTTGTAGCTCGCCGTTGACCCTGTTCCAATGGCTACGGCATTTTCGCCATTTGCGGTCCCACCTAAGAATACGGCCCCGGTGCCAGCGCGTGGTGCAACGATACCAGCAGCATTAGCCGTATCCTCACAGCGCAGCCCGTCCTGAGACATTGTTTGTCCCGCGACACACTGCATCACTTCGGGCGAGTCAGCCGCCATCGCTGCACCTGCCGGCAGCGCCAGTGCAATCGCCATGGCCTTCGCCAACCGGGTGCGGCTCTTCTTGCCGCGCGAAACAGCGAGCTCGTGGGCGACTGCCCATGTGCCCGTCGAAATGTTGAAGATCAACTTGTATACAAAGTTCATGGAGTATCCCAGGAGCTGCGCGGCAAACTGCGCGTGAGAGTGGAGGGGCCTTGGTTCCGGTCTGACCGGATGGCTCCATCCTCCCCACCTGTCTCTCTGGGATATATCAGCGGTTTCTTAAAAATGCGTCTTAGGCTGGCTGCGAAGCCGATGTTACGTTGCCGTTAAGGCACGGCGCTCTCCTAGAAGGGGTGACAGGCTTGCGCCCATAGTTTGTGCAGGCGGCTGCGCCCATAGTTTGTGTAAGCGACGCCAACTATGGGGACATGGCTAATCGACCTACCACCCAAGTTCCYTGAACGGGCGCTTCATTCATGTACCGGTCAGTTCAATATTCAGGAGCGATTGGGACGACAAATGAATAATTAACACCTGTCGACCGCCCCTTCTCTCCCCCTCCCAAGGGGGGCGGTTCGGCAAAACCAAAAATAATTAAAGGTGTCCCGATGATGAAGTCTTCCTTGCTTGCCCTGGGTCTGCTCGCTGCTCTGCCGTTCGCTGCGTCTGCAACCGATGGCCTGTCGTACAACTATGTTGAAGGCGGCTACGTGAAGACCGATGCCAAGGGCGGCGACGCCGACGGCTGGGCCGTGAAGGGCTCGGTTGCCGTGGCGCCGAACTTCCATGTCTTTGGCGACTACAACGCGCAGGAAACCAAGCGCGGCAGCAATGATGTGGACCAGTGGAAGGTCGGTGTCGGCTACAACTACGGCATCGCCCCGACCACCGACCTGGTGGCCCGCGTTGCCTACCAGAAGTTCGACCCGAAGCACGGTCTGGACTTCAACGGCTACTCGACCGAAGTGGGCGTGCGCAGCGCGTTCACCCCGAACATCGAGGGTTACGTGATGGCCGGTTACGAGGACTACAGCAAGAAGCACGGTATCAACCCGGACGGCGAGTTCTACGGCCGCGTCGGCGCCCAGGCCAAGCTCAACCAGAACTGGGGCCTTGCTGGCGAAGTGAAGCTGGCCAAGGGCGGCGACAAGGAATGGTTCGTCGGTCCGCGCTTCACCTGGTAATACCGTTTCACCGCGGTACGTTGTTGGATGGCGTGGTCTCTCTCCCCTGCGCCATGAAGCCCGGCTTAGGTCGGGCTTCACTTTTAGAGCAGCCGACCAACGGTCGGCTCTACCTGTGTTGGCCGTCGCATTTTTTGCGCGGACAGCAGCCGACCGACGGTCGGCTCTACCTGCAGGGCCGCCGCGTTCTTTGCGGTTGGCATGGCGACACCCTCGTCGGTACGCCACGAAGAAACCCGGCCTTGTGCCGGGTTTTTTCGTTTCCGGGCGGTGTGACCGGGCGTGGATGCCTACAAAAAACCCCGGCGTTTGCCGGGGTTTTTCGTGGGTCACTTGAACAGCGTGTCCGGATATTCCGGCTTCTGTTCGCGCGCCAGCAGCGCACGCAAGCCTTCTTCCGGGGTCTGCTCGCCGTGCAGCACCGCGCGTACCCGATCGGAGATCGGCAGGTCGATGCCGTGGCGGCGGGCCTGGCGCATGACTTCGTCGGCGGTCTGCACCGACTCCACCACCTGGCCGATTTCACGCACGGCGTCCTGCAGGGTCTGGCCGCGTCCCAGCGCCAGGCCGAGACGACGGTTGCGCGACAGATCGCCGGTGCAGGTGAGCACCAGGTCGCCCAGGCCAGCCAGGCCCATCAGGGTTTCCGGCTTGGCCCCGATCGCCGCGGCCAGCCGCAGCATCTCGTTGAGGCCGCGGGTGATCAGGCCGGCACGGGCGTTCAGGCCCAGCTGCATGCCATCGGCCACGCCGGTGGCCACGGCCAGCACGTTCTTCATGGCCCCGCCCAGTTCGGCGCCGACCATGTCGTCACCGGTGTAGGCGCGGAACGCCGGGCCGTGCATCGCGTCGGCCACCTGCTGGGCGAATGCCGGCGCGTCACCGTGTACGGTGATCGCGGTGGGCAGGCCCTCGGTGACTTCCTTGGCGAACGACGGACCGGTCACCACCGCCAGCGGCACGTCCGGCCCGAGGACCTCGCGCGCTACTTCGTGCAGGAAACGGCCCGACCCGGGCTCGAAGCCCTTGGTTGCCCAGGCCACGCCGGCGTTTGCCGGACGCAGCGGCGCCAGCGCGCGCACGGTTTCACCGAAGGCGTGCGACGGCACCACTACCAGGATCCAGGTGGCGTCGCTGACGGCAGCGGCCAGGTCGGTGGTGGCACGCAACGCCGCCGGCAGCGGAATGCCGGGCAGGTAGCGGGAGTTCTCGTGGCGCTGGTCGATGGCCTCGACCATGGCCGCATCACGCCCCCACAGCACGGTCGAATGACCGTGCCGGGCAAGCAGACTGGCCAGCGCCGTGCCCCAGGAGCCGGCGCCGAGAACCGCGATTTTTTCTGCGTGGGTGCTCATTGCAACGACAGCAGCGCCGATCAGGCGTTGCCGGCCGGCTCGGAGTCGGCCAGCGAGGTTTCACCCTGCTCCTGGCGCTGACGCAGGGTTTCGGCGTACAGGCCTTCGAAGTTGATCGGCTGCAGGAAGAACGGCGGGAAGCCGCC
Source organism: Stenotrophomonas sp. 10N36 (assembly GCF_056395005.1). NCBI lineage: Bacteria > Pseudomonadati > Pseudomonadota > Gammaproteobacteria > Lysobacterales > Lysobacteraceae > Stenotrophomonas > Stenotrophomonas sp. 10N36. Next base: position 121,425 of record NZ_JBFTIS010000006.1, on the reverse strand, counting down.
GGCCTGGATCAGCTCGCTCACCAGCGAACGCACGTACGGGAACAGAATGTTCGGGCACTGGGTGCCGAGCAGCACGTCGATCGACTGCGGGTCCAGGCCGACCAGGCCGAACACGCCGGCCTGCTGCACTTCGGCCACGTAGGCGGTCTTGTCGCCGGCCTTGCAGGTCAGGGTGACGGCCAGCACGACTTCAAAGGCGTTCTCGCCCAGGCGCTGCACGCGCTGGTTGAGGTTGAGCTGCAGTTCCGGCTGCACGGCTTCGTTGAACACGGCCGGCGCATTGGGCGACTCGAACGAAACGTCCTTGACGTAGATCTTCTCGACGGTGAACGCGGGGCCGGTGGCGGCGTCGGCCGGCGCGACGGCGCCGTTGGTGGTCTCTTCGGACATTTCCTGTAGCTCCCAGAAATTAAGTGCAATAAGTTGGATTGTTACATGCCCTGCTATGCGGGCGTGTGGCGCCGCGCACAAGGCATGCAGCGCAATCGCGCGGAAATCAGTTGCGGCCCTTGACCAGCGGCAACTCGGCCTGCTGCCAGGCCGGAATGCCGCCGTCGAGCACGCTGACCTGCTCAAAGCCGGCCTTCTTCAGCGCCTTGGCGGCGGTTTCCGAGGCGTTGCCGGTGCGGCACAGCAGCACCACCGGGCTCTGCTTGGCGTTGGCCACCAGCTTGTGTTCCGGGCCGAACGCACTGGGCTGCACATTGCGGCTGCCGGCGATATGGCCCTTCTCGAAATCGCTGCTGGAGGACAGATCGACCACGATCGCGCCACCGGCATTGATCAGGTGGGTCAGTTCGGCCGGCTTGAGCGACTTGAAGCCTCGGAACAGGCGGCGGACTTCGGTGACGATGATGGCCACGGTCAGGCCGACCAGGGCCATCGACAACATCGGGTTTCGGCCGGCAAAGGCCAGCAGCTCTTCGTAATTCACTAAGATCACGGGTCGATAATCGGGCGCCGATTGTCGCACATGCGGGCGAATCGGCGTCCAGCCCCCGCCTGGGCGTGGCTCAGCGTTCGCCGATCATGGCTTCAGCCGGGCAGAGCCCGGCTCTACGAGGCTCAGCGCTCCTGCCAGAGGTCCGGCAGGCCGTTGGCCTGGAGCCAGCGCTTGCCCTCGGCGTCCCAGCGCCAGATTTCCTTCACGCGCAGGGTGCGCTCGGCCTGGGTGTTGTTGTTGATCACCCGCACCTCGGCGTTGCGCCCCACCCGGCCGTCGGGCATGGGCACGTTGTCGCCGGCCCGATAGCTGGAAATCTTCACCTGCTCGTAGCGGCGCAGCTCCAGGTCGGTGAGCGGGTGGACCTTGGCGTATTCCGGGTCCAGGTACGGCAGGGCGTCCTCGACGGTGCCCCAGCGCATCGTGGAGTCGTACTTGACCTGGGTCTCTTCCAGCTCCTTGCGCTGCTTCTTGGTGGTTTTCGGCTCGGCGGCCAGCGCGCTGACGCTGGTCAGCGCGAACACGGTCAGCAGCAGGATCTGAAACAAACGGCGCATGCGAATTCCCCAATCGGCAAGGCGCCCATCCTACCGCCTTGCGAAGGCCACGAAACGCCCGGTCAGTTCAGCGGCCGGCTTGCCCGCAGTGCCGGGCTGGCGGGCCACCAGCCCGATCCGGGCCTTGCCGCGCTGGGCGAAGGTGGCCAGGAAGCCGTCCCAGTCGGCCGGGTCGGCGGCCTGGGCCTGGGCGTGCAGGTCCTCGTAGACCGGGGCCAGGTAGCGCACGTGGCTGTCGGCCACGTAAACGTCGGCATCGAACCCGGCCAGGCGCAGGCGCAGGGTCACCAGCGCCCACCCGGACAGGGTCAGCGCCGAGGCCAGGCTGCCACCGAATGCGTTGCCCTTGTCGTTGACGTTGGCGGCCAGCGGCGCGCCCAGGTCGAGCATGCCGTCGCGGTAGGACACCACGCGGATCTGCATGGCCGCCACCGGGGGCATGCGGTCCAGCACGAGCTGCAGTTCGGCCAGGTGCGCGGGCAGGGATTCAGGATTGGACATCGGTACGACAACGTGACGGCAAAGGGCTCGCATAATGCCCGCAATGAACAGCGATGCACATGTGCCGGAATGGACCCTGATTTCACTGCGCCCGCGCGGCCAGCATGCGCCGTTGCGGCGGGCTGCGCAGGCCGCCGGCGCCACGGTAGTGGCGCTGTCGCCGTGGGCGCTGCAGGTGCGCGACGACGACGCCAGCCGCGCCCAGCTGGCGCGCGCGCTGGCTGCCCAGCGGGTGGTATTCAGCAGCCCGGCGGCGGTGCACGCGGCCGCGCGCCTGCTGCCCTTGAACGCGGCGCGTGCCGGTATCTGGCTGGCGGTGGGCACCGGTACCGCGGCGGCGCTGCGCGCCCATACCGCCGGCCCGGTGCTGGCACCGGCGCGGATGGACAGCGAGGGCCTGCTGGCCTTGCCTGAGCTGACCGGGCTGGACGGGCTGGACGCGGGCCTGGTCACCGCCCCGGGTGGCCGCGGCATCATCGCCGCCACCTTGATCGAACGCGGCGCCACGCTGCACCGCGCCAATGTTTACCAGCGGGTGCCCCTGCCCTTGCCGCCCCGTGCCCTGCAGCGGCTGCGCCGCCGTACCGGGCCATGGGTGGTGGCGGTCAGCAGTGGCGAGGCGCTGGACCTGCTGCTGGCCAGGGCGCCGCAGGACCTGCTGCCGCGCCTGCGCGCCTCCCTGGTGGTGGCCGCCAGCGCGCGGCTTGCGGAGCAGGCCCGCGCGGCCGGGTTCGCCCGGGTCTGCGTCGCCGAAGGCCCCCTACCACGTCAGTTGGTGCAGGCCGCACACGCGGCGATCATCACTTCCGCATCTACCTGAACAGGCGACGTTCCCGGCCTTGCGGGCCGCGCGCACGCCGGGTGATGCTGTGCACCACGTCGCACGCCAGCTTGCGGACACCCCGGCGCGCGCGACAAGGATGCCCGCATGAATGACGACGTTTCGCCACCGCCTGACCCCCGTTCCCTGCGCTGGATCGTGCCGCTCGCGGTCGTACTGGTGATTGGCGTGGGCGTGGCCTGGGGCTGGACCCGCTGGCAGGCCGAACAGGCCCGCGCTGCCCAGGCGCAGGCCGATGCCGGGCTGCAGCTGCAGGGCCTGGTGGACAGCGTGGAAGCGCTGCGCCGCGACCAGCGTTCGACCTCGCAACGGGTGCAGGACGCCGCCGCCACCAACCGCGTGCTGCGCGATGAAATGCTGGGCCTGAGCCAGCGCAACGCGCTGCTGGAAGACAACCTGGCCAAGCTGGCCGACAGCACCCGCCATGGCGCGCAGGCGCTGCAGCTGGAAGAGACCGAACTGCTGCTGGGCCAGGCCGCGCAGCGCCTGGCGTACGCCGACGACGTGGACGGTGCCAAGCGGCTGTACGCGCTGGCCGCCACCACCCTGGCCGATGTGCAGGGCAACGACTATCTCAACCTGCGCCAGGCGCTGATGCAGGAGCGCAATGCGGTGGACGCGCTGGGCCCGGGCGTGCGTGCCACCACCGGCGCGCAGCTGGCCGCGTTCGCCACGGCGTTGGAACAGGTCCCCGAACAGGTGGATGCTGGTACCGGTGCAGCCGCCGGCACGCCGTGGTGGCAACAGGTGTTGGCGCCGTTCGTGACCATCACCCCCACCCGCACGCAGGGCCCGCTGACCGATGCCGAGCGCGTGGCCGGCTGGGATTCCCTGCAGCTGGAACTCACCTTGGCCCGCGCAGCGGTGGAGCGTGGCGACCAGGACGGCTTCACCCACGCCGTGGACCGCGTGGCGGCATGGCTGCCGCGGCTGTGGCCGGATTCACCCGCCCTGCGCGAGCGTCGTGCTGAACTGCAGCAACTGCGTACGCGCGTGCTGCATCCTGCGGTACCCGAACTGGGCAGCACCTTGCAGCAACTGCGCGCGATGCGCGATGGAGATGACCGATGAAACCCTTCCAATCCCTGGTGGTGCTGTTGTTGGCGGTAGCCCTTGGCGTGATCGCCTCGCAATTCCTGGGCACCGAACAACTGCGCCAGTTCGGCGAAGTGATCTACCGCTACGGCGGCAACGACTACCGGTCCACGGTGCCGCAGGTGGCCTTGATGGTGCTGGTGGGCCTGCTGGTGCTGTGGCTGCTGTGGAGCCTGCTGGCCTCGCCGTTCCGCGCATGGGGCCGCTACCGTCGCAAGCAGGGCCGCGCGCGCCTGATCGACGGCATCCAGGCGCACGAACAGGGCCAGTGGCAGCGGGCTGAAAAGCTGCTGGAGAGCGCGGCCGAAGACAAGGAAGTGACCGCCGTTGCAATGGTCACCGCGGTCCGCAGCGCGCAGGCACGCGATGACCAGGCGGCCGTGAACCAGTACCTGCAGCGCCTGGCCGGTGAAGACGCCACCCTGCACGCCCTGCTGCAGGCCGAGCGCCTGCTGGTGCAGGAGCGCCCGGTGGATGCGATCAACCTGCTGGACACCGCCACCATTCAACCGCTGCCGCCGCGCGGCCTGTGGCTGCGCACCGAAGCGCTGGCCCGCGCCGAGCGCGCGCACGAGGCGTACGGCCAGCTGGGCGCGCTGCGCAAACAGAAGGTCCTGCCCGACGAGGCCGTGGCCGAGCTGGAAACCCGCCTGGCAGCGCAGTCGCTGCTGGAAGCGGGCGACGTCAATGCACTCGCGGCGCAATGGGAAGCCACCCCGAAGGCGCTGCGCAGCGATCCGGACGTGGTGTCGGCGTATGCGCTGCGTGCCGTGGCGCTGGACTGGGACGAACCGGCCCTGCTCAACATCGAGCAGGCGCTGGACACGCGCTGGGACGAATCGCTGGTGCAGCTGTACGGCCAGATGCCGGTGGACAAGCTGGCCACGCGCCAGGCCAACCTGCAGCGTTGGCTGGTCAACCAGCCGGCCAGCCCGGCATTGCTGCTGGCGCTGGGCCGTATCGCGACCCGCCAGCGCCAGCACAGCCAGGCCGAGGACTACCTGCACCGCGCGATTGCCGCCGGTGCCGGTCCGGCCGCGTGGGAAGCGTTGGGCCAGTTGTTCGTGGAGCGTGGCGAGCCGGCGTTGGCCGCACAGTGCTTCGCCAATGCGCTGCGCCAGCAGCGCGGCGACGACAGCATCGCGCTGGCGCGCGCCGACGCGGTGGTCACGCCGCTGGGCCCGGTGGTTCCCGAACGCGCCACGGTGGAAGAGCAGTCGCTGATGTCGCAGCCGCTGCCGGTGCAGCCGTTGCAGTCGGTCGATCGCATTGATCCGGTGGATCCGGTCGTGCGCGATGAGCGCGACGAATTCGGCAACCCGCGGTTGCCTTGATGGCGTACCGGTCGAGCCGACCGTTGGTCGGCTCTTCATGGACGTTCGGTGGGGTGCGTGGAGCCGGCCAGCGGCCGGCACTACCGGGCTTCGGGATGGTGTGCAGCCACCCATGGGGTGGCTCTACCCACCTCCACAAGAAAGGCCGCCCTTGGGCGGCCTTTCTTGTGTGCGATTGTCGGCCTGATCAGCGTTCGACGATCGCCACCACGCCCATGCCGCCGGCGGTGCAGATCGAGACCAGCGCGCGGCCACCGCCGCGTTCGGCCAGCTGCTTGGCCGCCGTGGCGATCACGCGCGCGCCGGTGGCCGCGAACGGGTGGCCGGTGGCCAGCGAGGACCCCAGCGGGTTGATCTTGGCCGGGTCGATCCGGCCCAGCGGCGCGTCCAGGCCCAGGCGGTTGCGGCAGTAGTCTTCGCTTTCCCACGCGCGCAGCGTACACAGCACCTGCGCGGCGAACGCTTCATGGATTTCGTAGATGTCGAAATCCTGCAGGGTCAGGCCGTTGCGCTTGAGCATTTCCGGCACCGCGATGGTGGGCGCCATCAGCAGGCCTTCGCCGTGCACGAAATCCACCGCGGCCACCTGCGAATCGCGCAGGTAGGCCAGCGGTTCGTGGCCGTGCGCGCGCGCCCATTCCTCGCTGGCCAGCAGCACCGCCGAGGCGCCGTCGGTGAGCGGGGTGGAGTTGGCGGCGGTCAGCGTGCCGCGACCGGACACCTTGTCGAAGGCCGGCTTGAGCGTGGCCAGCTTTTCCAGCGAGGTATCGGCGCGCAGGATGTTGTCGCGCTCGACGCCACGGAACGGGGCGATCAGGTCGGTGAAGAACCCGCGCTCATAGGCGGCGGCCAGCTTCTTGTGCGACGACACCGCCCATTCGTCCTGCGAATCGCGCGAGATGTTCCATTCCTTGGCCATGTCCTCGCAATGGTCGCCCATGCTCTTGCCGGTACGCGGCTCGGCCACGCCGGGGAATTCGGGCTTGAGCTCGCTGAGCTTGAAGCCGCGGGTCAGCGCCTTGAGCTTGTCGCCGGTGCTCTTGGCGCGGTTGGCCGCCAGCAGGCGCGCGCGCAGCTTCTTGCCGTACACGATCGGTACGTCGGAGGTGGTGTCCGAGCCGCCGCCGATGCCCGAGTCGATCTGGCCCAGCGCGATCTTGTTGGCCACCGCAATGATGGTGTCCAGCGAGGTGCCGCAGGCCCGCTGCATGGTGATGCCGGGCGTCAGCGGAGACAGGCCGGAAGACAGCGTGGCTTCGCGGCCCAGGTTCCAGTCGCTGGAATGCTTGATCACCGCGCCCATCGCCACTTCGCCGAGCTGCTGGCCGTGCAGGCCGAAGCGTTCGACCAGCGCGCCCAGCGTACGTACCGACATGCCGAGGTTGCCGACGTCCGAATAGGCCGTGTTCTGGCGGCAGAACGGGATGCGGACGCCACCGAGGATGGCGACGGGACGGGCGTTGGGCATGGAGATACCTGGCATGGGAGGGGTGTCTGCAACATGGCCTGCACGAAGGAGCAGGCATAATGGGGGCAAGTGTAGCTGCCGCCCTGTGATGGGCCAACCGTGAAACCATGAGCAAACCCGACCCCGGCATGAATGCCCTTGGCGTCTTGGCATTGGAACTGGCCGGCGGCGACGCGCCGCGCCATGCCGCGCTGTCCTCCGAACAGGCTGGCGAACTGGCCGAGCGCGTCGGCCGCGACCTGGCCAAGCTGGTCCCCGGCGTCAGTGGGCTGGACTTCGTGTTCGCCGGCGCGCATTTCGATCCGGCCGAAGTGCTGCGCCCGGGCTGGCCCGTGCACCGCCGCCTGGAAGAACTGCAGATGCGCGCCCCCGGCCGCAGCCAGGGCCCGCGCCTGCTGGCGTTCGGTGCCGGTGCAGACGGCGATGTGCCACTGCCGTTCCAGGCCGAGGCCGCACTGACCGGCGGTGGCCTGCGCGTGGTGCCGTTCCTGCTGACCGGCACCGAAGTGGCGCAGACCCAGGCCGTGGCCGAGGCGCTGGAAGACGTGCTGTTGGCCCAGGGCATGGCCCAGCCGGACACCGCGCTGCTGGCGCAGACGGCCTTCGGTGCGCAGATCGAGCACGCGCGCTTCTTCACGGTGAACGACCTCGCCGCGATGATGTCGATGCAGTACGACAACCAGGGCCTGGCCGCCCTGTGGCCGGTGATCGAAACCGCCCTGATGGCGCCGCACGTTGAAGAATGGCTGGATGCCGCACCGGAGCCGCTGCTTCGATACGCTGATGGCGAAGTGCGTATGGCCCTGTTCGATCCCGCCGGCTGGTGCGCGTTCTACAACCACGGCACCGGCGATTGCGAGCGCCTGCAGGGCATCTACGACCAGTTCCTGATGCGCCAGCGGCAGATGGCCGCTGTGCTCGAAGCGCATGGCCTGCCGGTGTTGTTCGTGCATTGCGAAGCCGGCCAGGACGCGCGCGCGCTGCTCACCCGCTGACGGTAGTGCCGGCCGCTGGCCGGCTCCTCCGCACATCGGTATTGCCGATTGCAGCCGCGCATGGCGTGGCTCTACCAACGCTCAAAAAAACGCCGGCAGTCGCCGGCGTTTTTCATTCTGCATCGCGTCGGTTACGGCGCGGCCTTGATCACCGCACAGGCCAGGCGCGCACCGGCGTTGCCGGTCGGCTGGGTCTTGTAGTCGTCCGCGTCGGCGTGGACGATCAGGCCGCGACCGATGATGTCGAAATCATCGCCCTTGCCGATGTTGACGTTGGTGGACACATCCGCGTCGACGACGGCGTTGCCCTGGGCGTCGGCCTTGATGTTGGGCATGTCGCCGCCGTGGTGCGGGGTGGCGGCCACGCTGCCGTGGTCTTCCTTGCCCGGGTTGAAGTGACCGCCGGCGCTGGCGCCGTCCGGTGCGCTGCAATCGCCCTTCTCATGGATGTGGAAGCCGTGCTCGGAGTTGGGCTTGAGGCCGCTCACCTCGCCCTTCACGTGCACCTTGCCGTCCACCACGCTGAAGGTGACGTTGCCCTTGACGGTGCTGTCCTTGGTGGGGGCCAGTTCGGCGGCGGCGCCGTGGTTGGCGTGCGCTTCGCTGGTCATGGCCGGCGGTGCGTCGGGGGTGGATTCGGCGGTCGGCTGGGCGGCCGTGGCTTCAGCCGCCGGGGTCGCTTCGGGGGTGGTGTCGGCCGGCTTGTTGCAGGCGGTCAGGCCGAGCGCGGCGATGGCGGCGAACAGCGAGGTGTGGATCAGGCGCATGTGGAACTCCTTGCGGGTAGCGATGGAAAAAGCGGCGTCGGGCTGCGCGATCAGCGCGTGACCCGGATGACGCCGCAGGCGATTCTGGCGCCGGCATTGCCGGCGGGCTGGCTGCGGTAATCGTCGGCGTTGGCATGCACCACCAGTGCACGCCCGGCGATATCAGTGGCTGCGCCGCCGCCAAGCGTCACCGCTGGCAGCCGCACATCCACGTTGGCACGTCCCTGCGCATCGGCGCGCAGGTTGTCCATGTCGCCGGCGTGGTGCGCGCCGGCGCTGTTGCGGCCATGCGGCTGCGCGCCCGGGTTGAAATGTCCGCCCGCGCTGCTGGCATCCACCGCGCTGCAATCGCCGCGCTCATGCACGTGGAACGCCGCCGTCTGCAACGGCTGCAGGCCACCGATGACGCCGGTGATATGCACGCCCTGCGCGTCAGGCACCAACGCCAGGCGCCCACTGACCAGACTGGCCGACGCCGACGACAGGTTGGCTTCGGCCATCTTTGCCGTGCTCACCAGCGGCACCGGTGGGGCGGTGGGGCGCGGTGGCGGCGTGCTGCCGCAGGCGGCCAGGCCGAGGGCAACCGCTGCACCGAGGACGATGGAAGAACTGCGCATGGAAAACTCCTTGGTTGCAAACTAACGACGTGCTCGTCCACACACCATGAAAGCGGCACGGACGCCGTGCACACATGCCGTGGACATCTGGTTCATCCGCCCCGACGGCGCCCGGCGCCGAGTTTGCGGGTCAGGGTGTTGCGGCCCATGCCCAGGCGCGCGGCCGCTTCGGCCCGGCGCCCGTGGGTGATCTGCAGGGCCGCTTCCAGCAGTGCCTGGTCCACCCGGTCGCGCACCTGCGCGTGCAGGCCTTCGGCGCCTTCGGCCAGGCGTTGGCGCGCCCAGGCCGACAGCAGGGTTTCCCACTGGCCCGGATCGCCCGCCGCGCGGGTGCGCGGACCACCGCCGCGATGCAGCGCGCTGTCCACATCGGCCACCCCGATGGTGTCCGAGGCGGCCAGGGCTGCCATGCGCCAGCACACATTTTCCAGCTCGCGTACGTTGCCGGGCCAGTCATGTTCGCGCAGCGCCTGTAGCGCGGCCGCGGTGAGCCGCTTGGGCGGCGCATCCAGCTTGCGCACCGCCGCGGCCAGGAAGGTATCGGCCAACTGGGTGATATCGTCGCGACGCTCGCGCAGCGGCGGCAGGCGCAGCCGCACCACATCCAGCCGGTGCAGCAGGTCGGCACGGAAGCGACCCTGCGCCACCAGCGACTCCAGGTCCTGGTGGGTCGCGGCGATCACGCGCACGTCGACCCGGATCAGCTCGCGCCCACCCACACGGAAGAACTCGCCCTCGGCCAGCACGCGCAGCAGCCGCGTCTGCAGCGGCAGCGGCATGTCACCGATCTCATCGAGGAACAAGGTGCCGCCGTTGGCCTGCTCGAAGCGGCCGACGTGGCGCCGTTGCGCGCCGGTGAACGCGCCGGCCTCGTGGCCGAACAGTTCGCTTTCCAACAACTCGGAAGGAATCGCCGCGGTGTTGAGCGCCACGAACGGCCCCTGCACGCGCGGCGATTCATGGTGCAGCGCATGTGCGACCAGTTCCTTGCCGGTGCCGGTTTCGCCGTTGATCAGTACCGACAGCGGCGCCTGCGCCAGCCGCCCGATCGCGCGGAACAGCGCGCGCATGGCCGGGGTGTCGCCCACCAGCTGTGGGCGCTGGTCGGGCATGGGCTCCACGGCAGCGGGTGCCGGCGCATCGGCCAGCGCATCGGGCGCGGGCAGCACGCGCTGGGCCAGCGCCACCGCATCGTCGAGGTCGAACGGCTTGGACAGGAACTCCTGTGCACCGCCGCGGAACGCGCCAGCGGTGCTGGCCACGTCTGTATAGGCTGACATTACGATCACCGGAAGCTGCGGGTGCGCGGCCTTGAGCTTGTCCAGCAACACCAGACCATCGTCGCCGGGCATGCGCACGTCGGTGAACAGCAGGTCCGGTGGCGGCTGGGTCTCGAGCATGGCCAGCGCCGAGGCCGCGCCGTCGAAGCCCTCCACGCGGTAGCCGGCGTCGCGCAGCGCGGTACACAGCACGAAGCGGACCGCGCGGTCATCATCGACCACCCAGACGCGCTGGGCGGTGCTGTCGGTGTCATCCGCCATGGGCGGTCTCCTCGGCGGGCGTGCCGTGGCCGATCGGCAGCAGCACGGTAAAGACGGTATGCCCCGGTCGCGAACGGTAGGTCAGCGTGCCGCGGTGTTCGCGCGCCACCTGCTGGGCCAGCGCCAGGCCCAGCCCGGTACCTTCGGCGCGGCCGCTCACCAGCGGCAGGAACAGGTGCTCGGCCAGCTGCTCGGGTACGCCGCGGCCGTCGTCGGCGATCTCCAGGCGCAGCGCCAGTGGGTGCACCTGGTCGCCGATGCGCACGCCGTGCTCTACCCGGGTGCGCAGGGTCACACTGCCGGCGCCGGCCTGGATCGCGTTGCGCACCAGGTTCCAGACCGCCTGGGTAAGGCGGTCGGCGTCGCCGTCGAATTCGGGAATGCTGGGGTCGTAGTCGCGCTGCAGCCGCACCGCCCAGCCGCCTTCGCTTTCGGCCAGGCGCAGCACGCGCTCCAGCGAGGCGTGGATGTTGAGCGGCGCGTGCGGCGCGGCCGGGGCCGGCGACAGCAGTTGTTCGAGCAGGCCGTTGAGGCGCTCGATCTCCGAGCCGATCAGTTCGATCAGCTCGCGCTCGTCCGGGTCGCGCTCATCGGCGGCCCGTTGCGCATTGCGCCTGGCCAGCAGTTGGGCCGCGCCCTTCAACCCCGCCAGTGGATTGCGCAGCTCGTGGGCCAGGCCCTTGAGCGCCGCACTGAGCGCGCTGGGCAGGGCCTGGGTGGGGTCCAGCCCGGGGAACTCGTCCACCGGATGCGCTTCGAGCAGCCAGCCGCCTTCGTCCCACCGGCTCAGCCAGCCTTCGGCGAAACGCGGCGCGTCGCCCGGCAAGGCCAGGGCCAGGCGGTGCAGGCGCAGGGTGTCGCGCTCATCACGGGCCAGGAAGTGGGCCAGCGCCTCGCCCTGCACTTCCAGGGAGGCCAGCGGCTGGCCGATCAGGCGGCGCACGCTGACCCCCAGCCAGCGCGCGAACGCCGGGTTGCAGCCCACCACGCGGCCGCTGGCGTCGGCCCAGGCAACCGGGGTGCCTAGGACGTCAAGGGCGGGAGGGGCTAGTGCGGAGGTCATTGCACCAATGTAGTGCAAAAGCGAAAGGGGTTGAATCACAAACAGCGGGCAACCGGGGACGACACCCTGTCTCTCGCGTCTCCATTCATCCTGGTCAGCGTGCCGGGGTAGAGCCGACCATTGGTCGGCTACACAACATCCCGGTAGAGCCGACCATTGGTCGGCTACACAACATCCCGGTAGAGCCGACCGTTGGTCGGCTGCTCCAGGTCCCATGTCGAGAAGATCCCCGAAGCACAGTTGGATCAGCGGCGCGAGCCCTGTTTACGCCACGTGACCTATCTACAATTGTGTGAGGCGTTGCTTGGCGGCATTGCCACGGTCACCACCGACCCGCCCAAGCGCAGTGGCGTAGCGGACGGTCGATAGCCGCGTATATCTGTTTCGACACAACGAGAGGAAGCATGCGCCCCCTAGTTGAGAGCATTCACTCACTTCGCCTCACGCACGTTGACGATCACGGTCACGACCGTCTTCCATCTCACGGGCCGGCAGTAGCCGTTCGGGATCGGTTGCTGGTATCAGACCCTGACGGCCGCATGTTTGATGTAGTCGGATTGCCACACCAGCCGGTGCTGGTGCTTTTCGGGGACCTGGGCTACAACTTTTCTCCCGATCTTTCCTCTTTCAGCCGCAATGCTGCCCAGACGCATGCGCTTGCCAAGGCCTGGTGTCGACAAACCAGATGCGTTGTCTTTCGGCTTTTCTCGGAAGAGAAACGCACATGGACAACGCTGGCCGCTCCACCTCCAGGCTGCGACGGCGCCCCGTTGACCGACGCTGTGCTGGGTGCCTGGGTCGGCGATGAGATTGTGGTGTTTTCCGTTCGGCCGCGATTCGGCCGCATCCTGCCGGAGGCCCTTTTCTGGAGCCGATACAACCGGGATGGCGAGATGATCGCAGGCAAACAACTGCTGCTGGCCTCCGAGAGAGGGTGGAGGTCGTTCACGGAACGGGACGTGTTCTGGTCAGCGGCTGCGGGTGATCGTGTCATCGCGTACGCATGGAACAGGTTTTTTGCACTCGATGGTGCGGGCGTTACCGAGCTGCCCGCGCCACGAGGGGTTGGCCCGGTACAGGCCCACGCTCCGTCCGGGGTCCGCGATGGAAGCATCCTGCTGTTCTCCCATACGGATGCTCATGACGAGGCATTCCTTTACGACATCGATCTGATGGATTGGAGTAGCAGCCGTCAAGATGTTTCTGCGCTGCTGAGAGGGCCACGTGGCTCAAGCGCCCGCTGGATGCCGGCGCAGGTGAACGTGGTACTGCTGCGTGACGACTGGATTCTGCTGGATACCCATGACGGCGATCCCCTGAACCGCGTTGCCTGCTGGCTCTGGGAGCGGTCCACGAATCGAGCGTGGGGCGTACCCATGAAGGATGTTGGCGGACGGTACGGGCTCGCCTTCGACTATGTTGCCTCGTGCGACCGCTTCATCGCCAGTGACCGCAATGAGATCGCAGTCAGCCGAGCGTTTGAGGATATAGTCAGAGATCTTCGGGCTGCGCCCGCGAAGGCGAAGATTCTTCCAGGACCCATCGTCGGTCCAGATAGCAGCTCAGATGGGTTGCCTTGATGTTCTCCAACATGCCGTGGCCATCTCGATGATCTCGATGGCCGGCGCGTCCCGCGCGTCGATCCTGGCGTATGCCCATTCCTTGCTGGCATCCACGTGCAGGATGCCCAGCGCCAGGCCCGTCCAGAAGAAGGCGCAGGCAGTGGCGTCATCGGCGGTGTCCAGGCACGTCGGATACGTCGCGTCCATGACCATCTACGCGTGCTGCAGAATGTTGACCAGCCGCCCGAACGGGTCGCGCACGTAGAACCGTCGCACGCCCCAGGGTTCGCTGGTCGGCCCGTAGACCAGTGGAATGCCCGCTGCCTTCACCCTGCGCAGCGCTTCCTCCAGGTCATCCACCTCCACGGACAGGTCGGGCACGTCGGTCCCCGAGCCGCCCTCCTGCGCAACGCTGACCTGCACGGTCATGTGGTTCGGGCTGGCATAGGTACGGATCCAGCCATGGTCCATCGCCAGCTCCAGACCGAGGATGTCCCGGTAGAACCGATCGGCGAGCGTGGGGTCTTCGGTGCGCATGTTGGCGATGATGCGTTTGACCTGCATGGACGTTCCCTTCCATTCTTTTCGGCCGGACATGCGCGGTTGCAGGGGCCGCTTGCGCGAATGTAGCGCCAAAGGCCCCTCAGTCCAACAGGCCGACCAGCGAATGATGCACGGCCACACCGGCCAGCGCGCCCTCGCCGACCGACAGGGCGATGTTGCCCGCCATGCGGGCTGCGTCGCCGCAGGCGAACACGCCTTCCACGGTGGTCTGCTTGGCCGAATCGGCGGTGATGCAGCCGGCGTCCTGCAACTCACACCCCAACTGCTGAGCCAGGTCACAGGACAGGCGCGACACCGGGGCGACGAACAGCGCATCGGTGACGACGCGGCGGCCATCGGTAAGCACGACGGTGGCCTGCTCATCCACGCGCAGCACAGGCGTCGTTTCGATGACCACGCCACACGCGTCCAGGCGCACCTTCTGCGCCGGATCGATCCGCGCGGCATCGCTGCAGAACAGGGTGACATTGCCCCAGTCGCACAGCAGCAGCGCCTGCCCGGCCCCGCCGTCATCGGAGCAGCCGACCACCCCGATGCGGCCTTCCTGCAGCTCATAGCCGTGGCAATACGGGCAGTGCAGCACGCTCCTGCCCCAGCGCTCGGCGAGGCCGTCGATGGCGGGCAGCGTATCGGTGACGCCGTAGGCAAGAATCAGCCGGCGTGCCGAGAAGCGCTGGCCGCCTTCGCAGTGGATGTCGAAGCGCTTGCCACCGCCCAGGACCTCGGCACGTATGGCGCGCCCGGTGAGCCAGGCCAGGGTGGGATAGCGCATCAGTTCGCCACGCGACTGCGCGGCGATCTCGGCCGGGGCCATGCCTTCGCGGCCCAGGAAGCCATGGGCGACCACCGCGTTACGGTTGCGCGGGGTGCCGCTGTCGATCACCAGCACGCTGCGCCGGGCCCGCACCAGTTGCAGGGCCGCGGACATGCCGGCATAGCTGCCGCCCACGATGATGACGTCGAAACGGTCGGGGAATGCGCTCATCGAGTCGAGTCACCTTGCCAGGAAGCCTCCCCAACGGGATGCGAACGGCGAGCATAGGACCGGTGCGTGAAGCAGGCCTCACGCACCGGTCCCTACGGCGCCTTCGGCAACGCCGCGCCCTTGGGCCACAGCATCCAGATGAAGCCCTTCTGTTTCATGTCCCCGGCGAGCTTGCCAGCCGCATCGCCGGTGCCCCAGAACAGGTCGGCACGCACCTCGCCGGCAATCGCGCCGCCGGTGTCCTGCGCGGCCACCGGGCGCACCACCGGGCTGCCGTCCGGGCGCGTGGTGGACAGCCACAGCAGGCTGCCCAGCGGCACCACGTTGCGGTCCACCGCGACGCTGTAGCCGGCGGTGAGCGGCACGTTCAACGAGCCGCGCGGGCCTTCGTCGCCGTCGGGGCCCTTGGTGAAGAACACATAGCTGGGATTGCTGGCCAGCAGCTCGGGCACGCGGGCCGGATGCGCGATGGCCCAGGCACGGATGGCGTCCATGGTGACGTCGTCCTTTTTCAGCTCGCCCTGCTCCACCAGCCAGCGCCCGATCGGGCGGTAGGGGTGGCCATTCTGGTCGGCGTAGGCGATGCGCAGGTGGCGGCCATCGGCCAGCACGATGCGGCCCGAGCCCTGGATCTGCAGGAACTGCAGGTCCATCGGATGGGTGAGCCAGGCCAGCACCGGTGCCTTGACGCCTTGCGCGGCAATCGTCGCGGCATCGTCGTAGGGCTTGAGCACGCGGCCGTCGACGCGGCCGCGCAGGCGCTTGCCCTTGAGTTCGGGGTAGAGGCTGTCCAGCTGCACGCTGACCATGTCGCCGGGCACGCCGTAGACCGGCACGGTGGCCTGCGCGGTGCGGGTCAGGCTGCCCGGGTAGATGGGTTCGTAGTAGCCGGTGATCAGGCCATCAGCGCGGTTGCCGGCGGCGCGTAACGCGTAGACGTCGAGGCGCTCCTGCAGGAACTGGCGGATAGCGGCCGGCGTGGTGTCGACCGTCGCTGCCGCCGTGCAGGTGGATGCCCAGGTCGTGTCGGTCTTCAGGCGCGGGCAACTGCTGCGCCACGCGGCGAAGCCGGCCTGCAGGTCAGCATCGGAGACGGCGGGCAACGCGGTCCAGGCGGCCTTGACGTAAGTGTTGCCGGGCGCGCTGGGGCGCTGCGGGGACACCGCGCAGCTGGTCAGCAGGGCCAGGCCCATGAGCAGTGCCGCCGGAAGTCGGCATGCGGCGGTGAGGCGTGTGATCGTCATGGGCGAKGGTCCTGGAATGGTAGAGCCGACCGTTGGTCGGCTGACGCGGCTGGAATCGTAGAGCCGACCGTTGGTCGGCTGCCGCAGCTGAAAATCGTAGAGCCGACCGTTGGTCGGCTGGCGGTGCGACCRCGCGCGGTGTGTGAGGGAGAGCAGCCGACCAACGGTCGGCTCTACCGGTTCACGGGTGCGCGTGAGGGCCAGTGCCACAGGACGTGGGCGTGCGGCGATGAGGCGTGGGATCGTCATTGGTCCTGGGATCGCGCGGCCGTTATGGCGTCTGCCGCAGCAGCGAATGCAGGATGCGGGCGTCTTCGGCATCCAGTGTGGCGGGCAGGTCGTCGCGGCCGCGGAAGCGGCGATGGAATGCGCCGACCGCGGCATCGCGGTCGTCCAGCGGGTAGCCGAAGGTCTGCAGCGCCAGGTACGCATCGAATCCTGCCGGTGCGGCGCCGTCGCTGTCGCGCGGCCACACGCCGAAGCCGGCCTGGGCCAGCTGCTGCCACGGGAAGAAGCGGCTGGGGTCCTGCTTGCGGGTGGGCGCGAGGTCGGCATGACCGATGACCTGCGTACGCGGAATGCGCAGGCGGGTGCACAGGTCGTCCAGCAGGCGGATCACGGCGTCGATCTGCGCGGGCGCGAACGGGGTGTCGCCGTCGTTGTCGATCTCGATGCCGATCGAGGCCGAGTTGAGGTCGGTGATGGTGCCCCAGCGGCCCGGCCCGGCGTGCCAGGCGCGGCGGTCGTCGCCCACCAGCTGGTAGATGTGGCCGTCGGCACCGACCAGATAGTGCGCGCTGACTTTGCCCCCGCTGTTGGCGCTCCGCAGGGTGTCCAGGCTTTCCCGCACCGAGTGCTGGTCGGTGTGGTGCAGCACGATGATGACCGGGCTGCGGGCGTTGTAGTTGGGCGACGGCACCCAGCTGGCGAGTGGGCTGCGAATGCCGGTGCTGGCGCAGGCAGCGAGCAGCAGACAGGCGAACAGCGGCAGTACGGTGCGGATCGGGCGCATGTACGCATTGTGCGGGATTCTGCGCGTGGGTGCCGGTGGTGCCTTTGACCAAGAAAAAGCCGGCGACCCGGAGGCCGCCGGCGAAGGTACTGCGTCTCTCTCTCGTTTCTTGTTTGGTGCGTTGCCGGGCAGAGCCCGGCACTACGGTTGGCTGGTTGCCGGGCAGCGCCCGGCATTTCATTGCGTGGCGATCAGGCCTCGTAGGCCGACTCGCCGTGCGAGGTGACGTCCAGACCGGTGCGCTCGGCTTCCTCGGTGACGCGCAGGCCGAACACCATGCGGACCACCAGCAGGATCACCGCGGTGACCACGGCACACCAGACGATGGTGAAGCCGACGCTGACCAGCTGCACCCAGACCTGGTGGCCGATGTCGAGATCGGCCTTGGTGCCGCCCAGCGACTGGGCGCTGAACACGCCGGTGAGCAACGCGCCGACGATGCCGCCGATGCCGTGCACGCCGAACACGTCGGCGGTGTCATCCACGCGCAGCAGACGCTTGAGACCGGTGACGCCCCACACGCAGACCACGCCGGCCACCAGGCCGATCACGATCGCGCCGAGCGGGCCCACGGTGCCGCAGGCCGGGGTGATGCCGACCAGGCCGGCCACCGCGCCGGACGCCGCGCCCAAGGCCGACGGCTTGCCCTTGCTCACCGCTTCCACCAGCGTCCAGCCCAGCACCGCCGCGGCAGTAGCCAGGATGGTGTTGAGGAAGGCCAGCGACGCCACGGTGTCGGCGGCGGCCGCCGAGCCGGCGTTGAAGCCGAACCAGCCCACCCACAGCAGCATCGCGCCGATGTAGGTGAACGGTACGTTGTGCGGCTTCAGCGCGGTCTGGCCGTAGCCGATGCGCTTGCCGACGAAGTACGCGCCGACCAGGCCGGCCACGCCCGCGTTGATGTGGACCACGGTGCCACCGGCGAAGTCGATCGCGCCCATCGCACCCAGGTAACCGCCGCCCCACACGATGTGGGCCATCGGGATGTAGCTCAGGGTGAACCACAGCGCCGAGAACAGCAGCACCGCCTTGAACTTGATGCGCTCGGCGAAGGCACCGACGATCAGCGCGGTGGTGATGCCGGCAAACGTCGACTGGAAGGCGACGAACAGATAGTCGGGCAGGCCCTTGATCGGGGTGTTGCCGACCGAGTCGGGCGTGAAGCCCTTGAGGAAGGCGAACTCGGTGAAGGAGCCGAAGAAGGCGTTGCCTTCACTGAACACCGCGCTGTAGCCGTAGGCCACCCACAGGATCAGGATCAGCGAGAACACCACCAGGATCTGGCTGAGGATGGACAGCACGTTCTTGGAACGCACCAGGCCGCCGTAGAACAGGGCCAGGCCGGGCACCACCATCAGCAGCACCAGCAGGGTGGAGGTGAGCATCCAGGCCACATCGCCGTGATCGAAACTGGGCGCGGCAGCGGCGGCAGCCTCGACGGCCGGTGCGGCCGGCGCGGCGGCAACAGGCAGCGGCTCGACCGCGACCGTCTCCGACGGTGCCGGGGTGACCTGCGCCTGGGCCTGCGCGGTGCTGGAGAAGGCGCCAACGGCCAGTGCGCTGACCAGCATCAACAGGCACACGGCATGGAACCGGGCTTGCCACCCGGTGAACAAAGAGGTCTTCATTGTGGGCTCCGAGTGGGGTTAGAGCGCGTCAGCGCCGATTTCGCCGGTGCGGATGCGAACGACCTGTTCGACCGCGGTCACGAAGATCTTGCCGTCACCGATCTTGCCGGTGCCGGCCGCGTTCTGGATCGCTTCGACCACCGCGTCCAGGCGGTCGTCGGTGACCACCGTTTCGATCTTGATCTTCGGCAGGAAATCCACGACGTACTCCGCGCCGCGATACAACTCGGTGTGGCCCTTCTGGCGCCCGAAGCCTTTTACTTCGGTCACTGTGATGCCCGACACGCCCGCATCGGAGAGGGCCTCGCGGACCTCGTCGAGCTTGAACGGCCGGATGATGGCGGAGATCAGTTTCATGCGCATGTCCCGATGGTGGATGGAACCGGCGGTGTGTTGCTGGCCGGTGTCAGGTCAGCGGGCGGCCACTTGCACATGGCCGCCCCCTGGTGCGCCGAACGATGCATGGGCCTCGCCACTGCCGGGGCCCTTGCGGGCAACGGTAGCGGTGACGCGGGAGGGAGGAGGGGCCCATGGCACGCGTCCGGTCTCTCTTGCCCCTGGTGGTGCAGCGGACCAACGGTCCGCTCTACCGGGTGTAACGGACCAACGGTCCGCTCTACCGGGTGTAACGGACCAACGGTCCGCTCTACCGCATATAACGGACCGGCGGTCCGTTCTACGACGTGCCTTGCCGGCTCCCCAGCCGGAAAAGCAGTGACGATGACGAAGGTGGGAGGGAAGTCCTTCGTCATCGTCACCGGTTGCTCAGTTGGCGTAGTACATCTGGTATTCGAGCGGGTGCGTGGCGGCGCGGAAGCGGGTCACTTCCTGCATCTTCAGCGCGATGTAGCCGTCGATGAAGTCGTCGCTCATCACGCCGCCGGCCTTCAGGAACTCGCGGTCCTTGTCCAGCGCTTCCAGGGCCTGGTCCAGCGAGGAGCAGACCTGCGGGATCAGCTTTTCTTCTTCCGGCGGCAGGTCGTACAGGTCCTTGTCGCTCGGTGCGCCCGGGTCGATCTGGTTCCGGATGCCGTCCAGGCCGGCCATCATCAGCACGGTGAAGGTCAGGTAGCCGGACTGGATCGGATCGGGGAAGCGCATTTCGATGCGGCGCGCCTTCGGGTTGGACACCCACGGAATGCGGCACGATGCCGAGCGGTTACGGGCCGAGTAGGCCAG
The DNA here is from genome assembly GCF_056395005.1 of Stenotrophomonas sp. 10N36. Taxonomy (NCBI): domain Bacteria; kingdom Pseudomonadati; phylum Pseudomonadota; class Gammaproteobacteria; order Lysobacterales; family Lysobacteraceae; genus Stenotrophomonas; species Stenotrophomonas sp. 10N36. The sequence goes on along the minus strand of NZ_JBFTIS010000006.1, from coordinate 101,529 downwards.
CATCACCGGGGCTTCGAAGCCCGGCACCAGGCGCTTGTAGCTGTTGGTGCCGGAGTTGGCGAAGGCGTTGATGGCCTTGGCGTGCTTGAAGATGCCGCCGATGTACCACAGCGCCATCTGGCTCAGGCCGCCGTAGCCGTCGCCGGAGAACAGGTTGGTGCCGCCCTTGGACAGCGACTGGTGCACGTGCATGCCGCTGCCGTTGTCGCCGACGATCGGCTTGGGCATGAAGGTGGCGGTCTTGCCGTTGCGGTGGGCGACGTTCTTGATGACGTGCTTCATGCGCAGCAGTTCGTCGGCCTTCTGCACCAGGGTGCTGAACTTGGTGCCGATCTCGCACTGGCCGGCGGTGGCCACTTCGTGATGCTGCACTTCCACTTCGATGCCGACCTGTTCCAGGGTCTTGCACATTTCAGCGCGCAGGTCGTGCAGCGAGTCGGTCGGCGGCACGGGGAAGTAACCGCCCTTCACCGCCGGACGGTAGCCGCTGTTGGCGCCGTCGTACTTGTCACCGGTGCTCCACGCGGCTTCTTCGGAATCGATCTTGAAGAAGGTGTGGCCCATGTCGTTGGCGAAGCGGACCGAGTCGAAGATGAAGAACTCCGGCTCCGGGCCGAAGAAGGCCTGCTCGGCGATGCCGGAGGACTTCAGGTAGGCCTCGGCGCGCTTGGCGATGCCGCGCGGGCAGCGGCCGTACGGCTGCATGGTGGCCGGGTCGAGGATGTCGCAGCTGATCACCAGGGTCGGGTCGGCGTAGAACGGGTCGATGTAGGCGCTGGCCGGGTCCGGGAGCAGGACCATGTCCGATTCGTTGATGCCTTTCCAACCGGCGATCGAGCTGCCATCGAACATCTTGCCTTCTTCAAACAGCGACGGCTCGACGATGCTCACCGGGAAGGTGACGTGCTGTTCGATACCGCGCATGTCGACGAAACGCAGGTCGATGAACTCGATCTGGTTGTCCTTGATCAGCTTCTCAACGTTTTCCACGGACATCGGTGAAACCCTCGGATGGATGATTGCGTAAGTGAGTAGAGCAATCGCCGTGCCAACTTTTCATTCTTCACAAGTTGTTGATTTCATTGGGCACGCACCTTGCCCGCCGCGGAAGCCGCCGCACCACAACGGTGCAATGGCCGCACCACGCACACATTTGGTGCGGCGTTTGATGTTTTATGCTTTACCGCGATTTCATCCATTCCGAGTCCCAGCACCCGATGTCCGACCTGCTCTCTGCCCTGTTGTTGGGCATCCTCGAAGGCCTTACCGAATTCCTCCCGATCTCCAGCACCGGCCACCTGCTGATTGCCCAGCACTGGCTGGGCGCGCGCTCGGACTTCTTCAACATCGTGATCCAGGCCGGCGCAATCCTGGCCATCACCCTGGTGTTCCGCCAGCGGCTGTGGACGCTGGCCACCGGCCTGCACGAGCGCGCCAACCGCGACTACGTGATGAAGCTGGGCACCGCCTTCCTGGTCACCGCCGTGGTGGGCCTGCCGGTGCGCCTGGCCGGCTGGGAGCTGCCCGAGACGGTCACCCCGGTGGCCTGGGCGCTGATCATCGGCGGCATCTGGATGATCCTGGTGGAAACCTACAGCGCGCGCCTGCCCGACCGCGACGAGGTGACCTGGAAAGTGGCCATCCTGGTCGGCCTGGCGCAGGTGGTGGCCGGGGTGTTCCCGGGCACCTCGCGCTCGGCAGCGGCGATCTTCATCGCGATGCTGTTTGGCCTGAGCCGGCGCGCGGCAGCCACCGAGTTCGTGTTCCTGGTGGGCATTCCCACCATGTTCGCCGCCAGTGCCTACGCGTTCCTGGAAATGGCCAAGGACGGCAAGCTCGGCAACGAGAACTGGACCGACGTGGGCGTGGCCTTCCTTGCCGCCGCCGTCACCGGCTTCGTCGTAGTGAAGTGGCTGCTGGGCTATATCAAGTCGCACAAATTCACCGCGTTTGCGTTCTATCGCATCGCGCTCGGCGCGGCACTGCTGCTGTGGTTGCCTGCTGGCAACTGAACACCGCCGGTAGCTGCCTGACCCCGTTTCGTACGCTGCACCGTTTTTCCCCGGGTTCCCAAGGAGATGTCCATGAACCGCACCCGCACCCTGATGCTGATCCTGCCGCTGGCCCTGATGGCCGCCTGCAGCAACCCGTCCACCACCGCACCGGCCGGCACCGGCAGCGACGACCTCGCCCCCGCGCCGACGGCCGCCGCCACTACCCAGGCCGCTGCCAAGCTGGACGTGCAGCGCCTGCAGGGCAACCACTGGCTGCTCGACAGCGCCACCGATGCCAGCGGCAAGCGCGTGGACGCCCTGTTCGCCCGTGCCGACAAGCCGGTGACGCTGGACTTCAACGACGGCCGCCTGTCGGTCAGCAACACCTGCAACCGCATGGGCGGCGGCTATACGCTGGCCGACGGCACCCTGACCGTGTCGCCGATGGCCTCGACCATGATGGCCTGCACCGACAAGGCGCTGATGGCGCTGGACCAGGCCGTGGGCTCGCGGCTGGAAGGGGCACTCAAGGCTGAACTGGCCGGCCAGGGCCAGCTCACCCTGCACACCGCCGCCGGCGACGTGCTGGTCTTCACCCCCGAGCCGACCGCCGAAACCCGCTACGGCGGCGAAGGCGAGACGGTGTTCCTGGAAGTGGCCGCGACGACCAAGCCGTGCTCGCACCCGATGATCCCGGACATGCAGTGCCTGCAGACCCGCGAAGTGGCCTTCGACGACAAGGGCCTCAAGCAGGGCACCCCGGGCGCGTTCGAGAACTTCTACGGCACCATCGAGGGCTACACCCACGAAGACGGTGTGCGCAACGTGGTGCGCGTGAAGCGCTACAAGATCGCCAACCCGCCGGCCGACGCCTCGTCGCTGGCCTACGTGCTGGACACGGTGGTCGAGTCGGAAACGGTCCGGTAACTACCGACCGTTGGTCGGTACACGCCCCCCGGGCGCCGTATGCGCCAACAATGAAGAAGGGCGGCCATGGGCCGCCCTTCTTCGTCATCGGCCGGTACCGACCGTTGGTCGGGACCGGAAGCACGCGCCAACCAGACCGTTGATCAACCCAGCGCCGGGTTCAACGTATACGTCCCATGCAACGCGGCCTCGGCCAGCACATGGCCGTGCATCGCCCGATGTACATCGGCGGCGGTGAACGGCGTCGGCAGGTCCAGCTGCGCCACGTCGAGCGCGAACAGCCGGAAGAAATACCGGTGCACGCGTTCGTCGTTGAACGGCGGGTACGGGCCGTCGTAGCCCAGGTACTGGCCGGCCATGTCCGGGTTGCCGGCAAACCAGCCGGTGAAGTCATTCAGGCCCTGGCGCGACCCGGCCGGGCCGACCGGCGTGGTCTTGCCCTTGACCGTGAAGCCTTCGCTGCAGCTGCCAGCTGCGATCTCGTGCACCGTGGCCGGAATGTCGGCCATGGCCCAATGCACGAAGTCGGCGCGCGGCTGGTCACGGGGCACGGTGCAGTCCTGCCGGCCCACCGTGTCCGGCACGGTCGGCACATCGGGGTCGATGCACAGCAGTGCGAACGAACGGGTGCCCGCGGGCACCTCGCTCCAGGCCAGCTGCGGGTTGCGGTTGGGGGCGAAGCCCGCGGCGTCGCCGGCGGCGAATTCCGCCGCGATCGGCTGGCCGTTCTGAAGGCTGGTGCTGCTCAGGTGCATGCGGGGGTCCTCACTCTTCCGGGTAGCCAAGACGAACGGCGACCGGCGTCAGCAGCGCGAACGGCGCGGCCATCACCTCGCGATACTGGCGCCAGTGGCCGGCAGGCAGGCGCGCCGGACCCAGCGTGGCCGCTGGCGGGAAGCGCATGCCGAACAGACGGCTGAGGTGCTCGGCCATGACGGCCGGATCGTTGCCGATGCCATCGATGTTGATCAACGCATGCGGGTACAGGTCCTGCTCGTGCAGGGTGGCCACCTGGGCCAGCGAACGCGCCAGCCACTCGGCCGCTTCGTCGATCCCGTTGACCGCGAACGGCGCCGGTGCGCCATGCGCCAGCCAGTGCAGCAGCATGTCGCGCGGGTCGCGCAGGACCACCAGCAGGCGGCCTTCGGGCAGCTGCGGGCGCAGCGCCCACAACAGCGCGTTGTCCCACCACAGCAGCCAGTCGATCACGTTGGCGTCGGCCAGGCCGCGCGAGGGCAGCTGTTCGCGCCACTGCGCCACCAGCTGTTCCGGGCTGAGCGTGCCGGTCGAGAGGTTCTGCAGGGTGTGGTAATTCTGGAAGGCATCGTTGGGCGGGGTCTCGCCGAAACGATCGCCACGCAGCACGTTGCTGGCCGTGGCGATGGCCGCGATCACGCGCTCCACGCCCGACCCCGGTGCACCCCAGACCAGCATCGGGCGGGTCAGGGTGTCCTCGGCGATGGTGCCCATGTCCGGCCAGCTCAGCGGCGCCTTGGCCTGCGGCGGCAGCGGCAGGCGCTGACCGGCGTCTGCGGCATGCGCGCCCAGCCAGGTGCGCAGGGCGTCGGCATGCTGCCCGGCCTGGTCCTGGACCGCGCCCAGCCACGCGCGCAGGCTCGACTTGGCCGTGTCCGGTGCGCTGTCATGGATGGCCTGCACGTGGGCGATGGCCGCCTGCGGGTCGCGTGCCAGCAGCCCCCCCACGATGCGGGTCTCACCGCTGGCGCGGCCCGGCTCAATGGCCACGATGCGGCGTGCAACCGCTTCGGCCGCCTCGCCTTCGCCGGCCATGTCGTGCAGGCGCATGCGCGTTTCCAGCGCCGGCAGGTGCTCGGGCATGGCCTGCAGCCAGCGCTCGCCCACGGCAACCGCCTCGGCATCGCCGACCACTTCGATGGACAGCCGCGCCAGCCACAGGTCGTGCAGCTGGGGGTGCGTCTCCAGCAGCGCATCCAGGGTCTCGCGGGCCTGCTGTTCGCGGCCCAGGCGCTGCCAGGCCATCAGCAACAGCTGCAGCGTGTGGCGATCGCCGGGCGACTGTTCCAGCACCGGCAACAGGTGCTCCAGCGCCTGCAGCGGCTGGCCGGACTGCAGTTCCAGCTCACCGGCCAGGCGGCGCACGCCCGGGGAATCGCCCTCGGGCTCGGCCAGTACCTGGCGCAGCGTGGCCGCGGCCGATTCGCTGTTGCCCTGGCGCAGCGCCAGCTGCACCAGCAGCGCGCGCAGCGAGGTCACGGCCGGATTGAGCTCCAGCACGCGCCGGAACGCCTGCTCGGCGAAGGCCAGCATGTCCTTGCCCATGTAGGCGAACCCGAGCGCGTACAGCACCCGCGGATCGTCCGGCAGCGCCCGTGCGGCGGCCGACAGCAGGGCCAGCGCGCGGTCGCCCTCGCCCCGGCGCAGCGCGATCATGCCGTTCAACGCGGCAAGCTCAGGGCTGTCCTCGTCCAGGCGGGTCGCGGTGCGGGTGATGCGCTCGGCTTCGTCCACGTCGTTGCGGAGCAGCGCCATGTGCGCCTGCATCAGGTAGGCGGCAAGCTCGTTGGGATTGAGCGAGGCGGTGCGGTCCAGCGCCGACCCGGCGGCCTCGAACTGGCGCAGGGCCAGCAGCAGACCGGCGTGCTGCAGGTGCAGCTCGGCGTTGTCGGGGGCCAGCGCCAGCGCCTGCTGCAGGCTCTCCAGGGCGGCGTCGTACTGGCCCTGCTGCTGCAGCGACAGCGCCAGCCAGCGGTGCGCCTGCGGCTGCTCCGGCTCGTCGGCGGTCCACTGGCGCGCAAGCTGCACGGCATCGTCGGCCGCATTGCGGCGCAGGGCTTGGAGGATCTTGTCTTGCATGACGGTCCAGCGTGGGTCAAACCCCGATTGTAGAGCACGCCCGCCGGGCCAAGCTCGCTCAGCGCACGGCTTCGGCGCGCAGCCGCTGGGAGACCCAGCGTTCGGAGAAGCCGTCGCCGCGCCAGTTCTCCAGGAAGCCGCAATGGCCGCCCCACGGGGCGATTTCCAGGTGGGCGTGGGCCGGCAGGCGCCAGCCGTCGAAGGTGGCGAACGGGATCACCGGGTCGTCCTGGGCCATCAGGATGTCGGCCGGCACGGCCAGCCCGGCCAGCCGGTCGCCGGCAATCGAATACCCGTCGAAGTAGGCCTGCAGCGAGCCGAAATCGGTGTGGTGCTCGACCAGCCAGGCGGTGAGGGCGCGGATGTCCAGCTTGAGCACGCGGTCGTCCCAGTCGCTCAGCTCGGGGAACAGGTCGCGCTTGCGGCGCAGCGAACCGGCCCATTTGCGCCGGAAATACCAGTCGTACATCGCCGGGCCGTTCTCGATGCTCTCCATGGTGATGGCCGGGTCCAGCACCGGGCAGACCGACGCCACCCGGCGCAGCGGCACCCCGGCCGATGGCGCGCGCAGCGCCAGGCGCAGCACGAAGTTGCCGCCCAGCGAGTAACCGGCCGCCACCAGCGGCAACTGTGGCCAGCGCTGGGCGATGTCGCCGGCGGCCTGCACCACTTCGTCGATGCGGTTGGAGTGGAAGATGCCCGGGTTGAGGTGGTGGGTGTTGCCGTGGTCGCGGAAATTCAGCCGCACCACGTCAAACCCTTCCTCCAGCATGCGTGCGGCGGTCATGCGCATGTAGCTGGACTCGGCACTGCCTTCCCAGCCATGCAGCAGCAGCGCCATGCCGATCGGCTCGCGGCCTTCCACATGGCTGTGCCAGCCCTGCAGACGCACACCTTGCCCACCGTCCAGGATCAGCTCTTCGGTCATCGCCCCGGTAGCAGCGAGCAGCATCAGGCCGCGCTGCATGCGCATGCGGCTGGAGCTGAGCATCGACTGCAGGTGCGGATTGCGCAGCCAACGCGGGGGGCGATAGTCGGCAGCAGTCAACATGGGCGGCAGCCTGCTCCCGGTTGCGACGCTGGCGCGTGAAGAGCCGACATGCGCTACTCGGCGTTCATGGCCGCCAGGATGCGCGTCCGCGACGTTTCAGCGATGCGGCGACGGCCTTCCAGGTCGTGCGTACCAATGGGCGCGAGGAAATGCACCTCGGCGCGGCGGGCCGGCTCACCGAGCAGGCGCAGGAAATTGGCGAAGAAGCTCTCGCCCGGGCCGAACGCCACGATGGTCTGGGCGTCGCCGCGCCAGCCATAGCGCAGCGCCACCGGCTGCACCGGGACCTGGGCTTCCACCGCGGCCTGGAAGATGCGGGCGTGGAACGGGCCCACTTCATGGCCGCCCCGGGTGCGTCCCTCGGGGAACACGCCCACGGCCTTGCCCTCGCGCAGGCGTACCACCATTTCCTGCATCACCCCACCCAGCGATTCGGTGCTGCCGCGCTGGTGGAAGATGGTCTGGCCGCGGGCAGCCAACCAGCCCACCACCGGCCAGCTGGCGATCTCGCGCTTGGCCACGAACCCCATCATGCGCTGGCTGTGCAGCATGTTGATGTCGACCCAGCTGACGTGATTTGCCACGAACAGCACCGCACCCGGCAGCGGCGTACCGATCCGGTGCAGGCGGAAGCCGAAGATCCACATCAGGCCGCTCGACCATGCGTTGACCGCGACGTGCTCGAACGGACGGTTGCCCACGCGCATGGGGCCCCACGGGGGCAGCATGGCGATGAGCAGCATCGGCAGGAACAGCAACAGGTGGACCAGCAGCAGCGGTACGCGGTACAGGTAACGGCACACACGCGCCACGCCGCCACGTGAGGCCGGGGTGGGGGAATTCATCCGCGCACGATACCCGAGCGCCGCAGGGTCTGCCAGCCGCAGGCGGCCAAATCGATAACGCGGGAGGGCCAGTGACCGCAAGGGGTCAAGCCGCTGCCCGGTTGCGGCACAGCGCGCGCACCGACAGTGCGCCGGCGCACTGTGGCGACCGACGCAACACAGCATCCATGCAGTGCAGCGATCAGACCGGGGCGACCGCCGGAACCACGGCCAACGTCAGCCGTGAGGTGCACACCAGGCGGCCACCCTCGTCTTCGATGCGGATGTCCCACACATGGGTACTGCGGCCGACGTGCACCGCACGCGCGGTGCCGGTGACCACGCCGCCGCGCATGGCGCGGATGTGGTTGGCGTTGATCTCCAGGCCGACACAGACCTGCTGGGTGGTGTCCACGCACAGATTGCCGGCGCTGCTGCCGAGCGTTTCGGCCAGCACCACCGAGGCGCCGCCGTGCAGGATGCCGTACGGCTGGCGGGTGCGCGCATCCACCGGCATGGTGGCGCTGATCCAGTCCTCACCGGCGGCGGTGAAGACGATGCCCAGGTGGTCGATGAGGGTGTTGCGGCTGAGGGCGTTGAGTGCGTCGATCGACACCGCCTCGCGGAATACCTGGGACATGCAGCAGCTCCGTGGAACCAAGGGTTTACAGGATGGGCACCAGGCCGGCGCCGAAGGCGGTCAGCATGCGCACCAGCAGCCATTTCGGGCCGACGTTGACCTCGGGGAAGTCGCCGACGGCCACGTAGCACTTATGGAAATCCTCGTGCTGCCGGCGCAGGGGCGCCGGGCAGTCGGGGCCGGGCTTGAATTCGTAATCGGTGGCGTAGCGCCACGGCCAGAAATCCAGCACGGGCAACGCTTCGGATGCCTTGCCGACGCTGTAGTTCAAGCCGGACAACACCGGCGGCTTGGTGCGCGGCGCCACCACCCACGAGTTCTGCGGGTGGATGTCGCGCAGGATGCTCTGCGCCAGCGCTTCGGCAAACACCGGGTCGTCGATGATCACCGCGCCTTCGGTGTTGTAGTTCTCGCTGCGCGGATCGAAGTTGTGCGTACCGATCACGCCGATGCGGCGGTCCACCACCATCGACTTGGCATGCAGGCCCATGCGCGCACCGGTGCGGGTGACCGGCAGCGGCTTGTTGACGGCCTTGGTGCCCAGAAACGACGGCCGGGTTTCGGCGCGCAGCACGCGGCGTTCGACCACGCTGCCGTCGGTGCGGCGGCGCGCGGCCGGCCCGGGGGTTGTCTGGCGCGGGGTGGCGCTGGCCGTGGCGTCGGCGTCGGGCTCGCTGCGTCGGCGTTCGCCGCTGCCGGCACTGCCGCGTGCATTGCTCCCCGCCGCGCTGCCGCCGATCAGGCTGCTGCGCTTGCCGTCCGACGGCGGCGCTTCGCCCAGCGGGGCCGGCAGCAGGTTGCGGTAATCCACAGGGGCATCCAGCGGGAACGGCTTGTACTCGTAGATATTGAAGCCCAGCTCGCGCAGGTTGCGCCGCTTGTACTTGTAGGACAGCGCGTAGACGATCGGGTTGTCGGTGGCCGCCAGGCTGTTGGAGGACACCACGATGCGCGGCGGCTGGGGGCGCTTGCGCAGGTCGGAGAACAGCTTGCGGGCGGGCTTGGACAGCACCAGGTAGGGGGTCTGCAGCAGCACTTCGGTCTGCGCGCTGGAAATCAGGGCGTCCAGCTGCGGCTCGGTGACGTGCTGGCCGTTGGCCGGTTGGCTGGCCCGTTCGCGGCGGTGCTTGCGCGGCAGGTCGGCCACGTAGCGCACCGATGCCACCGGCATCGCGGTGTCGACAAACGCACGGGTGACATACGCCGGGTCGTCGGCTTCGGCGCTGACCCGCGCGATCCGCTGCGGGTGGCGGAACTCGGCCGGCGGCATTGTCGGCGCACCGTTCTTGAGCAGCAGGCCGCCGACATCGTTGAGGCGTTCGGCCGGCACGCTGCGCGGCGCGCGCCAGAAGGCGTCGAAGTTGGCCGCCATCTCGCGCACTTCCGGGCCGGCCACGAGAACGTCGCGGTCGCGGAAGTTGTACTCGCTGTCCCAGTCATAATAGTCGTCCTGGTAGTTGCGGCCGCCCACCACGCCCAGCGCATCGTCGATCACCAGCAGCTTGTTGTGCATGCGCTGGTTGAAGCGGCGGAAGCAGCACAGCACGCTGCCGGCGTAATCGAAGTAGTTCAACCGCGCCTTGCCGAAGGTGGGGTTGTACACCCGCAGCTCGAAGTTCTGGTGGCTGCTGGCCAGCGCCCCCAGGATTTCCAGGTCCGAGATCGCCGAGAGCTGGTCGATCAGCACCCGTACCTTGACCCCGCGCCGGGCCGCGCCCAGCAGTTCGTCCAGCACCAGCCGGGCGCTGTCGTCCTTGTCGAAGATGTAGGTCTGCAGGTCGATGCTGCGGGTGGCGCTGCGGATCAGGTTCAGCCGCGCCACCAGCGACACCTCGCCCTCGTCGATGATCGTGGCGTAGTGCTGCGGGGCGGCCTCGGTGGAGGCGGCAAAGGCCTTGCCGCCCAGGCCGCGCAGCGGCGAATCGAGCGCGCAGCGGTCCGGCTGGCTGCACTCGACCACGGTCGAACGCGCCTGCACGGCAATGCCGGCCGCACGCTCGCGCTCGGCGTTGGACAGCGACGCACAACCACTGACCAGCAACAGCAGTGCCAGCAGCACGATCTTCAACAATGGGTTCACGGTTTCGGCGCCTCGCTCAGACGCGCTCGCAATACGAAGGTCACTCGATCACTCAAGGCTAGCTGCCAGCTGTCCATTCCATACCGGCCTCGCTGCACATTGCCGCGGCTGACCACGTCGCAATCATACCCGGCCCGGGGACACTCCGCCGGCTCCACCCGCAGGGTCTCCGGGTGGCTTACCCCGCGCAGGATCAGCCTGCCCTCCACCCCGCCGCCCTTCTCCACGACCTCGGGCCAGTAGGGCACCGAGTCGAACTCGACCACCGGGTAGCGCGCCGAATCGAAGAACTCTTCGCCGCGCATCCAGCCGGTGTAGCGGGTCTTGCCGGGGATTTCCACGTAGCGGGTGAACATCCGCAGGTGCACCTGGTGGCGCCCGTCGGACAGCACCTCGATGCGCCCCTCGAAGCGCGGGAACACCCCTTCGATGCGCTGCCCCAGCCGGGTGCGGATCTCGAAACCGAAGCGCGAGCGCGCGGTATCGAACTCCAGCACCTGGCGCGGGGCAGGCGCCGGTGGTTCAGCGCAGGCCGCTTCGGCTGCCAGTGCCAGCAGGCAGCCCAACAACACGCGCACTACCGCCATGGGCTACGGCCACCAGAACGCGGTCAGGGTGGCCACGCCGGGCTCGATGCTGGCCTTGCCGTCCACCGACAGCACCGCGATGCCGCCCGGCGGCATGCCTCGGTAATCGCTGCTGGTGCCTTCACTGAGCAGCGCCACCAGCTGTTCCAGGCCGGGGTTGTGCCCAACCACCAGCAGCCGGTCGACATCGCCACGGGCCTCGATCAGGCCCATCAAGGTGCCCGGGGTGGCGTCGTATACGGCATCTTCCAGGCGCTTTTCGACAAAGCCGGTGATGCCCAGCACGGCCTCCAGGGTTTCACGGGTGCGCCGCGCCGGCGAGCACAGCACGCAATCGGGCAGCAGGTTGTTCTCCTTCAGCCAGCGGCCGGCCGCTTCCGCTTCGGCCAAGCCGATCGGTGACAGCGGACGGTCAAGGTCAGCCTGGCCGGTACTGGCGGCTTCGGCGTGGGCATGGCGCAGCAGGATCAGTTCTCGCATAAAGGCTCTCTTCCGGATCAGGCTTTCTTCAGCCACTTCAACAGTGGCTCCCAGTCACTCTGGTGCTCGCGCACCTGCGCGGAGCGGTAATCGAACAGGCTGCGTCCCAGCCCGACCATCACCACGTAACTCTGGCTGTCGCGCAGCTGCGCGACCACGTCATACGGCCACTCGGCCAGCATCTGGATGGCCTGCTGGGAGGTCTGGGTCCACGGCTTGGTGCGGTTGAGCACCAGCCCCACCGGCAGCGCGCGGCGGTGCACGCGCGGCACCTTGGACAGGCTGTTGAGGAAGCCGACGATGGCTTCGATGTCCAGCGCCGAGGGCAGCACCGGCACCACCACGGCATCGGCAACGTCAAGGAAGTGGCCCAGATCGTCGGCCAATGCCCCGGCCGGTGCGTCGATGATCACTTCGTCGGTGCCGTCGGGGATGAGTTTCTCCCAGGCCTTCTTGCGGTAGACGTCCACCGGCAGCACGGCGCTTTCCAGCACCGCGCGGCGCTGCGCCCAGCGGGTGCTGGAGCCTTGCGGGTCGGCGTCGGCCAGCACGGTCCGTTTGCCGTCCAATGCGGCATGCGCCGCCAGGTGGGTGGCGACGGTGGTCTTGCCCACCCCACCCTTGGAACCGGCTACCAGGATCGTCTTCATGCCAGCCTCGCTTCCGGGGAACGTCGTCGCAGCGTACACCGCCGTCCGTGACGGAGATAGTCGCGCTGCTGAACCCCTGCACCGGGCGGCGCTTTGCTATCGTGCGCGATCCAATGGACTGCAAGCCGGCATGAGCGAGTTACAGGACCTGAGCGCGCTGATCCGCGCCAACACCCCGCTGATCATCATCGAGACCCAGGACGAGGGTCGCATCGTGGAGCTGTTCCGGCAGACCCTGATGCATGTCTGGCGGGCCCTGCACCGCTGGTCCATCACCGAGGGCCTGCGCCGCATCGACATGGACCGCGAGGACGACGCGGTTGGCCCGCCCGATGCCAGTTCGGCCCTGCAGATGATCCGCCAGGCCGAGCAGCGCGGCATCTACCTGCTGCTCGATTTCCATCCCTACCTGGGCTATGCCAGCCACCAGCGCGCACTGCGCGACCTGATCCAGCGCCGCCACTGCGAAGCCCACGTGCTGGTGCTGATCGGCGCCAAGGTCGAGCTGCCGGCCGAACTGGAAGCCCTGGCCACCCGCTTCAACCCACGCCTGCCCGACCTCAACGCGCTGCTGAAGATGCTGCGCGAAGAGGCCGAGGCCTATGCCCGCGAGAACGGCGGGCGGCGGGTCGAAGTGGACAACGAGGCGGTCAAGAAGATCCTGCACAACCTGCGCGGCCTGAGCATGGTGGACGCGCGACGCATCGGCCGGCAGCTGATCTTCGCCGACGGCGCGCTCAGCCAGGACGACCTGCCGCAACTGGCCCGGCTCAAGTTCGAGCTGCTCAACCGGGCCGGCCACCTGCACTTCGAATACGACACCACCCGCTTTGCCGACGTGGCCGGGGCCAACCGGCTCAAGCGCTGGGTGAACCAGCGCCGCCCGGTGTTCCTGGGCGGCCAGGGCCCCGCCGGGCTGGACCCGCCCAAGGGCATGCTGCTGCTGGGGGTACAGGGCTGTGGCAAGTCGATGCTGGCCAAGGCCACCGCCGCCGGCTTCGGGGTGCCCTTGCTGCGGCTGGATTTCGGCAGCCTGTATGACAAGTACCACGGCGAGACCGAGAAGAACCTGCGCGACGCCCTGGCCTCGGCCGAGCAGCTGGCGCCGTGCGTGCTGTGGATCGACGAGATCGAGAAGGGCCTGGCCAGCGGTGGCGAAGACGGCGGGGTATCGCGGCGCGTGCTGGGCTACCTGCTGACCTGGCTGGCCGAGCGCAAGGGCGCGGTGTTCATCGTGGCCACTGCCAACCAGGTGCACGAGCTGCCTGCCGAACTGCTGCGCAAGGGCCGCTTCGACGAGATCTTCTTCGTCGACCTGCCCGACGCCACCACCCGGGTGGAGCTGCTGCGCCTGCACCTGGGCCGGCGCCAGCTCAATGCTGATGATTTTGCGCTGTCGGCCCTGGCCGCGGCCGCCGACGGCTTCTCCGGTGCCGAGATCGAACAGGCCGTCGTCGCCGGGCTGTACGCCGCCCACGCCGAGGAACGCGTGCTGGATACCGACCTGCTCATGGCCGAGATCCGCAGCAGCCGGCCGCTCTCGGTATTGATGGCCGAACAGGTCACCGCCCTGCGCGAATGGGCGCGCGGCCGCACGGTAAGTGCCGACGGGTAATGCCCGCCGCCTCCGACGGGTAAACGTTCGCCGACCCGCTGACGTAGAGCCGACCGTTGGTCGGCTGACGCACACGGGCGGTGTCGGTGGCCTTCGGAGAGCAGCCGACCAACGGTCGGCTCTACCGGTTYYTATCAGGTAAACGTTCGCCGGCCCGCCGACGTAGAGCCGACCGTTGGTCGGCTGACGCGCACGGGCGGTGTCGGTGGCCYTGGGGAGAGCAGCCGACCAACGGTCGGCTCTACCGGTTCTTGTCATGTAAACGTTCGCCGACCCGCCGACGTAGAGCCGACCGTTGGTCGGCTGACGCACACGGGTGGTGTCGGTGGCCYTGGGGAGAGCAGCCGACCAACGGTCGGCTCTACCGGTTCTTATCAGGTAAACGTTCGCCGACCCGCCAACGTAGAGCCGACCGTTGGTCGGCTGATGCACACSGGCGGTGTCGGTGGCCTTGGGGAGAGCAGCCGACCAACGGTCGGCTCTACCGGTTCTTGTCAGGTAAACGTTCGCCGACCCGCCGCCGTAGAGCCGACCGTTGGTCGGCTGACGCGCACGGGCGGTGTCGGTGGCCCTGGGGAGAGCAGCCGACCAACGGTCGGCTCTACCGGTTCTTRTCAGGTAAACGTTCGCCGACCCGCCAACGTAGAGCCGACCGTTGGTCGGCTGACGCGCACGGGTGGTGTCGGTGGCCYTGGGGAGAGCAGCCGACCAACGGTCGGCTCTACCGTTCTTATGCGGGTTGTTGCAGCACGGCTACCCAGGCGGGCAGCGTCACCAGCGACAACAGAATGCCGTACCCCACCATCGCTGCGGCCAGGCGCGGGGCCAGGCGGTGCGAGATCGCCAGGGCGGCGGCGGTGATCATGGTCGGCATGGCCGATTCCAGCACGTTGACCTGCAGCATCGTGCCCTGCAGGCCCAGCAGCCACGAGATCGGCACCGCCAAGGCGGGCATCACCAGCAGCTTCAACGCCAGCCCGATCCCCAGCGGGGTGAGTTCCTCGCGCGACAGCCGCAGCCGGATCGACAGGCCCACCGCCAGCATCACCAGCGGCAGCATCGCATCGGCCAGTTGCTTCAGGCCATTACCGATCCAGGAAGGCGGCTGTTCGGGCATCAGCAGCAGCGCGAACAGCAGCGCCCACAGCGGCGGGAAGCGCGCGATGCGCGCCAGCACCTGGACCGCCGTGGGCGGGGTGTCACCGCTGTAACGGGCGATCACGTACAGGCCGAAGGTGGACAGCAGCAGGAACGTGCCGAACTGGTCGTAGACCACCGCGTAGGGCAATGCGGCGTCGCCCAGCAGTGCGCGCACCATCGGGTAGCCGATGAAACTGGAGTTGGCCAGGGTCACGCAGATCAGCAGCACCGCGTGCACGTCGCGGGCAAAACCGCACACGCGCGTGGCCAGCGACACCAAGGCCCAACTGGCCAGCATCAACAGCCAGGGCGTGGCCATCAGCCCGATCAGGCTGGCATCCAGGTGCAGCCGCGGCACGTAGGTGAGCACCGCCGCAGGCAGGCATACGTACAACACCACACGGTTGAGCACCTCGGCGCTGGTCTCGGGCAGCGCGCGCAGGCGCGCGAACAGCATGCCCAGGCCAAGCATGGTCAGGATCAGGGCGAACGCATCGAAAGCCATCGCAACAGCCTAGCCGATGCGCAGGCTGCCGCCGCTCCGACCTTGGTCGAAGCGACGTGCCACAGGTCCGGTCCGGGCGGCCGCCGCAGGCAGCGCCCGGCGACTCAGGGCCAGGCGGGCGGTTGCGCCGCCCAGGCCTTCTGCACCTCGGCCAGGGTGGCGCGCTCGCTGTCGCGCCAGCTGGGCAGCAGGTCGGCGTAACGGGCGGAACTGCCCCATTGCTGCGGCTCGGTGCGTACCGCCGCGGCGTACCACTGCACGGCCTCGTCTTTGCGCCCCAGGGTCCACAACGCCAATGCGTAGGTGGCCGGCACCCAGGACGGGTTGCCGCGCATGCCGCCCTGGGCCGTACTCCACTGCGCCAGCGCCGCCTCCACCTCGCCCAGCCGGAACAGGTCCCAGCCGTAGTTCCAGCGCACCGCGCGCCCCGCCGCCGTGGTCGGCTGCGTGCTGCTGCTGGCCTCCGCGTACAGGGTGCGGCCCAGCTCCGGACGCCCCTGCGAGAACGCGACACCCGCCAGCTGCACGGTGGCATCCAGCGCCTTGCGCCCACGCTCGCGCTGCTTCATGAGCTGGTCCACCAGGTCGCCACTGTCGGCAGGCACCACCACCATCGGAACGGCGGCCGGGTCTGTGTCGAAGTAGAACTCCTGCAACGCGGGCAGCGGCTGTGCCGCCAACCCGAATGTCGTCATTGCGGCGATCAACGCCGCAGCCAAACCAGCCGCCCGCATCACGCCGGCGCGCCCCTGTCTTGCCACTGCCATGCAAACTCCCCCGGGTTGTCACAACAACCTCCCATCCCGATCCTAACCCCAGCGTGCGCCCGGATGCGAGTGCCCGAGGTCCATTTCGGCGCCACTGGTACAATCCGCGCCTTTCCGGTCGTGTTTGCTGCGGCCGTGCCAGCCGACTTCCCGGGCCAGCCATGACCAGTACCGCCGAACTCACCTCGCCCTCCTCCGCCAACCAGCCCGACGCCGGTGGCCTGGACGCCAGCTATACGCTGGACCACAAGTACACCCGTACCGATGGCCGCATCTACCTGAGCGGGGTGCAGGCGCTGGTGCGGCTGCCGTTGATGCAGCGCCTGCGCGACGAGGCGGCCGGGCTGGATACCGCCGGCTTCATCAGCGGCTACCGCGGCAGCCCGCTGGGCGGCTTCGACCTGGAACTGTGGCGGGCCCGCCAGCACCTGGAGGCGGCGCGGGTGAAGTTCACCCCCGGCCTCAACGAGGACCTGGGCGCCACCATGGTCTGGGGTACCCAGCAGACCAACCTGTTTCCGGGCGCCAAGGTCCAGGGCGTGTATGGCATGTGGTACGGCAAGGGCCCGGGCGTGGACCGCTGCGGCGACGTGTTCAAGCATGCCAACGCGGCCGGCACCTCGGTGCACGGGGGCGTGCTGGCGCTGGCCGCCGACGACCATGCCTGCCGCAGCTCGACCCTGCCCCATGGCAGCGAGGACGAGTTCGTCAGCGCGATGATGCCGGTGCTCAACCCGGCCGGCGTGCAGGACATCCTGGACATGGGCCTGCTCGGCTGGGCGATGAGCCGCTATACCGGGCGCTGGATCGGCTTCAAGACCATTGCCGAGACCGTGGAATCCTCGGCCTCGGTGCAGGTCGACCCGTTCGCGCGGAAGATCCTGCTGCCCGAGGACTTCGAGATGCCGGCCGGTGGTCTCAACATCCGCTGGCCCGATCCGCCGCTGGACCAGGAAATGCGCCTGCACCGCTATGCGGTTGCCGCCGCGCAGGCCTTCGCCCGTGCCAACGGCATCGACCGGGTGGTCATGGACTCCCCGCGTGCGCGGCTGGGCATCGTCACCACCGGCAAGAGCTACCTGGACGTGCTGCAGGCGCTGGAATACCTGGGCCTGGACGAGCAGGCCTGCGCCGACATCGGCATCCGCGTGTACAAGGTCGGCATGACCTGGCCGCTGGAGCCGGTGGGCATCGCGCGCTTCGCGCAGGGTCTGGAAGACATCGTGGTGGTGGAGGAGAAGCGTGCCTTCATCGAGCGCCAGATGAAGGAACAGTTCTACAACTGGCCGGCCAGTGCCGGTCCGCGCCCGTCGATCGTGGGCAAGTACGACGAGGCCGGCACCTGGATCCTGCCGTCCACCAACGAGCTGACCCCGGCCACCATCGCCGGCGTCATCGGCCGCCGCATCCAGCGCTTCTTCAGCAATGAATCCATCGAACAGCGCCTGCGCTGGATGGACGAAAAGGAAGCCGAGCTGGCCCTGCCGCGCGCCAGCTTCCCGCGCGTGCCGCACTACTGCTCCGGCTGCCCGCACAACACCTCCACCCGCGTGCCGGAAGGCTCGCGCGCGCTGGGCGGGATCGGCTGCCATTACATGGTCACCTGGATGGACCGCAGCACCGACACCTTCACCCACATGGGCGGCGAAGGCGTCACCTGGGCCGGGCAGGCCGCGTTTACCGACACCGAGCACGTGTTCCAGAACCTCGGCGATGGCACCTACTTCCACAGTGGCTCGCTGGCGATCCGCCAGGCCATCGCGGCCGGGGTCAACATCACCTACAAGATCCTCTACAACGATGCGGTGGCGATGACCGGCGGGCAGCCGGTGGACGGCACCCTGAGCGTGCCGCAGATCGCCCACCAGATGCGCGCCGAAGGAGTGCAGACGATCGTGCTGGTGAGCGATGAGATCGGCAAGTGGAACAAGCGCGAGCTGTTCCCCGAGGGCGTGGAGTTCCACGACCGCGCCGAGCTGGACGCGGTGCAGAAGCAGCTGCGCGAGGTGAAGGGCACCAGCATCCTGATCTACGAACAGACCTGCGCCACCGAAAAGCGCCGCCGCCGCAAGCGCGGCAAGCTGGTCGACCCGCCCAAGCGGGTGGTGGTCAATTCGCTGGTGTGCGAAGGCTGCGGCGACTGCGGGCAGAAGAGCTTCTGCGTGTCGGTGCTGCCCAAGGAAACCGAGTTCGGGCGCAAGCGCGACATCGACCAGTCCAACTGCAACAAGGACTACAGCTGCACCACCGGCTTCTGCCCGAGCTTTGTCACCGTGCACGGCGGCAAGCCGCGCAAGGGCGCGCGCAGTTCGAAGACCGCGCTGCTGGACAACCTGCCGGCGCCGACCTTCCGCACCATGCTGGAACAGCCCTGGAACATCCTGATCACCGGCGTCGGTGGCACCGGCGTGGTCACCATCGGCGCGCTGCTGGGCATGGCCGGGCACCTGGAAGGCAAGGGCGCCAGCGTGCTCGACCAGACCGGGCTGGCCCAGAAGGGCGGCGCGGTCACCACCCATATCCGCATCGCACGTACGCCCGAAGACATCCACGCGGTGCGCATCGCCGCCGGCGAAGCCGACCTGGTGGTGGGCTGCGACATGGTGGTGGTGAACGACTACTGGGCACTGTCCAAGGTGCGCGCCGAGCGTTCGCAGGTGGTGCTCAACACCTATGAAGCGATGCCGGGCACCTTCACCACCCGCCCGGACATGCAGTTCCCCGCGGCCGACATCATCGCCGGCATCCGCGTGGCGCTGGGCGGGCGCGAGCCGCTGCTGCTCGATGCCACCCAGTTGGCCACCGCCCTGCTCGGTGATGCGATCGCGTCGAACCTGTTCATCCTGGGCTATGCCTGGCAGCAGGGGCTGGTGCCGATCTCGTTCGAGGCGCTGATGCGCGCGGTGGAACTCAACGGCGCGGCCGTGCAGATGAACCAGCAGGCATTCGCCTGGGGCCGCCTGGCCGCCGTGGACCCGCAGGCCGTGCAGCAGGCCGCCGGCCTGGTACGCAACGGCCACACCGATGCCGAGCGCACGCCCGGCCCGCTGCATGACCTGCCGCCGGGCGAGTGGGAAGGCAACGAATGGGGCGCCAACGCAGCTCCGCGCGATACCGGCGACGAGCGCGAGCTGCGTGGCCTGCCCGGCCATGGCGTGGGCGAGGATGTGGCGTTCCTGCCACTGGACGACGAGCGCCTGTCGCGCTCGCTGGACGAGATGGTCGAACGCCGCGTGCGCTTCCTCACCGACTACCAGGACAGCGCCTACGCCGCGCGTTACCGTGCGCTGGTGGACAAGGTGCGGGCCGCCGAGTGGGATGCGGTGGGCAGCACCGCGCTGACCGAAACCGTGGCGCGCTATTACTTCAAGCTGATGGCCTACAAGGACGAGTACGAAGTGGCACGGCTGTACACCAGCGGCGACTTCCAGCGCCGCCTGCAGCAGCAGTTCGAGGGCGATTTCCAGGTGCGCTTCCACCTGGCCCCGCCGCTGTTTGCCAAGAAGGACGAGCAGGGCCGCCTGATCAAGCAGGAGTACGGCCCGTGGATGCTCAAGGCGTTCGGCCTGCTGGCCAAACTGAAGTTCCTGCGCGGCGGCACCTTCGACGTGTTCGGCCGTACCGCCGAACGCCGTGGCGAGCGCCAGCTCATCGCCGACTACGAACAGACCGTGGCCCTGCTGCTGGAGGGGCTGCGCGATGACCGCGTGGCGTTGGCGGTGGAGATCGCCAGCATCCCCGAACACATCCGCGGCTACGGGCACGTCAAGGAAGCCCACCTGCACAAGGCCAAGGCACGCGAAGCCACGCTGCTGGCCCAGTGGAAGAATCCGCGCGCTTTGCACATCGTGCAGGTGGCATGAGGCAAGCGAACGCTGGCATCGGGTGCGATGTCAGCGTTCGGCTACACCGGTAGGGCATTGCCAGGGGTGAGACCCGCCTTCCACGGGAAAAGCAACGTATACATTGCATTTCGTAAATGCAACGTATGGGTTGCATTCGGCCCAAGCAACCTATAGGTTGCGAAGAGGTTGCGATTGATTTCCTTCATAGCGGGATTGCGGTCCCAACCGGCGCGTCGAACCCCGGATATGGTTCACCCGGTGGCTTGGCGGCACTCGTCGTCCAGCAGAGCAGACACCCATGAGCAATGACAGCCGCGTCGTACGCACGCCTCATCAACTGGGCGCATTGATGCGCGCTTTTCGCAAACAGGCGGGCTACAGCCAGGCCGCGCTTGCCGAACGGTTGGGGGTATCGCGTCAGGCCATCACCGCGCTTGAGCGCGAACCCGAAGCCGCGACCTTTGAGCGGCTGATGAAAGTGTGGGCCGTGTTGGGTCTTGAGGTGTCGCTCCAGCGCGCCACACCCACCGCACAGCCGCCAGAGATGGAGTGGTAATGATGGCAGCGCTGAAGGTCTGGATGAACGGGAGCGAGGTGGCCACATGGCGCCATAGCGCCAACGCGCCCCCGGAACTGACCTACGCATCGTCCTGGCTGGAGTCGGAATCGCCACGGCCGTTGTCCTTGTCCCTGCCCCTGCTGCCTGCAGGGGCAAGCCACCGAGGTCACGTCGTCTCGGACTACTTTGACAATCTGCTCCCCGACAACCATGGCATCCGCAATCGCCTGCGTGACCGCTTCGGCACGCACACCGCAGGAACCTTCGACCTGCTTCAGGCCATTGGCCGCGATTGCGTGGGCGCGGTGCAACTGCTGCCCGATGGCACGCGCCCTGCGGATCTGCACAGTATCCAGTGCCGGCCGCTCTCCGATGCAGAGGTTGCCGATGTGCTGCGTGGGGTGACCAGGTTACCCGTGCCTGGCACTTCGCCACGCCAGGCCGATGATTTCCGCATCTCCATCGCGGGGGCGCAGGAAAAGACCGCGCTGCTCTGGCACGGTGGCACGTGGTGCCTGCCAGCGGGCAGCACGCCCACCACGCACATCTTCAAACTGCCGCTTGGGTTGGTTGGCAACATGCGCGCAGACATGCAGCTGTCGGTAGAGAACGAGTGGCTGTGCATGCAGCTGATCGGCGCGTTCAACATCCCGACGGCGCACACGGAGATGGGCCGCTTCGAGGACCAGCGTGCACTCATCGTCGAACGCTTCGATCGGCGTCTGGCACGTAGCGGGCAGTGGTGGCTGCGGCTTCCACAGGAAGACATGTGTCAGGTGTTTGGACTCCCCAGCGCAAAGAAGTACGAATCCGATGGCGGCCCCGGCATGCTCGAGATCCTGGCGCTGTTGAGGCAATCGGACCACGCACAGGATCGCGAGCACTTCTTCAAGACGCAGCTTTTGTTCTGGATGCTGGCCGCCACCGATGGTCATGCCAAGAATTTCAGTGTCCACATTCACGCCGGGGGCAGGTTCGGCCTCACACCGGTTTACGACGTGCTCTCGGTCTATCCCATCCTGGGCCGCGGTCCGGGGAAACTGGATCCGCACGATGCCCAGCTGGCCATGTCGGTGCGGGGCAAGAACCGGCACCGGAAGCTGCTCACCATTCTCCGTCGTCACTGGAATGAAACCGCCCGTACCGCAGGCATTGCAGCCGGGGCCGAGCCATGGATCGAGGAACTGTTGGCTCAGGTTGAACCGGCCATCCGGCACGTCGGCGGGATGCTCCCGGACGGCTTCCCGATGCAGGTTGCCGAACCGATCTTCCAAGGACTTCGCACCGCGGCCTCGCGGCTGGCCGCGCAGTCCACCACCGCCTGATCACCCCCGCCGCCACACCCGCAGCCGGTTGTTGGACGGCATCGCCACATCCTCCACCAGCCGTAGCCCCTGCGCAGCCGCCAGCGCGTCCACCGCCTCGGCATCGCGAATGCCCGAGTCCGGATCACGCGCCTTCAACCACGCATCGAACTGCCGGTTGCTGTCACTGCTGAACGCACCGTCGTCATTGAACGGCCCGTAGATGCACAGCAGCGCGTTGTCCGCCATTACCGCCGGCAACCCGGCGAACAACGCCTGCACGTGCGCCCAGCTCATGATGTGCAGGGTGTTGGCACTGAACACCGCATCGAAGCCCCGCGGCGGCGCCGGCAGCGGGGCCAGGCCCGGGTGCGGCGACAGCACCGCCTGCAGCGGCCACGGTGCGGGCGCATTGGGCAGCGCCGCCTCCACCAGGCGCTCGGCGATGCCCGGCAGGTAGTCCGGGTGGTCGCTGGCCTGCCAGTGCAGGTGCGGCAGCTGTGCGGCGAAGTACGCCGCGTGCTGCCCGGTGCCGCTGCCGATCTCCAGTACGCGCGTGCGGTCGTGCAGGTGCCGCCGCAGCACGGCCAGGATCGGCTCACGGTTGCGTTCGCAGGCCTCGGACCAACGTTGCTGGCTCATGCAGTGCTCAAGATGAATTGGACAAGACACATCCAACCATGACCGCAGTCACTTGTGCCACTGCCGCCTGCCACCGAAAGTCGAGGACTTGTCCACTGTCGCCGGCGTCTTGCCCGCGACCGTACCCGGGGAATCGCAAGCTGTGCAACGCCGTGAGTTTCTGACGCTGTCTGGAATGGGCCTGGCTGGCCTGATGCTGCCGCACTCCCGCCTGATCGCCGCCGAGCAGCTGCTCGAGCCGGGCGACGTGGCCCGCAAGAAGGTGCTGGCCGACGCGGCGCTGGCGACCGCCAAACGGCTGGGGGCCAGCTACTGCGATGTACGCATCGGCCGGTACCTCAACCAGTCGGTGATCACCCGCGAGGCGCAGGTGCAGAACGTCACCAACCGCGAATCGTCGGGCATCGGCATCCGGGTGATCGTCAACGGTGCCTGGGGATTTGCCGCCACGCACCAGCAGACGCCGGCCGCGGTGAAGGCTGCGGTCGAACAGGCGGCGGCCATCGCCCGGGCCAACGCCAGCATCCAGACCCGTCCGGTCCAGCTGGCACCCGTGCAGGGCGTGGGCGAGGTGAGCTGGAAGACGCCCATCCGCAAGAACGCGATGGCCGTGCCGATCCAGGACAAGGTCGACCTGCTGCTGAGCTTGAACGCCGCCGCGCTCAATGCCGGCGCCAACTTCATCAACTCCACCCTGTTCCTGGTCAACGAACAGAAGTACTTCGCCTCCAGCGACGGCTCCTTCATCGACCAGGACGTGCACCGCATCTGGCTGCCGTTCACCGCGACCGCGATCGACAAGAGCAGCGGCAAGTTCCGCACGCGCGCCGGGCTGTCCTCGCCGATGGGCATGGGCTACGAATTCCTGGATGGCGACGCCAGCGGCAAGATCGCCCTGCCCGGCGGCATCACCGCCTACCGTGATTCCTACGACCCGGTGGAAGATGCCATCGCCGCGGCGCGGCATGCGCGCGAGAAGCTCAAGGCCCCGTCGGTCAAGCCGGGCAAGTACGACCTGGTGCTGGACCCGTCCAATCTGTTCCTGACCATCCACGAGAACGTCGGCCACCCGCTGGAGCTGGACCGCGTGCTGGGCTACGAGGCCAACTACGCCGGCACCAGCTTTGCCACCCTGGATAAGCGCGATGCCGGCTACCGCTGGGGCAGTGAGCGGGTCAACTTCTTCGCCGACAAGACCGCCCCCGGCAGCCTGGGTGCGGTGGGCTACGACGATGAAGGGGTCAAGACCAAGCGCTGGGATCTGGTCAAGGACGGCATCCTGGTCAACTACCAGGCCACCCGCGACGAGGTGCACATCCTCGGCGAAACCGAATCGCACGGCTGCAGCTACGCCGATTCCTGGTCCAGCGTGCAGTTCCAGCGCATGGCCAACGTCTCGCTGGCCCCGGGCAAGACGCCGCTGAGCGTGGCCGACATGATCAAGGACGTGGAGAACGGTATCTACATCCACGGCCGCGGCTCGTACTCCATCGACCAGCAGCGCTTCAACGCGCAGTTCGGCGGCCAGCTGTACTACCAGATCAAGAACGGACAGATCGCCGGCATGGTCGAAGATGCGGCCTACCAGATCCGCACGCCGGAATTCTGGAATGCCTGCAGTGCGATCTGCGACGAACGTGATTTCCGCTTCGGCGGCTCGTTCTTCGATGGCAAGGGCCAGCCCGGCCAGGTCTCGGCGGTGTCGCATGGCTCGTCCACCACGCGCTTTGATGGCATCAACATCATCAACACCGCGCGCAGCCTGGGATGAGCATGCCCTGCCCACCGTGCATTCCGTCATTTGACGCCCCCTTCCGATGGCCGCAAGAATCGGGGCCACCGCCCCGGCGGTCGCTGTGATGTCGCCGTTTCCCTGCCACCCCCACACCGACGTGGAGAGCTGCCTTGCAAAGACGTGACTTCCTCGCCCTCACCGGGCTTACCGCTGGCGGACTGATCGTGCCGTCATTCTTCGGCAAGGTGATCGCCGCCGAGCAGCTGCACAGCACGCTGGACCTGGGGCTGAAGAAGCGCCTGGCCGACGCTGCGCTGGCCGCTGCCCGCCAGGCCGGCGCCACCTACTGCGACGTCCGCATCGGGCGCTACCTGCGCCAGTTCGTGATCACCCGCGAAGACAAGGTGCAGAACGTGGTCAACACCGAATCCACCGGGGTGGGCATCCGCGTGATCGTCAACGGTGCCTGGGGCTTTGCCGCCACCAACCAGCTGGGCACGGCCGACGTGGCGCGCGCCGCGCAGCAGGCGGCCGCCATCGCCAAGGCCAATGCGGGCGTGCAGACCGCGCCGGTACAGCTGGCCGCCGCGCCCGGCGTGGGGGAAGTGAGCTGGAAGACCCCCATCCGCAAGAATGCGATGGACGTGCCGATCAAGGAGAAGGTGGACCTGCTGCTGGACGTCAATGCCGCGGCGATGGCCGCCGGCGCCAGCTTCGTCAACTCGATGCTGTTCCTGGTCAACGAACAGAAGTACTTCGCCTCCACCGATGGCTCCTACATCGACCAGGACGTGCACCGCATCTGGGCCCCGATGACCATCACCGCCATCGACAAGGCCAGCGGCAAGTTCCGCACCCGCGAGGGTCTGTCCGCGCCGATGGGCATGGGCTACGAATACCTCGATGGCGCCGCCGCCGGCAAGGTGCTCACCCCCAACGGGGTGGTCAACTACAGCTCCTCCTACGACATGAAGGAAGACGCCATCGCGGCGGCCAAGCAGGCGCAGGAGAAGCTGAAGGCGCCGTCGGTGAAGCCGGGCAAGTACGACCTGGTGCTGGACCCCTCGCACACCTGGCTGACCATCCATGAATCGGTCGGCCATCCGCTGGAACTGGACCGCGTGCTTGGCTACGAAGCCAACTACGCCGGCACCAGCTTCGCCACCCTGGACAAGCGCGAACAGCATTTCCAGTACGGCAGCGACAAGGTCAACATCTTCGCCGACAAGACCCAGCCGGGCAGCCTCGGCGCGGTGGCCTACGACGACGAAGGCGTCAAGACCAAGCGCTGGGACCTGATCAGCGACGGCAAACTGGTGGACTACCAGACCATCCGCGACCAGGCCCACATCCTGGGCAAGACCGCCTCGGACGGCTGCTGCTATGCCGACTCCTGGTCCAGCGTGCAGTTCCAGCGCATGGCCAACGTGTCGATGGCGCCGGGCAAGACCCCGCTGAGCGTGGCCGACCTGGTCAAGGACGTGGAAAACGGCATCTACATCATCGGTGACGGCTCGTTCTCGATCGATCAGCAGCGCTACAACGCGCAGTTCGGTGGCCAGCTGTTCTACGAGATCAAGAACGGCAAGATCACCCGCATGCTTGAAGACGTGGCTTACCAGATCCGCACGCCGGAATTCTGGAACGCCTGCAGCGCCGTGGCCGATGAACGCGACTACCGCCTGGGCGGTTCGTTCTTCGACGGCAAGGGCCAGCCGGGCCAGGTCTCGGCGGTCTCGCACGGGTCGTCCACCGCGCGCTTCAACGGCATCAACGTCATCAACACCGCGCGCAGCCTCGGCTGACCGGTCAGGAGCCTACGAATCATGAGTATCTTCACCGAAGCACAAGCCAAGGCCATCCTCGACAAGGTCATCGCGCTGTCCAAGGCCGATGAATGCACCGCGGTGCTGGCCGGCTCGATCAACGGCAACATCCGTTTCGCGCTGAACAACGTGTCCACCAGCGGCATCGTGGACAACACCGAACTGGCCGTCACCGTGGCCTTTGGCAAGCGCGTGGGCACCGCCTCGATCAACGAGTTCGACGACGCCGCGCTGGAACGCGTGGTGCGCCGCGCCGAAGACCTGGCCCGTCTGGCCCCGGAAAACCCGGAGTTCATGCCGGCCATCGGCAAGCAGACCTACACCGCCAGCCCCACCTTCAGCGCGTCCACCGCCGCCATCGACCCGGCGTTCCGCGCCAAGGTCGCCGCCGACTCGATCGCCCCGTGCCGCGGCAAGGGCCTGATCGCCGCCGGCTTCCTGGAAGACGGGCAGGGCTTCTACGCCACCGCCAACAGCAACGGCAACTTCGGCTACCAGCGCAGCACCAACTTCGATTACACCTGCACCGTGCGCACTGAAGATGGCCGCGGTTCGGGCTGGGTGGGTCGCAACCTCAAGGATGCCGCCGACTTCAAGGCCGACCAGGACATCCAGATCGCGATGCGCAAGGCCACCGAATCGCAGGAAGCCAAGGCGCTGGAACCGGGCAAGTACACGGTGATCCTGGAGCCGGCCGCCGCGGCGGGCCTGATCAGCTTCATGATGAACTTCTTCAGCGCGCGCTCGGCCGATGAAGGCCGCAGCTTCCTGTCCAAGAAGGGCGGCGGCAACAAGCTGGGCGAGCAGGTCTACGACCCGCGCGTGAACATGCATGCCGACCCGTGGCACCCCGAAGCCCCGGTGCTGCCGTGGGATGGCGAAGGCATGCCGCGCGGCAAGCTGCCGATCATCGAGAACGGCAAGGTCGCCAACCTGGAGTACACCCGGTTCTGGGCGCAGAAGCAGGGCAAGACCGCCAATGCCACCCCGGGCAACCTGCTGATGAGCGGCGGCGACAAGAGCACCGCCGATCTGGTGCGTGGCACCCAGAAGGGCATTCTGGTCACCCGCACCTGGTACATCCGCATGGTCGATCCGCAGACCGTGCTGCTGACCGGCCTGACCCGCGATGGCACCTTCTACATCGAGAACGGCCAGATCAAGTACCCGGTGAAGAATTTCCGCTTCAACGAGTCGCCGGTGATCATGCTCAACAACATCGAAGAGCTGGGCAAGCCAGTGCGCGTGGCCGGTGACGAGTCGAACTTCGTGATGATGATTCCGCCGATGAAACTGCGCGATTTCACCTTCACCTCGTTGTCCGACGCGGTCTGATGCACGGATGAACCGCGCGCAGTTCCTGCGCCTGCTGCTGGGCAGCGCCGCATTCGCGGCGTTGCCCTCACTGGCGCGCGCCCAGGCCGGTCGTTACGACTTCTGGTTCACCCGCCTCAAGTACGACTCCGGCGACTGGGACGTGGATGCGCGCATGCCGTCCAACGTGATCACCTCGCTGATCGACTACACCTCCCTGCGCGTGGACCCGACCGAGCATGTCATCGCCCTGTCCGACCCACGCATGCTGGAAGCCCCGTTCTGCTACCTGGCCGGGCACAAGCTGGTCGAGTTCAACGCCGCCGAGCGGCAGAACTTCGTGCGCTATGTGCGCAACGGGGGCTTCGTGTTCGTGGATGACTGCAACCACGACATCGACGGGCTGTTTGCCAAGTCGTTCGAGGCGCAGATGGCCAAGCTGTTCGGTCCCAAGGCGCTGAACAAACTGCCCAACAGCCACGCGCTGTACCGCAGCTTCTTCCGCTTCCCCGACGGGCCGCCCGCCACCGGCTTCGAGCTCAACGGCTGGGGCGACGACCTGGTGCATGACTACCTCAAGGGCATCGAGGTGGATGGCCGGCTGGGCCTGCTCTACAGCAACAAGGATTACGGCTGCGAGTGGGACTACGACTGGCGCAACAAGCGGTTCCTGGCCGAAGACAACACCCGTTTCGCGGTCAACATCGTGATGTATGCGTTGAACAACTAGTTTCTTCCTGATTCTTCAGCCACGCATGGCGTGGCTCTACATCGATTGATGCGAGCGCCTTATGACCCCCGACCGCCTTGATGCCCTTCTACCCAAACTGCAGCACCTGCGCACCGCGCTGGGCCAGGCCGTGGTTGGCCAGCACGCGGTGGTGGAACAGCTGCTGATCGGCCTGCTGGCCGGCGGCCATTGCCTGCTCGAAGGCGCGCCGGGGCTGGGCAAGACCCTGCTGGTGCGCTCGCTGGGCCAGGCGCTGGAACTGCAGTTCCGCCGGGTGCAGTTCACCCCGGACCTGATGCCCAGCGACATTCTGGGTACCGAGTTGCTGGAGGAAGACCACGGCACCGGCCACCGCCACTTCCGCTTCCAGCAGGGCCCGATCTTCACCCACCTGCTGCTGGCCGACGAGCTCAACCGCACCCCGCCCAAGACCCAGGCCGCGCTGCTGGAGGCCATGCAGGAGCGCACGGTGAGCTACGCCGGTACCACCTACACCCTGCCTGCCCCATTCTTCGTGCTGGCCACGCAGAACCCGATCGAGCAGGCCGGCACCTACCCGTTGCCCGAAGCGCAGCTGGACCGCTTCCTGCTGCACGTGCGCGTGGATTACCCCACCGAACAGGAAGAGCGCGACATCCTGCTGCAGACCACCGGCAGCGCCAGTGGCAGCGTGCCCAAGGTGATGGACGCCGACGACGTGCTGGCTCTGCAGGCCGCCGTGCGCCAGGTGCATGTCAGCGATGACGTGCTCACCTGGATCACCCGGCTGGTGCGCGCTAGCCGCCCGGGCACCACCGCCCCGGAGGCGATCAACCAGTGGGTGAAGTGGGGCGCCGGCCCGCGTGCCGGGCAGTCGCTGGTGCTGGCCGCCAAGGCGCGCGCTCTGCTGCAGGGCCGCTTCGCCGCCACCCGCGAGGATGTGCAGGCGCTGGTGTCACCGGTGATGCGCCATCGTCTGCTGTTGTCCTTCGCCGCCGAGGCCGAGCAGAAGAGTGCCGACGATGTGATCGCCGCGCTGCTGCAGGCCGTGCCGTTCCCCGCCTGAGCCCGCCGTGACGCTGCACGCCCCCATCGCCATTCCCGCCGACGTGCGCAGCCGCCTGAAGGCGCTGCGCCTGTTGCCGCGGCGTGCGCGGGGTGCGCACGGCATCGGCCAGCACGCCAGCCGCAGCCGCGGTGCCGGGCTGGAGTTCGCGCAGTACCGCGCCTACGAGCCGGGTGACGAACTGCGCCAGATCGACTGGAAGCTGTATGCCCGCTCGGACCGCTTCTTCGTGCGCGAATCCGAACGCGAAAGCCCGATCACCAGCTGGGTGCTGGTGGACGCCAGCGCCTCGGCCGCCCAGCACGACCGTGCCCGCCCGGACTGGTCGCGCCTGGACCACGCCTGCGCCACGGCCGCCTGCCTGGTCGAACTGGCCCTGCAACAGGGTGACCGCTTCGGCGTGATCGCCGTCAACGGCCAGGGGGTGCAGCTGATCCCCGCCGGCAGCGGCCCGCGCCAGCGCGACCGCGTGCACCTGCTGCTGCGCCAGCTGCGCGCCCAGGGCAGCTGGCCGCCCGCCGACAGGCTGCGCCCGGTGTGGGAGCGCGTGCAGCCCGGCGATCTGCTGGTGGCCCTCGGCGATGGCTTCGACACGGACGGCACCGTGCTGCTGGAACGCCTGGCCGCCGCGCGCCGCGAGGTGCTGCAGGTGCAATTGCTGGGCGCCGACGAGCGCGACTTCCCGTTCACCGACGGCCACCGCTTCCGCGATCCGGAAACCGGCGAGGAACTGCTGGGTGACGGGCGCGCGATCCGCGCCGATTACCTGGTCCGCTTCGCCCAGGCCCAGCGCGACCTGCAGGCACGCCTGCATGCCAGCGGCATTGCCCATGCGGTGGGCTACCTGGACCAGCCGCTGGATGCACCGCTGCGCCAGCTGTTCGGCCCGGGCGGCGGCGCATGAGCCTGGCGCTGCTGTTTCCGCTGGGCCTGCTGGCGCTGGCTGCGTGGCTGGTGCCGTTGCTGGTCCACCTGGCGCGCCGCCACCAGTACGCACCGCTGGAGTTTGCCGCCCTGCGCTGGCTGCGCGCCAAGGTACGGCCGCGCCAACGCGTTCGTTTCGACGAGTGGCCGCTGCTGCTGGTGCGGCTGGCGCTGCTGGCCGCCCTGGCGCTGCTGCTGGCGCGCCCGGTACTGCAGGGCAGCGCTGCCGACACCCATCCGGTGGTTGCGGTGGCCCCCGGACTGGACGTCGCCGCGCAGCATGCACGACAGCCGAACGCCGACTGGCGCTGGCTGGCACCGGGCTTCCCGCCGCTGGGACAGCCCGCCCCCACCGACGCGCAGCCGCTGGCCAGCCTGCTGCGCGAGCTGGACGAGCAGTTGCCTGCCGGTACCCCTTTGACCGTTTACGTGCCCGACCCGATGCCGGGCGCGGACGCCGAACGCCCGCGACTGTCGCGCGCCGTGCAGTGGCAACCGCTGGCGTTCGCCAAGCCGCGCGCGGCGCAGCCAACGGCACGCGCGCCGCGCCTGCACCTGGGCGTGGACGCCGATGCACAGGCGCAGCGCGTGTTCGATGCGGTGCAACGCGCCTGGAGCGCCGCGCCGCTCTCGCCGGCCAACGCGGCCGTGCCCCGCAACGACGAGATCGGCGTGTGGCCGTCCACGACCCCGCTGCCACCGGCCTGGCAGGCCTGGCTGGCGGGTGGCGGCACGTTGCTGGGCAGCGCACCGCCGCCGCCCGGTGCGGCCGGAGTCGTGGTGCTGCGCGATGCGGAGGGCGCGGCGATGCTCAGCGAGTACCGGGTCGGCAGCGGGCGTCTGCTGCGCTTCCACGCGGCGGTGTCGCCGACCGCGTCGCCGGGCCTGCGCGACCCGGACTTCCCGCGGCAGCTGCTGCACCTGGTTCGTCCGGTCGCTGCGCCACAGTGGGTAGCCGCGCGCGCGCACGCACCGTTGCAGGGTGCCCACGCGCCCACGCCGCAACCGCTGGACCTTGCACCGTGGCTGCTGGCGTTGACCGTGCTGCTGTTCGCGCTTGAACGCTGGCTGGCCACGTCGCCCCGGCGTGGAGGCGCGGCATGATCGCCGCCCTGCAGCAGCGCTGGCAGCAGGCACGCCGACGCCGGTGGTGGTCGACGCTGCTGCTGGCGTTGCCGCTCGCGTTGGGCGCCACGGCCGTGGCGTTGCGCCTGGGCGGGTTCGATATCGCCACGGTGGTGCTGCTGGTGGCGCTGCTGGCTGGCGTGGCACTGGCCACCTGGCGCAGCCGCCAGCTGGACCGGCGCTGGCTGGTACGCCAGCTCGACCGCCACGCCCCACTGCAGGACAGCGCCGACCTGCTGTTCGCGCCCGACGATGCGCTCAACCCCCTGCAGCACCGCCAGCGCGCGCACGTGCACGCCACGTTGCAGACGCAAACGCCCGACCTGCGCACGGCGTGGCCGCGCCGCGCCTTGCTGGCGGCCTGGCTGGGTGCGCTGGTGGTGATCGCGCTGGCACTGGGATGGCCGCGTACCAGCGGCGGCACCGCGCGGCCATCGCCGGTCACCGCCCCACTTGCCACGCCCGCACAACCGCCCCGCCTGCAGTCCAGCCGGCTGGCAATCAACGCCCCGGCCTACACCGGGCAGCCGGCGCGGGTGCAGAGCACACTGGATGCAAAGGTCGCGCAGGGCAGCGCGTTGCAGTGGTCGCTTCGCTTCAGCGCGCAGCCCCGCGAGGCCGTGCTGCAGTTCCACGATGGCCGCCGTGTCGCCTTGCGTCGCGAGGGCGACAGCTGGACTGGCACATGGACCGCCGACCGCCCCGCGCTGTACCGCGTGGTCACCATGCCGGCGCTGGCAGCGCCACGCCTGTACCGCCTGGATGTGCTGCCCGACCAGCCACCGCGCGTGCGCGTGCTCGCCCCGGACCGCACGCTGGTGCTGGGCATGCCCGGGCAACGGCAGTGGGCGCTGCAGTTCGAGGCCACTGACGACCATGGCGTGGCCGCCGATGCCCAGCTGAAGATCACCCTGGCCCAGGGCAGCGGCGAGAACATCACCTTCCGCGAACACACCCTTACCCTGGCCGGCAGCGGCACGCCCACGCTGCGCCGCTTCGCGCGCACGCTGGACCTGGCCGCGCTGGGGGCCGAGTCGGGCAACGATGTGATCGCCCAACTGCAGGTGCGCGACAACCGTGCGCCCACGCCACAGACCGCGCAGAGCACCAGCGTGATCCTGCGCCTGCCCAGCGTGGAGCAGGTGCAGGGCGCGGAACTGGAAGGCATGGTCAAGAAGACGTTGCCTGCCTACTTCCGCAGCCAGCGCCAGATCATCATCGACGCCGAGGCGCTGATCAAACTGCGTCGCCAGCTGCCTGCCGAAGAATTCATCAAGCGCGCCGATGCCATCGGCGTGGACCAGCGCATCCTGCGCCTGCGCTACGGCCAGTTCCTGGGCGAGGAAAGCGAAGGCGGCGCCAAGCCCCCGCCGACCAGCGACGCGCTGCCGACCAGCGACACCCCCACGGCCGATGCGCACGACGACACCGATGCGCACGCCCATGCGCAGGCCGAAAAAAGCGACCATGCGCAGGCCGGCCATGACGGCCATGACCATGCAGGCGCCACACCGGAGGCACCGCCGGTGTTCGGCAGCGCCACCGACGTGCTGTC
The DNA here is from genome assembly GCF_056395005.1 of Stenotrophomonas sp. 10N36. NCBI lineage: Bacteria > Pseudomonadati > Pseudomonadota > Gammaproteobacteria > Lysobacterales > Lysobacteraceae > Stenotrophomonas > Stenotrophomonas sp. 10N36. Next base: position 68,830 of record NZ_JBFTIS010000006.1, on the reverse strand, counting down.
CGAGTACGGCCACACCCACGACCACGCCGAAGCCGCCACCCTGCTCGACCCGCAGACCCGCGCCACGCTGAAAGCCGCCCTGGACCAGATGTGGTCGTCCGAAGGCGAGCTGCGCCAGGGCCGGCCCGAGGCCGCGCTGCCCTACGCCAACAAGGCCCTGGCCTTCATCAAGCAGGTGCAGCAGGCCGAGCGCATCTATCTGGCGCGGGTGGGCCCGGAACTTCCGCCCATCGATGAAAGCCGTCGGCTCAGCGGCGACCGCACCGACCTCGGCAGCCGCACCCTGCCCATCGCCGCGGTGCCCGCGCCGGAGCCAGCCATCGTGAGCGCCTGGCAACAGCTTGCCGACCCGGCCAACACGCCCGACCTGGATGCCATCGCGCAGTGGCTGCAGCGCAACGACAGCCGCCTGCCCGATCCGCTCAGCCTGGCCGCGGCCATCGAAGAGCTGCGGGTTGCACCGGACTGCGGCGAGTGCCGCGCGGTGCTGCGCGCGCGCCTGTGGCGGGCGTTGTCGCGGCCGAGTCCGCAGGTGTCGCGACGCACGCCTCCCGATCGCATGGGCCAGGCCTACCTGGATGCCCTGGAGGCCACGCGATGAATGATGCCGTCTGGATCGCGTCGGCACTGCTGGCCATCGTGCTGATCGGCAGCGTTCGCACGCTGCTGCAGCAGCGTCGCAACCCCACGCACGGTACCGCGCGCATCGTCGCGCTGCTGGTGCTGCAGGTCGGCGCGGCCGCGCTGCTGTACCTCACCCTGCTGCCACCGCCGGTGCACATCGCCGCCCAGCGCCTGACCATCCTGACCGGCCACGCGACGGCCACATCGAACGCAGCCGGCGACGCCAGCGTGATTGCACTGCCGGAAGCGCCGTCGCGCAGCGGCGCCCGCGTCGCGCCCGACCTGGCCACGGCATTGCGCCAGCACCCCGGCACGCAGGCGCTGGTACTGCAGGGCGACGGGCTGGCGGCGCGTGACCGCGACATCGCGCTGCCCCGGCAGGTCACGCTGCAGCCTGCCGCCGCGCCCCGCGGCTGGGTCGCTCTGCAACCACCGGCCATCACCGTTCCCGGCGCACTGTTCACGGTGCGGGCGCGGGTCCAGGGCGTGGCCGGTGCGCGCGCCGAACTGCTTGATCCGGCCGGCATCGTCGTGGACCGCGCCACGCCCGGCCGCGATGGCAGCGTTGCGCTGGACGGCGTTGCCCGTGCCAGCGGCCGCAGCGAGTTCAGCCTGCGCCTGCTCGACGCCGACAGGCACGTGGTGGATACCGTGCCCGTGCCGTTGCAGACCGACGACGCCCCCGGCGTGCGGGTGCTGGTGCTGGCTGGCGCCCCCACGCCGGAGCTGAAATATCTGCGCCGATGGGCAACCGATACCGGCCTGGAGCTGCATGCCCAGGCCAGCGCGGGCGCCGGGGTGGTGCTCGGCGACGCACCGGTGGCCCTGACCGCCGCGCGTCTGGCTGCGACCGATGTGCTGATCCTCGATGAGCGCAGCGTGGCCGCGCTTGGCTCGGCCCAGCGCGCGGCCGTGCAGCAGGCACTGCGCGATGGTCTCGGCGTACTGGTGCGCAGCAGCGGCCCGCTCACTGACGGCACGCGGCAGACACTGCGTAGCTGGGGCCTGGCGACAAGCGGCAGCAACCAGAGCCTGCCGCTGCGCCTGACCGCCGATCCGGATCCTGCGCTGCTGCAGGCGCGGCGCGGGCCGCAGCGTGCGGCCAGCGCACCCACCGCCGCCATCGACGAAGCGGACAGCACCTCGCACAACGCCCCGTTGCCCGCGCTGGAGCAGTTCAACCTGCGCGCCCTGGATGCCACGCCGCTGCTGCACGATGCCAGCGGTGCTGCGCTGGGTGGCTGGCGCGATGTGGGCCGTGGTCGCCTCGCGCTGCTGCCCCTCACCGACAGCTACCGCCTGGTACTGGCCGGCCGCGACGATCGTCATGCCGAGCTGTGGAGCAGCGTGGTGGCAACCCTGGCGCGTCCGCTGGCGACCCCTGCACCGGTGCGCCTGGGCAGTGCCACGGCATGGGCAGGCGAACGCATCGCGCTGTGCGCGCTGGCCGACGGCACCACCGTACGCAGCCCGCAGGGCACCACGGTGGCACTGCACATCGATCCGGGCACCGCCGGCGACCGCTGTGCCGGCTACTGGCCGCAGCAGGCAGGCTGGTACCAGGTGCAGATGGGCACACGCACCCAGGCCTTCTACGTGGTCGACCCGGCGCGCGCGCAGGCCATGCACCGCCAGCAGACACGCGATGCCACCGCGCTGCGGCTGGGCACTGACATCACCGCATCGACCGCTGCGGTTGTTCCCGTACCCGGCCCGCGCTGGCCGTGGCTGCTTGGCTTCATCGTGGTGGCCGGCCTGCTGTGGTGGTTGGAGCGTCGGCGCCCGCGCGGCACACCGTAATCCGGCACGCTGCCCGCACCGCCCCCCTCCGCCACAACGTGCGCTCCGTTCCTGCATGCCATGACCACCTCGTGCACACTACTGCGCACTGCACACCAAGGACAGGTCACGCATACATGGCAACGCCATCGAACACCCCCTCGCACCGCACGCAGCTGACCGCCTCCGTGCTGCTTCTTGCCGTACCACTGCTGATGGTGGGCGGGCTGCTGCTGCGCGACCACGTGGCCAAGCAGCGCCAGCGTGAATTCGCCGCGCAGATGATGGCGATGCAGGTGGCTGAAGGCCAGCGACGCCAACAGGCCATCATCCAGGCGCTGGAAGCGGCTGCGCAGCCCCCGCCAATCGCACCAATCGCGTCAGTTGAACAGCCCGATGCCGAGCCGATGACGTTGCAGGCGGTGACCGTCACCCCCGATGCCGGGTACAGCCCACCGCCACCGCCGCCGCGCTGACGCGTTTACAACGCTGCGTATTCGTAGCGGTGGGCGTGCTGTCGCCGCTGCACCGCGAGTGGCATCACGCGATAAACGCAGGCATGCCATTTGCCCTATCCGGCCGCGCGCGGCAGACTAGCGCCCGCCAAATGCCGCTCCAATGGAGGGAGCCATGAACGACATGATGTCGTGCGCCGATCGCACGCGTTTCCTGCCCCATTCGTCCGGGCCCAACCGCACCCATGCGGGAGCGACGCGATGACGTTCTGGATCATCCTGAAGCTGGTGCTGATCGGCCTGGCCCTTTTCAGCTACCTGTCCTACAAGTCGCGGCGCAGCGACAATCACGGTGCGCTGGCGCAGCTGCGCCAGGCGCCCGTGCTGCGTACCTTGACGCCGGACGAAGCACTGGCGCTGGAGCCGCTGCGGGTGGCCGGCGGTCTGAGCTGGGCGCCGGAGGTACGGGCGCTGCGTGGACGTTTCAGCCGCCACGGCATCGAGGTCAACGGCGCACAGACCCTGCACGACACGCTGGGCAACGTGGAGGTGTTGTTTCCCTACGACGCGCTGGCGTTCCTGCACGACGACGACAACGATGCCGAGGTGGTGCTGAGCGCCAAACAGGCCATTGTGGTGCGGCTCAACGGCTTCACCGTGGTGGACGGCCGTGCCCGCACCCTGCAGCAGGCAAGCGCCCACGGCGATGACGACCTGCCGCCGCCCCTGCCCGGTCAGAACGACCCTGCGGACGCCGACGCCACCCTCAGCAGGCCCGTGCAACACATCGCAGAGACGCCCGTGGAGATACGGGAACGGCGCGTGGAAACGCCCGAGGAAGCGACACTGCGGCAGCCCACCTCGCGGGTGTGGAAGATGGCCGGCCTCTGGGTGCTTGCGTTCGTCCTGATGCTGGTAGTGGCCAATGCCGATCTCGGCGGTGCACGCGTGCCGCTGCTGCTGGCGGCACTGGCGATGGCCGGCGCAGCGGTGTGGTGGCAGTGGCGGCGCCCCGCCCCGGCCGCGCCGACGAAGCCGCTGGCGGTGAACCGCGTCCACGGGCCGTTGCGCCTGGTGGAGCTGCCCAATCCGACCAATGCAGCCCTGCGCACCTATCACTACTTCCTGGGCGATGCGTTGCAGGTACAGATGCCGGCGCACTGGCAGCACTCCGGGCGGTTGCCACTCGGGCAGCCGGTGGAGATGGAGATCCTGGCGACCAGCGGCGAGGTGCTGGCGATGGGCAGCGCGTGGTCGCAGGTGGACGAAGCACGTCGCTTCCCGGCGGTGCGCTGGGGCCAACATGTGGTGCTGCTGACCGTGGGGCTGGTGGCACTGTTGGCCGCGCTGCTCAACAGCCATGGCGTCATCGACGACATGGCGCTGGCGTGGCAGGGCGTGCGTGGCGGAGAGACCCGCAGCGATGCCACCGCGGCTTCGCTGGCGCAGCGGCCGCCGCGCGGTGGCGACCGGGTCAGGCTGCGCGGCGACGGCCAGTGCGAACTCGCCCTCACTCCCCTGCAGGACATCGATGCGGCCATCGTGCTGCCCGATTGCAGCCGCGTGCGCTGGGGCGGCACACCGGTGACGCTGCCCGGGCTGCAGATGCCGGCCGCGCTGCTGTCGCTGTATCGCGGCGACTATGTCAGCGTCCGCGAAGACAACATGTCGGCCATGCTGCGCCTGCTGATGTTGCAGCAGGCCGGTGCCGATCCTTACGCGCAGGCCGCACTGTCGGCGCGCCATAGCGGCGGCAAGATCGTGAGCGGCATGGGCAACCTGGTGGAGGTCGTCGAACAGGCGTGCGCCGCCGGCCTGGAGGACTGCGACGCGCTGAAGCGCGGGATCGTCGATGAGCTTGCCGCCACGGCAGACGTGGACGGCCGGGAACGCGCCCTGGACAGCTGGCCACTGCTGGCCCGCGAACTGCGCCGTGCCGTCGAGGAAGGCAACGACGGCATGCTGATGCCATCGAGCCAGTTGAGCGCGCTGCAGGACATTACCCGTGGCCATGCCGGTACCGCCATCGCGCGGCAGCTGCAGACGCTTGCCCCGCAGTTGCTGTCGCTGCAGCAGGGCGGCGTGGTGCTGGCCACCCCGCATGACCTGCGGGGCGATGCCGACGCGATACGGCACGATGCGGCCGACGTGCGTGCCGAATCGGTGCTGGATCGCTGGGAGCAGGCGATGACCACCTTGGCCACGCCGGTGCCGTTCACGGTGGACGGCCTGGTGGTGGGCCGCCACGAAGATGCCGCCGGGCTGCGCCTGGAGGTGAATACCGATGCCGACCAGCGCCGTATCGTGGCCGCCGCTGCCAGCACGCTGGCCCTGTTGCTGGCCAGTGCGCTGGCACTGGGCCAAGCCGTGCTGCTGTGCCGCGGGGTAGCCCGGGCCCGGGCGCGCCGCCGCGCGCTGGACGCGGACATGCAGACCCGCCCGGTACCCGGGCTGGCAAGCTGACACACATGGTTTTCGTGCACTGGCCCGGCCGGCCACCCTCGCGCCGGGCCCTGTCCGGCGTTACCGCTGCGGGCGGGTACGCCGGTACACACCGTTGAACCGCACGTTCATGCCACCGCATTCGCTGTTGTCGGCCACGATCAGGGAGTCGCCCAGCAGGTGGGCGCGCAGTGTGCAGGTGGCGTCCTGGAACGTCACCGTGCTCCCCGTCGGCGCGGCCAGCGCCTCCACCTGGCCCATGTTCGGCCCGTACGGGCGCACCTCCGGGGTGGGATTGGCCGACGGCCAGTAGGCATCGCCCTCCACGTGCAACTGGCCACCCCGCACGCCCATGACCAGCTGGTCATCGCCATCGCGCCAATCGCCGGCCCATGCCTGCAGCGTCGGCGGTGGCAGCGGCTGCGGCTGCAGCCGCGTGCTGGCTACCCAGCCCGCACTGCCGCCCCCCTTGTTGGGGAAGAACGCACAGCGGTACCCATCCTTGTCGCGCCCGGTGATCAGCGTATCGCCGGGCACCACGTAGCTGCGCTGGCGACACGCCGGTTCGCCGCGCGCCGGGCAGCCCTCCGTGTCGCTCAACAGGTACAGCCGCGATACACCCACCACCTTGGCCAGCGCGAAGCCGCTTTGTTCCGAGGGAAAGGCGCCGTTGCGGCAGCTGCCGTCGTCGGCGCTGCCGCTGGCCATGGCCGTGACGGGAAGCAGGGCGGCAAGCAGGAACACAGAGCGCAGGGACATGGCGGTAAGCGGGCGTGGCGGGGCGACAGGATAGCCGGTCACTTCTGCGGCGGTGCCACGCAGCCCTGCTGCGGATCGCAGAACTGCAACGCGCGCAGTTGCTGCTGTTCGGTCAGCTGCGGCGGCGGGCGGGCGATGGCCGACTGGATCTGGTCCGGTGCGCCGGTGATCTTGTGGATGCCCTGCGCGGTTTTGACGATGCCGTACACAATCCCCATCATCACGTAGCCGCCGCTGATGCCCACCTGCTCCGGACTGGGCGGTTCGCGCCAGGAGCGACTGAAGCGGTTGTTTTCGGCCTGCACCGGGCTCTTGAACCGGTACAGATCCAGCGGCACGTCTTCATCGGGCTTGATGGCGCGTACTTCGCCCAGCGTGGTGACGTCGCCCGCGGCCGCAGACGGCGCCACGGGCGGTTCCGGGGCCGGCTCGGGTACCGGGGGCTGCTGGGCCTGTGCCCGGGCGGCCAGCATCATGCCGGCCAATACGGCTGCTTGATATCCCACACGTGCCACAGCTGCCCATCCTGGTCCGTTGCGTACGGCGCCAAGGATACGGATGCCGCCTTCAGATTTCGTTGGACGGCCACGGCACTGAATTATTCACCCGCGCTTCCGGTGTGTCTCAAACATTGAGACGCCGCTGTGGTTCCATGGCGTCCTTTGCTGACCGTTGTTCCCATGGCCTACGAACTCGCCAAGCGCACCGAAGACGCCGAGCGCCGCCTGTCCACCACCGACGGGCTGCCCTCGCGCAACGGCGCGCTGCTCACCGCGCGCCTGCAGCAGCGCTACGCCGACCGCATCACCGGCAGCTTCACCATCCCCGGCCGTGAAGGGCGCTATGCGCCGATCCCGGCCGACGTGCCGGCCGCGCTCACCGCCGCCCTGAAGGCGCGCGGCATCGAGCAGCTGTACAGCCACCAGGCCGAGGCCTGGGACGCCACCCAGCGCGGCGAGCACGTGGCCATCGTCACCCCCACCGCCAGCGGCAAGTCGCTGTGCTACACCCTGCCGGTGGTGAGTGCGGCCATGCAGGGCAAGGCCAAGGCGCTGTACCTGTTCCCGACCAAGGCGCTGGCCCAGGACCAGGTGGCCGAGCTGCTGGAGCTCAACCGCGCTGGCGACCTGGGGGTGAAGGCCTTCACCTTCGACGGCGATACGCCCGGCGATGCGCGCCAGGCGATCCGCCTGCATGGCGACATCGTGGTTTCCAACCCGGACATGCTGCATCAGGCGATCCTGCCGCATCACACCAAGTGGGCGCAGTTCTTCGAGAACCTTCGCTATGTGGTCATTGATGAAGTGCACACCTACCGCGGCGTGTTCGGCAGCCATGTCACCAACGTGCTGCGCCGGCTCAAGCGCATCTGCGCGTTCTACGGGGTGGAGCCGCAGTTCATCCTGTGCTCGGCCACCATCGGCAACCCGCAGGCGCATGCGCAGGCCCTGATCGAAGCCCCGGTCACCGCCATCACCGAATCCGGCGCGCCCAGCGGGCCGAAGCATGTGCTGCTGTGGAACCCGCCGGTGGTCAACGCCGACCTCGGCCTGCGCGCCTCGGCGCGTTCGCAGAGCAACCGCATCGCCCGCATCGCGATCAAGTCCGGGCTGAAGACGCTGATCTTCGCGCAAAGCCGGTTGATGGTTGAAGTACTCACCAAGTACCTCAAGGACATTTTCGACCACGACCCGCGCAAGCCCGCGCGCATCCGCGCCTACCGCGGCGGCTACCTGCCCACCGAGCGCCGCGAGACCGAGCGTGCCATGCGGGCCGGGCTGATCGACGGCATCGTCAGCACCTCGGCGCTGGAGCTGGGCGTGGATATCGGCAGCCTGGACGTGGTGGTGCTCAACGGCTACCCCGGCAGCGTGGCGGCCACCTGGCAGCGCTTCGGCCGTGCCGGGCGCCGCCAGCAGCCCGCGCTGGGGGTGATGGTGGCCAGTTCGCAGCCGCTGGACCAGTACGTGGTGCGCCACCCGGACTTCTTCGCCGACGCCTCGCCCGAGCACGCGCGCATCGCCCCGGACCAGCCGCTGATCCTGTTCGACCATATCCGCTGCGCCGCCTTCGAACTGCCGTTCCTGGCCGGCGACCCGTTCGGACCGATCGACCCGCTGGTGTTCCTGGAAGCGCTGGCCGAAACCGAGGTGATCCACCGCGAAGGCGACCGTTGGGAGTGGATCGCCGACAGCTACCCGGCCAACGCGGTGAGCCTGCGCTCGGTGGCCGACGGCAACTTCGTGGTGGTCGACCGCAGCGACGGCAAGCAGCAGATCATCGCCGAGGTGGATTACTCGGCGGCCGCGCTCACCCTGTATGAGGGCGCCATCCACATGGTGCAGTCCACGCCGTACCAGGTGGAGCGGCTGGATTGGGACGGCCGCAAGGCCTACGTCACCCGCACCCACGTGGACTACTACACCGACAGCATCGACTTCACCAAGCTCAAGGTGCTGGACCGCTTCGACGGCTGCATTGCCGGGCAGGGCGATGCGCACCATGGCGAAGTACACGTGGTGCGCCGCGTGGCCGGCTACAAGAAGATCCGCTATTACACCCACGAGAACATCGGCTACGGCCCGGTCAACCTGCCCGACCAGGAACTGCACACCACCGCGGTGTGGTGGCAGCTGCCGCAGGCGTTGCTGCTGACTGCGTTCGAGAGCAAGCAGGAAGCGCTGGATGGTTTCCTGGGCGCGGCATATGCGCTGCACATCGTGGCCACCGTGGCGGTGATGGCCGACGCGCGCGACCTGCAGAAGGCGGTGGGCAACGGCGACGGCGCGTGGTTCGCGGTGGCCGACCAAAGCGGCCGTGGTCAGCTGCGTGGCGCCGAGTTCGATGCCAGCGCGATCGAACTGCAGCAGCAGTTCGTGCCCACCGTGTACCTGTACGACAACTTCCCTGGTGGCGTAGGCCTGAGCGAGCCGTTGTGGCTGCGCCAGGACGAACTGCTGCAGCGCGCGCGCGAGCTGGTGCAGCGCTGCGACTGCAAGGCCGGCTGCCCGGCCTGCGTAGGTCCGGTGCTGGCCGGGCAGGAAGACGATGCCACCACGCCCCGGGCGCTGGCGCTGAAGGTGCTGGACCTGTTCGATGCCCAGGCGCTGCCCGGCGCCGACGCGCAGGACCGCGTGCATGCCGAGGTGGTGCCGCAGTGAGCCTGAGCCTGGACAAGCTGCGCCTGCTGCGCCGGCAGGCCGGTGAGGCCACGCCCGCGCCTGCGGGGGAGCGGATGAAGGCGACCGAGGGTGCGCCGCGCGCCGCTGACACCGGCATGGCTGCCCCCAGCGAAACGGCCGGTGCCGACCCTCGGCCCGCGCACGCCGCCGCGCTCCCCGCGGCCGCCAACGATGCGCGCGCACGTACGCCTGCGCCGGCCTCGGTGTTTGCCTGGGTCGAACAGGAGATCCGCCACAAGCCCACCGGTGCGGCCAGCAGCACGCCGGCAGCGCCCACGCCGGCGCTGCGCACGCCCGACGTGGGCAGCCTGCACCGGCTGCTGGGCCTGCGTGGTCGCGGCGCCGCCGCGCCCGCGCCACGTGCCAACGCGCAGGACCGCCATGTGCCCGGCGAGGAGATCGCGCCCGGGCTGTTCCTGATCGAATCGTTCCTGCCCCAGCCCATTCCCACCCAGCCGCTGTCGCTGGCCTTCGCCAAACGCGAGGGTGACCAGGTGCAGCCGCAGGACCTGATGTTCTTCGATACCGAAACCACCGGCCTGGCCGGCGGTACCGGCACCCGCGCCTTCATGATCGGCGCGGCCGACTGGCATGCCCATCCCGAACAGGGCGAGGGTCTGCGCATCCGCCAGCTGCTGATGACCACCATGGCTGCCGAAACCGCGATGCTGCGCGAGTTCGCCGGTTGGCTGCAGCCCACCACCGTGTTCTCCAGCTACAACGGCCGCTGCTACGACGCGCCCCTGCTCAAGACCCGCTACCGGCTGGCCCGCCAGCGCTGCCCGATCACCCCGCTGGACCACGTGGACCTGCTGTTCCCGACCCGCCGCCGCTACCGCGGCACCTGGGAGAACTGCCGGCTGGCCACCATCGAACGGCAGCTGCTGCAGATCGTCCGCGAAGACGACCTGCCCGGTTCGGAAGCCCCGGCGGCATGGCTGAACTACCTGCGCGGCGGCAGCGCGGTGAACCTGCGCCGCGTGGCCGAGCACAACCACCAGGACGTGGTGACGCTGTCGCTGTTGATGCTGCGGCTGGTGGCCGAGGAACAGCGCGCGCGGGAAACGCTGGCACTGCAGGGTGAATGAACGCGGCGGTGGGCTTTTGACGCGGTGTGAAGCACGCGCCCACCACACTGCTCCCTACTGACCCCGGGAGGAGTACCGCATGCGCCTTGCCCTGTTGTTGACCCTAGGTTGTGCGTTGCCGCTGGCCGCCTGCAGCCAGCCGCCGAAAACCAACGCCCCCACGTCCGAACCCATGGCCGCCGGTGCCGACAGTGCCGCCCGCTGCGATGCGGAGAAGTTGAATGGCCTGGTGGGCCAGACCGCCAGCGAGGCGGTGGTTGCCAAGGCGGTCAAGGACAGCGGCGCCCGCCATGCGCGCGTGCTCAAGCCGGGCATGGCCATGACCATGGATTACCGCGAAGACCGCGTCAGCATCGAAGTGGACGAACAGAACAAGATCGTCCGCGCCAACTGCGGTTGATCGCGTGCGCCGATGAAGGTGGCGGCCTGCGTCGCTGCGCAGGCCGCCGTTCCCGTCCAGTCAGTCGCGCAGGCGCTCGGCCTTGCCGCTGGACAATGCCTGGTCGATCGCCGCGCGCACGTCACGTGCGGCGCGGGCCGAGGCCAGGCTCTGCTGCTGCGCCAGGCGCGCCTGCTCGCGGCCAAGTTCGGCCTGTTCGCGGGCCACCCGGGCGAGCTGCTGCGCATCCACGGCCTTGGCGGAGGCCTTGCGCGCCTGACGTGCCGCCTGGTTGGCCTCGGCGGCCGCATCCAGGGTGGCGTGCTGCGCGGCCGCGTGGGTCACTGCATCAACATCCAGATGCGCCATGACGTCGGCGGTGACCTGCATGCTCACCTTGGCCATCTGCTCGCCGATCTCCGATTGGCGATCGCCCAGGTCCGCCTGGGCGTCCCCCAGCGCGGCCACTTCGCTCTGGCTGCGTCCCAGCTGGCGCAGCACGGCCGGATCGCGGATCAGGTAGCGGGCCTGCCCGCGCCGAACCCACAGCACCGGTTCGCCGTCGCGGGCATCGCGCCGCGCCTGCTTGAGGTCGGCCAGCGAGGCATTCACGAAGTTGTCGCCGTCCCCCATCAGCACGAAGGCCTGCGTCGGTTGCCGGGACAGCGTGAGCTGGCCGTGGGTGACCAGCGGCATGCCATCGTCCAGCGCCTGCGGTGAGGCCGGCGCGCGCGGGGCCTGCGGTGCCATCGGCGGTGCCGGCGCCGCAGGGGCCGTCATCGGTTCCGGGGCCGGCGCAGGGACAGGCGCAGAGGGCGCAGGCGGCGGCTGCGTGGCCGGGGCGCGTGGTGCAGCCGGCGGCGGCGGCGGTGGCGCAACCGCCGCCACCAGCCGCAGCGGCGCCACACCGACCAGCACGAACACCGCGGTGATCGCCACGGCCGCCATGCGCGGGAACCGGCGGGTCTGCTGCAGGCTAAGCAGGCGACGCTTGAGGCTGCGGAAGTTCGGCGACGCACTGGCCACACCCACCGCCGGGCGCGGGGCCACACCCAGCTGCACCAGCAGCCGGCCGTAGTCGTGCCGGCAGTGACCATGCCCGGCCACCACCGCACCATCGCAGGCTTCTTCGCGGGCCAGCGCATATTCGCGGGCGGCCAGATGCACCAGCGGATGGAAGAAGAACAGGTGCTGCGCCAACGCAGGCAGCAAGCCCCACCACAGGTCGCGGCGCTGCAGGTGCACCAGCTCGTGGGTCAGCGCCATGTCCAGGTCATCGGCCGCCATCGCCGGCAGTTCGCGCGCCGGCAGCAGCAGCACCGGGGCCCACGGTCCGATCAGCTGCGGCGAGCGGATCTGCGCGGAGATCTTCAAGGCGGGCGCGCGGCGCAGGCCGTGTGCTTCGGCCGCCAGCTGCAATGCGTCCTGCAGCGAGGCATCGGTGCACTCCACTGCATCGCGTACCAGCGCGCGGCTGTGGCGATAGCCACGCAGGCTGTGCAGCAGCATCACCAGCACACCCGCCGCCCACATCGCCAGCAGCACGGCAGGCCACGACCACAGCACCGAGGCCGGCGCCGCCATCGCAACCGTGTCGGCGGCCGCAGGTGCCACCGCAACGGCGGTGTCCATGGCAGGCAGCGCGATCACCTGCGTGGTCTGCGCCGCGGGTGCGGGCAACACCGCCAGCTCCAGCGGACTGCTCCAGACCAGGCCCAGTACCGCCTGCAGGGCCACCAGCCACCACAAACGCACCCGCGTGGACGGCGGCAGGCCCGGCAGCAGTCGGCACACGCCCCACACCAGGCCCACCAGCACCGCGCTCTGCACGCTGGTCCAGCCCAGCCGCACCAGCAGTTCCATCATCAGCGTCTCCATGGCTCAGCCCTCCCGCTTGCGTGACTGCAACTGCGCGACCAGCGCTTCCAGCTCGGCCAGTTCCTGGTCGCTGACCTCGGCCTTGTGCGACATGAAGGCCACGAACGGCGATACCGAGCCCTGCAGGGTCTTTTCCACGAAGCTGGCCACCGCGCCCTGCACCACGCTGTCCTGGCCGCTGGTGGCCGCATAGCGGTACACGCCCTGCACCTGCTTGCGCTGCAGGTAGGCCTTGCCGCGCAGGCGTTCCATCATGGTCAGCACGGTCGAGCGGGCCAGCCCGCGCTCTTCGCCAAACCCCGCCGCCACTTCACCGACGGTGGCGCCGCCCTGCTCTGCTACGTACTGCAACAGGGCCAGTTCCTGGTCCCCGATGGTTTTGCCGCGCATGACACTCTCCGATGACTACACGTGTCGTCACCGTGCCAGTGACTACAACTGTCGTCAAGTGCCGGACGGCGCGCGCCGACGAACGGTCGCCTGCGCGCCGGTTAAACCTTTTCGCCCGGGGCCGCATCCAAGCCTGCGAGCCCGGACTGTCCGCCGCTCCACCGGCGCGCGGCGACCGGTGCACCCGCCCAAGGAAAGCTGCATGCGTTTCAGTGCCCTCCGCACCCCCGTCCTGTTGGCCGCGCTCGCAGTGCCCTTGGCGTGTTTCGCCGCTCCTTCCACCGCTTGGGATCCCGCCAACGCGCAGGCGCGCCGGTTCGTGCAGGACACGATGCAGGCCCGGCGCATTCCGGGCCTGCAGATCGCAGTCGTCAAGGACGGCCAGCTGGTGTTGTCCGAGGCCTATGGACTGGCCAATGTCGAGAACGGCGTGGCCGCCACGCGCGACACGCGTTTCCCGCTCAACTCGGCCACCAAGTCCTTTACCGGGGTCGCGATGGCGCAGCTGGCCCAGGCCGGGCGCGTGGATCTGCAGGCACCGGTGTCGCGCTACCTCGATGATCTGCCGCCGGCGTGGGGCAAGGTGCAGGTGCGCCAGCTGCTCGCCCATACCTCCGGCCTGCCGGACATCCTCGATGCGCAGGGCCTGCTGGGCGGCAGCACCGAAGAGCAGGCGTGGACGCAGGTGACCGCCCTGCCGGTGGAAGCAGCGCCAGGGGAGCGTTTCCGGTACAACCAGACCAACTACGTGCTGCTGGCGCGGATCATCGCCAGGCAGGCCGGCATGCCGTATCCGCAGTACATGGCCCGGCATCAGTTCGACGTGGTGGGCATGCCACGCACCACCTTCGGCGACAGTTACGACTTGGTCGCCGACGCGGCCACCATCTACAGCTGGTTTCCCCGCAGGACCGACGCCGCCGATGCACCGCAACGGCTGTCGCACTGGTTCTACGACCTGTCGCCGGGACTGTGGGCCGGTGCGGGCATGCTCACCACCGCCGACGAGGTGGGCCGCTGGATCATCGCGCTGTCGCAGGGGCAGCTGCTCAAGACCACGGGCGTGCGCCGCATGTGGACGCCCGAACGCCTGAACAATGGTGAGCCCGGCGCCTGGTCAGCCGGCTGGCCGATCATGGGCACCACACCCGACCTGCAGGTCGGTGGCATGGGCGGCGCACGCGCGGCGTTCATCGTCTATCCCGAACGCCGCCTGGCGGTAGTCGTGTTGACCAACCTGGTTGGTGCCAACCCGCAGGACTTCATCGCCCCGATCGCCGCGTTCTACGGCGCTGCGCCCGCCACCGATGCCAGGCGGCCATCGACGAAGCGCACGGCAACCCCGTAGGTCCGCGTCGGTGAGGTGAACTGGAGGGTCAGCGCCTGGCGCTGCCGCGTGCAGGAACTGCGCAGGCCCAGAAAGCCCGAGCGCGCACCGATTTGAGCATTGATCTGCTGTACCTGTTCCGGCGGCAGCGCCACGTCGTTTACCGTGAACGCAGTCACCGGCGCGGCCTGCCCCGCCTCCACGGTGATGTCGAAGCGACTGTCACCGCAGTGCAGCTGGTGGCGGGAGACGTAGTGCGTGGCCGTCACACCGTCCTCGGTGGTTATCGACGTCAGCGGCGCGGCAGCCACGCCCGCCAGCAGCAGTCCTAACCCGATTGCGGCGACCCCCATCGTTGCGCTCCTTGTCCATGTCCGTCCCACTCCACCCACCGGCGGCTGACGCGGCGTAGATCGCGCGCGTCAGCCTGCGGTGCTACCGCGCCGCGCTCAGCCGCGCGGCCCGCCCATCACCGGCAGGATCACCCCGCTGATATAGCTGGCGGTCACCGGCGAGGCAAGGAACACATACGCCGGGGACAACTCCTCCGGCTGCGCCGGGCGGCCCATGTCGCTGTCGTTGCCGAACTCGGCCACGTCGGCGGACTGTTTGTCGGCCGGGTTGAGCGGTGTCCAGACCGGGCCCGGCGCCACCGCGTTGACCCGGATCCCGCGCGGCAGCAGTTGGCTGGCCAGCGCCTTGGTAAAGGCATGGATGGCGCCCTTGGTGGCCGAGTAGTCGATCAGGGCCTTGCTGCCGAACAACCCCGTCTCCGACCCGGTGTTGATGATGCAGTCGCCTTCCTGCAGGTGCGGCAGCACCGCGCGGGCCATCTGGATGTAGCCGCCAATGTTGGTCTGCAGGGTCTCCTGCAGGTGCGCGTCCTCGAGGTCTTCCAGGCGCTCGCAATGCAGCTGGAAGGCGGCATTGTTGACCAGGATGTCGATCCCGCCGAAGGCCTTGGCCACCTGCTTGACCGCCTTGTTGCAGAACGCGGGATCGCGCACATCGCCGGCGATCACCAGGCAGCGACCGCCCTCGGCTTCCACATGCTGGCGCGTGACCTTGGCGTCGGCCGCTTCGTCCAGGTGCAGCACCGCCACGTCGGCGCCTTCGCGGGCAAACAGCACGGCCACCGCGCGGCCGATGCCCGAATCGGCG
The DNA here is from genome assembly GCF_056395005.1 of Stenotrophomonas sp. 10N36. Classification (NCBI taxonomy): domain Bacteria; kingdom Pseudomonadati; phylum Pseudomonadota; class Gammaproteobacteria; order Lysobacterales; family Lysobacteraceae; genus Stenotrophomonas; species Stenotrophomonas sp. 10N36. The sequence continues at coordinate 53,366 of NZ_JBFTIS010000006.1, read as the reverse complement.
CCGGTGATGATCGCGCGCTTGCCGGCGAGCTTGCCGCTGCCCTTGTAGTCAGGGGCAAGGAAGCGCGGCGCCAGCGCCAGTTCGTGCTCATTGCCCGGCTTGGCGATCTGCTGCGCCGGCATCGTCTCCGGCTGCTTGCGCGCGCCGGCCTGGGTGGCCTTCTTGGTCGCCTTCTTCGCCACCTGCTTCTTGGCGGCCTGCTTGGCCACGCGTGCATCCTTGGCCTTCTCCTGATCCTGCAGGCGACGCTGGCGCGCGGCCACGCGGGCGGCGCGCGGATCCTTCGCTGCCGCCTTGCGGGTGGCGGTCTTCACCACGGGCGTGCGCTCAGCCTGGGGTTTGGCGGCCTTGTCGGCGGCGGCGGGCGAGGTGGGCGTGCGAGTCTTGCGGGTGGCCATCTGCGGCTCCTTTGCGAAAGCGTTCAAGTGCACAGGCAGTGTGGCCAACCGCGCGGCCACGCAAAGTGAGTGCGATGTGGGCAATCCGTGCAGGCTTCATCCGCCGCATACGCGTGCCGGGGCACGCTGCAGGCCGGAAAACCTGCTGGAGTCACCCCATGTACCGCACCCTTTTCGCCGCGGCCGCCCTGGCCACCCTTTCTGCCTGCAGCAGCACCCCGGTGGCGCAGGTGCAACCCATCGACGGCGTGATCTCCGGCCAGTGCCATGTGGACAAAGTGCGCGGTGCGGTGGGCCTGGCCGCATCGGCGGCCACCATCGAGCGTGCCCGCGTGGACAGCGACAGCCTGCAGGTGAACGTGGTGCGCGGGCAGCGCGCCGAGAGCGGCCCCACCGCCAGTGGTGCGGCCAACCCCACTCCGGGCGCGGAAACCGGCGGCGAGCGTTTGACCATCGAAACCGGCCGCACCAACAACATCACCGCGCTCTACTGCGGCTGATCGACCCGCTCAGGCCGCCCGCGCGCGCTTGACCGTGCGCCGTGCGGCCTTGAGCACCTTCAATGTGGCCTGCTCCCACTGCCGCTCGCCGCGCAGGCCTGCCAGCGCCTTCAGCGAGCCGGCGCGCCAGCCGTCGAACACGCACGGATCGATGTAGGACTTTCTGCACACCGACGGCGTATTGCCCAGCAGGGTCGCCACCTCGCACACCACCTGCTTCTGCAACCCCGCAAGCGCACGTTCGCTGGACGGTTCGGGCAGCTCGGTGACGGCCAACTGGCGGATGGCTTCCAGCGTCCCGCCCCAGGTGCGGAAGTCCTTGGCACTGAAATCCTCGCCCATCGCGTCGTGCAGGTAGTCGTTGACCATGCCCGAATCCACCGGCTGCACCGCCCCCGCATCATCGCGGTACTGGAACAGCGCCTGCCCGGGCAGCTGCTGGCAGCCGCGGATCAACGTCACCAGGCGGCGGTCATCCACGTCCACCTCATGCGCCTGCCCGGACTTGCCGCGGAAGCGCATCTGCGCGCGCCCGCCCTTGACCAGCGCCAGGTGCCGGTTGCGCAGCGTGGTCAGCCCGTAGGACCGGTTGTCGCGCGCGTAAACCTCATTGCCCACGCGCACCAGCGTCTGCGCCAGCAGCGCCACCACGATGGCCAGCACCTTGTCGCGCGGGAAGCCGGGCAGCTTCAGGTCGCGCCGCAGGCGGCGGCGCAGCACCGGCAGTGCAGTGCCGAAGGCGATGATGCGGTCGAACTTGCCGTCGCCGCGCACCCGCGCCCAGTCGGCGTGGTAGCGGTACTGCTTGCGCCCGCGCGCGTCCCGCCCGGTGGCCTGCAGGTGGCCATTGGGCAGCGCGCAGATCCACACGTCGGTGTAGGCCGGCGGAATCGCCAGCGCGCGGATCCGGTCCAGGGTAGCGGCATCGCGCACCGCCGCGCCATCGGCGTCGCGGTAGCTGAAGCCCTTGCCGGCACGGCGCCGCTGCAGGCCCGGCATTTCATCGCTGACATAGCGCAGGCCGGCCTCGCGGGCGGCGGCGACTTCGGGGGTAACGCGACGACTGGGGCTCATCGGAGGCGGCGGCGGTAAGGGCCTGCAGTGATACCCGGTACCGGTGCGAGGGCGCGTCAATAACACAACACGAACACCTCACGCCCCGCTTGGCGATATCCTCCAAGGTTTCCCTGGTTCGATGTCTGGAGTCTCGATGCCGTCCTTGTCGTTCCGCCGCCTGCGGCGTTCCATTGGCCTTGTGGCCGTCATTCCCGCCCTGCTCGTACTGGCCGCCTGCCAGGCGCCGCCCATGGACGAGCAGGAAGCCGTGGGCACCCATGCCCAGAAGGCGGCCGAAGCCGCCGCGGCCCCGACCGATGAAACAGGCAAGGCGCTGGAAGCGCCGCCGGTCGGCACCTGTGATGCCACCCAGGTGCAGAGCCTGGTCGGCCAGGCCTATACCGACAAAATCGGCAGCCAGGCCCAGCAGGATGCCAGCGCCAAGCAGCTGCGGGTGCTCAAGCCCAACGACATGACCACCATGGAGTTCGTCGGTGAACGACTGAACATCGAAGTGGACGAAAAGGGCGCCATCAGCGGCCTGCGCTGCGGCTGAACAGGGACGCCTGGAACCTTGGTTCCAGGCGGTTTTTGAAGGGGTTTGGTTGCGCCTGCAACCGTGTATTGCGGCGTTGCAGCAACTGTGATCTAGTCGAGTCATCCGGTGCCTCCAGATGCGCTCAACGGATTGAGCGGGGACGAGTGTCGCCGCTCACCCGACATTGAGGCAGAGATGGCCCCCCGCAACCGCCAAGGGCTTTACGACCCGCAAGATGAGCGCGATGCCTGTGGTTTCGGCATGGTTGCCCAGCTCGACGACCAGCCGTCCCGACTGCTGGTGGACACCGCCATTGCGGCACTTTCGCGCATGACCCACCGCGGTGGCGTGGCCGCCGATGGCATCACCGGCGACGGCTGCGGCCTGCTGCTGCGCCGCCCCGACGTGTTCCTCAAAGCGCTTGCCGCCGAAGCCGGGCTCAGCCTGGGGGCGCGTTTCGCTGCCGGCGTGGTGTTCCTGCCGCACGACGAAGCGGCCGCCCAGACCTGCCGCGACACCCTGGAACAGCAGCTGCGCGATGCCGGCTGTCGACCGGTCGGTTGGCGCCTGGTACCCACCGACTCCAGCGTGTGCGGGCAACTGGCGCGCGACACCCTGCCGCGCATCGAACAGGTGTTCGTGGATGCCGGTGCAGAGCAGGACGAGGCCACCTTCACCCTGGCCCTGTTCCTGGCCCGCCGCCGCAGCGAACAGCAGCTGCGCGAGCACGCCGATTACTACGTCACCACGCTCAGCCCGAATGCGATCAGCTACAAGGGCATGGTGCTGCCGGACAAGCTGAGCCGCTTCTACGTGGATCTGCAGCGCAACGATCTGGCCTCCAGCGCCATCGTGTTCCACCAGCGCTTCTCCACCAACACGCTGCCGCGCTGGCCGCTGGCGCATCCGTTCCGGATGCTCGCCCACAACGGCGAGATCAACACCATCGAGGGCAACCGCCGCTGGGCGCAGGCGCGCAGCAAGGTGTGGAAGACCCCGCGCTTCGACATCGGCGAGTTCGACCCGGTGATCTCCATGCATGGCTCGGATTCCCAGAGCCTGGACAACATGCTGGAGCTGATGGTCAGCGCCGGCATGGACCTGATCCAGGCACTGCGCATCCTGGTGCCGCCGGCGACCCAGTCGCTGGAGTTCAAGGACCCCGACCTGGCCGCGTTCTACGAGTTCTACGGCCTCAACAGCGAGCCGTGGGACGGCCCGGCCGGCATCGTGGCCTGCGACGGGCGCTATGCCGCCTGCACGCTGGACCGCAACGGCCTGCGCCCGGCGCGCTGGATGCTCACCTCCGACCGTCATTTCCTGGTCGCCTCCGAAGCGGGCGTGTGGGAAGTGCCGGCCGAGCGCGTGGTGCGCAAGGGCAAGCTGGGGCCGGGCGAGATGATGGCCATCGACCTCAAGCGCGGTGACCTGCTCGACTCGGATGCCATCGACCGCATCAACCGCGGCCGCGCGCCGTACAAGCAGTGGCTGCAGCAGGGCGTGACCTACCTGCAGACCGAGCTGATCGATCCCTCGCTGGTCGAGGAACCGTTCGACGAGCGCACCCTGCGCAGCTACCACAAGCTGTTCCAGCTGAGCACCGAAGAGGTCGAGCAGATCCTGCGGCCGCTGGCCGAAACCGAGCAGGAAGCCACCGGCTCGATGGGCGATGACACGCCCATGGCCGTGCTCAGCCAGCACAGTCGTCCGCTTTACGACTACTTCCGCCAGGCGTTCGCGCAGGTCACCAACCCGCCGATCGACCCGCTGCGCGAAGACTGCGTCATGTCGCTGACCACCCAGCTCGGCAAGGAGACCAACATCTTCCATGCCGGCGCGGAGACGGTGAACCACGTCATCCTCAATTCGCCGGTGCTCAGTCAGCGCAAGCTGCGCCAGCTGATCAAGATGGAGCAGTACGTCGAGAAGAACCGCCTGATCGACCTGTCCTACAGCCTGGACGAAGGTCTGAAGGCGGGCATCGAGCGCATCTGCGCCGAGGCCGAGGCGGCTGCCCGCGAGGGCATCGTGATGCTGCTGCTGAGCGACCGCTACCCGGTCGCCGACCGGCCGATGGTGCATGCGTTGCTGGCCACCAGCGCGGTCCACCACCACCTGTCCAACGCCGGGCTGCGCTGCGACGTCAACCTGATCCTGGAAACCGGCACCGCGCGCGACGCGCACCACATGGCCTGCCTGCTCGGCTTCGGTGCCACCGCGGTGTATCCGTACCTGGCCTACCAGACCCTGTTCGACCTGGGCCGGCGCGGCATCCTGCAGCTGAGCAAGGGCGGCGAGCAGTCGCAGATCGGCCGCCGCTACCGCAAGGGCATCTACAAGGGCCTGTCCAAGATCATCTCCAAGATGGGCATCTGCACCGTGGCCAGTTACCGCGGCGCGCAGCTGTTCGAGATCGTCGGCCTCGATGACGAGGTGGTCGACCTGTGCTTCCCCGACACCGCCTCGCGCGTGGCCGGCGTGGGCTTTGCACGCCTGGACGACGAAGCCCGCGAACTCACCGTGCGTGCCTGGAACGACCTGCTGCGCCCGGACGTGGGCGGCGTGCTGAAGTACGTGCACGGCGGCGAATACCACATGTACAACCCGGACGTGGTCATGACCCTGCAGCGTGCCGCGCGCAGTGGTGATGCCGCGGACTGGCAGCGCTACTGCGAGGCCGTGCACGGCCGCCCGGTGTCGGCGCTGCGCGACCTGCTGCAGCTCAAGGCAGCGCCCACGCCCACCCCGCTGGACGAGGTGGCCCCTGCCGAAGACCTGTTCCGTCGCTTCGACACCGCCGCCATCAGCCTGGGTGCGTTGTCGCCCGAAGCGCACGAAGCGCTGGCTATCGCCATGAACCGGCTCGGTGGGCGCAGCAACTCCGGTGAAGGCGGCGAAGACCCGGTGCGCTACGGCACCGAGAAGCGCAGCAAGATCAAGCAGGTGGCCTCGGGCCGCTTCGGCGTCACCGCCGAGTACCTGGTCAACGCCGAAGTGCTGCAGATCAAGGTCGCCCAGGGCGCCAAGCCCGGCGAAGGCGGCCAGCTGCCCGGCCACAAGGTCAACGAACTGATCGCCCGGCTGCGCTATGCCAAGCCGGGCATCGGCCTGATCTCGCCGCCGCCGCACCACGACATCTACTCCATCGAAGACCTGGCCCAGCTGATCTACGACCTCAAGCAGGTCAACCCCGACGCGCTGGTGTCGGTGAAGCTGGTCAGCCATGCCGGCGTGGGCACCATTGCCGCCGGTGTGGTGAAGGCCGGCGCCGACCTGATCACCGTGTCCGGCCATGACGGCGGCACCGGTGCCAGCCCGGTCAGCTCGATCCGCTATGCGGGCGTGCCGTGGGAACTGGGCGTGGCCGAATCGCACCAGGCGCTGGTGGCCAACGATCTGCGCGGGCGCACCCTGCTGCAGACCGATGGCGGCCTGAAGACCGGCCTGGACGTGATCAAGGCCGCGCTGCTGGGCGCGGACAGCTTCGGCTTCGGCACCGCGCCGATGATCGTGCTGGGCTGCAAGTACCTGCGCATCTGCCACCTCAACAACTGCGCCACCGGCGTGGCCACCCAGGACGAGCGCCTGCGCGCGCAGTACTTCACCGGCCTGCCCGAGCGCGTGGAGAACTTCTTCCGCCTGCTGGCCGAGGAAGTGCGGGGCTGGCTGTCCTACCTGGGCGTGCGCTCGCTGGACGAGATCGTTGGCCGCACCGACCTGCTGCAGCAGCTGGAAGTAGCGCCGCGCCCCGGGGTCAAGGTCGACCTGTCGCGCCTGCTCAATCCGGCCCGGTACGAAGGCAGCCACTGCGCCGCGCAGCGCCTGTACGAATCGCCGGACAGCCTGGCCACGCAGATGGACGGCCTGCTGGCCCCGGCCATTGCCGGCAAGCTCGGCGGCGAACACCGCTTCCTGATCCACAACACCGACCGCTCGATCGGCACCCGCCTGTCTGGTGCGATCGCCCGCGTGCACGGCAACCAGGGCATGAGCGACGCACCGCTGACCCTGCGGTTCCGCGGTACCGCCGGGCAGAGTTTCGGGGCGTTCAACGTGGGTGGCCTGCAGCTGGAGGTCGAAGGCGAAGCCAACGACTACGTCGGCAAGGGCATGGCCGGCGGCCGCCTGGTGGTGCGCCCGCCGCGTGGGGCGCGCTTCGAAGCCCGCAACACCGCGATCATCGGCAACACCTGCCTGTACGGCGCCACCGGCGGCGAGTTGTTCGCGGCCGGGCGTGCCGGCGAGCGCTTCGGCGTGCGCAACTCCGGGGCGCTGGCGGTGATCGAAGGCGCCGGTGACCACTGCTGCGAATACATGACCGACGGCATCGTGCTGGTGCTGGGCAAGGTGGGCCTGAACTTCGGTGCCGGCTTCACCGGCGGCCTGGCCTACGTGCTGGATATCGACCGTGACTTCGTGGACCGTTACAACCACGAGCTCATCGACATCCACCGCATCTCCGCCGAAGGCTTCGAGAACCATCGCCAGCACCTGCATACGCTGATCAGCCGCCACCGCGAACTGACCGGCAGCATCTGGGCGCAGCAGATCCTCGACGAGTTCCGCGATTACGTAGGCAAGTTCTGGCTGGTCAAACCCAAGGCCGCCAGCATCGAATCGCTCACCGACTCGCTGCGCCGCGCCGCCTGACCCATCCACGTAGTGCCGGCCGCTGGCCGGCAACCCAAAAATCGTAGTGCCGGGCTCTGCCCGGCAACCCGAACATTCCGTAGCGCCGGGCTCTGCCCGGCGACCGAACAACGCAGGGCCCACCCATGAGCCGCAAGCAAGCCTTCCAGTTCCTCGACCTGCCCCGGACCATGCCGCAGCGCATTCCCGTCGAACTGCGCACGTCCGGCGACTGGGGCGAGCTGTACGGCAAGTTCGGCAAGGAAGACGCCCAGTTCCAGGCCGGCCGCTGCCTGGACTGCGGCAACCCGTACTGCAGCTGGAAGTGCCCGGTGCACAACGCCATCCCGCAGTGGCTGCAGCTGGTGCAGGAAAACCGCATCCACGAAGCGGCCACGCTTTGCCACTCCACCAACCCGCTGCCGGAAGTGTGCGGCCGGGTGTGCCCGCAGGACCGCCTGTGCGAAGGCAGCTGCACGCTGGAAGAGTTCGGCGCGGTCACCATCGGCGCCGTCGAGAAGTACATCGTGGACACCGCGCTGGCCACCGGCTGGCGCCCGGACATGACCGCCGTGGAGCCCACCGGCAAGCGCGTGGCGGTGATCGGCGCCGGCCCGGCCGGGCTGGCCTGCGCCGACAAGCTGGCGCATGCCGGCATCCAGGCGGTGGTGTATGACCGCTACGAACAGATCGGCGGGCTGCTGCAGTTCGGCATCCCCAGCTTCAAGCTCGACAAGGCGGTGATCAGCCGCCGCCGCAACGTGCTCGAAGGCATGGGCGTGCAGTTCCGGCTGGGCGTGGAGATCGGCCGCGACGTCAGCGTGGACCAGCTGCTGGCCGAGTACGACGCGGTGTTCGTCGGTACCGGCGCCTACCGCTATACCGACGGCGGGCTGCTCGGCCAGGACCTGAAGGGCGTGCTCCCGGCGCTGCCGTTCCTGGTGCAGAACAGCCGCATCGTCGGCGGCAGCGACGCGCACGGCCGGCCGATTGCCGGCTGGGAAGACCAGATCGCCCTGCCCGACCTGGAGGGCAAGCGCGTGGTGGTGCTGGGCGGTGGCGACACCGGCATGGACTGCGTGCGCAGCGCGGTGCGCCTGGGCGCGGCCAAGGTGACCTGTGCCTACCGCCGCGACGAAGCCAACATGCCCGGCTCCGCGCGCGAAGTGGCCAATGCGCGCGAGGAAGGCGTGCGCTTCCTGTTCAACCGCCAGCCGCTGTCCATTGAAGCCGGCGCGGACGACGAGGTGATCGGGGTGATGGTGGTGGAAACCCGCCTGGACGACCCCGACGCGCAGGGCCGCCGCAACGCGGTGCCGATCGAAGGCAGCGAATCGCTGCTGGAAGCGGACGTGGTGATCATCGCCTTCGGCTTCTCGCCCAGCACCCCGGTGTGGTTGACCGAGCGTGGCGTGGAAGCCGGCCACAACGGCCGCATCATCGCCGGTGGCAAGGACCGCCTGCCGTTCCAGACCGCGCACCCGCGCCTGTTCGCCGGCGGCGATGCCGTGCGCGGTGCCGACCTGGTGGTGACTGCCGTGGCCGAAGGCCGCGATGCGGCGGCCAGCATCGCGCAGCTGCTGGCGGTGTAACGCAGGACCGATGCAGCGGCCGCGCTGCGCGCGGTTGCCGAACGTGGCCCGGCAGGCCACGAAATGCGCGGCGCCGTAGAGCCGGGCTCTGCCCGGCTGCCCTTACGCCGCCTTCGACAACGGCGCGGCCGCGCGCACCCCGGCCCGCTCGATCTCCAGCGCCAGCAGCAGTTCAATTTCATCCAGCTGGTCGCGGATACGTCCATTGCTGGCGTCATCGGCATGGTCGTTGTCGATGTGCGCGTCGAGCATGCGTGCCAGCCCTGCCAGCAGCACGTCGGCATCGCCGCTGGCGGCATGCCGCAGCAGCCGGCCCAGCGCGCGGATGCGGGCACTGCGGTCGGCAGCTAGGGACTGGACCGACATGTCCTTGGGAACCGGGGAGAGAGCCATGGCGGGTTTTCCTGATTGACTGACGACCTCCACTGTCGGTTATGGCCCGCTGCCGGGCTATGCAACTAATACGAAAATGCGTGAAGACGCGTGCCCGGGTTCGCAGTTCCGCAGCACGGGAAGCGACATAGAATGCCGATTGCCCCACCTCCCTACCGGATGATCCCCATGCGTATCGGCCTGGCCGCCAACCGCCTGCACCACCACGACAAGCACGCCGCCCTGTTCCGCTGGCTGCGCGCCTGCGACGGTGGCCTGCGCGAGCTGGGCGTGGAGCTGCATGCGGTCGGGCGCACCTTCGATGCGATCCAGCGGCTGGGCTTCCTGCCCGATTTCACCCCGCTGCAGCGCTATCCCAACGGGCGCGAGGGCGGCCTGATGAAGCTGGTGGCCGAAGTGGTCGGCATGGGCTCGCCCGAGCGCACCCTGGACGGCGCGATCTACCTGATGGACCCGGTGGACCCCTCGTCGATCTTCCCCGAGGCCACCGCGCTCAAGCGCCAGTGCGTGATCCACGGCAAGCCGTTCATTTCCACCGTGGCCACCGCGCGCGACTGGGTGGAAGTGGAGCGCGTGCACGCCGGGCTGGCCCCCGATCCGGGCGCCGACGACCTGCATGCGTTCGAACGGCAGACCCTGGCCCTGATTGCGCACGACGCCATGAAGCCGGCCATCCTGGCCTTTGCCGACGAGCACTTCGACCTGCTCTCACGCTTCGCCCACCGCGTGGGCACCGGCACCACCGGCCAGCGCCTCAACGAGCTGGCCTGGAGCCGCGGCTGGCCGCAGGACCGGCCATGGGTGCAGCGCTACCAGAGCGGCCCGATGGGCGGCGACGCGCAGATCGCCGACCGCGTGCTGGAAGGCCACTGCCAGCGCGCGATCTTCTTCGAAGACCCGCACGTGGCGCGCCAGCACGAGGCCGACATCCAGCTGCTGGAACGCGCCGTCACCACCGTCACCGACCAGGCCGTGTGCATCACCGCCCCCCGCGTGGCCGCCCGCTGGGCCCAGGCCGCCACCGCCCGCGCCCCCCGGTAGGTACCGACCGTTGGTCGGTACGCCAAACACCGGTGAACCGATGGTCGGTCGATACGCCACACACCGGTAGGTACCGACCGTTGGTCGGTACGCCAAACACCGGTGAACCGACGGTCGGCCGATGCGCCACACACCGGTAGGTACCGACCGTTGGTCGGTACGCCAGGATCGCGGGGTTGGATGTCATGCGCAGCCGACCAACGGTCGGCTCTACGGGGTGGGGGTCAGCAGCTGCCGCAGCATGGCCTTCAACCGCCGTCCTTCGGCCTGGAAATAATCGCGCTCCTGCCGCCACGCCGGGAAACGCTGTTCCACCTCGGCCCAGAAGGCCGGCGAATGGTTGGCCTGGATCAGGTGGCAGAGCTCGTGCACCAGCACGTATTCGAAGGCCGATGACCGGCCCAGTACCAGCGCCAGGTCCAGGGCCATGCTGCCGTCAGGCGCCAGCGAGCCCCATTGCGAGGACATCACCTTCAAGCGCAGCCGTGCCGGTGCGCGCGGCAGCGCGGGCAGGTAGCGTGGCAGCCACTGACCCACATCGGCACGGGTCTGTGCTTCGTAGAATTCGCGCAGGGTGCGGCGCAGCGTGGCGTCGGTACCGCGCGCCGGCCAGTGCAGGCAGGCGCCCTCGCCATCCACGCGCATGTGCGCGAAGCGACCGCTTTCCCACCGCAACGGCAGCAACGCACCGCGCAACGGCAGCACGCCGGGCTCGCCGATCACCAGCGGCGGCGGCAGGTTCTGCGCCTGGTAGCTGCGCAGCTGCGTGGACAACCAGTCACGGTGTAGTTCGAGAAAACGCTCGCCCATCACCAGGCTGGCCCGCGGCGGCAGCGTCAGGCGCACGCCCCGCTCATCGACGCTGAGCTTGATCCGGCGCGCGCGCGGATCGCGCACGCGCAGCACGTCGATCTCGGCATCTTCCAGCCGCAGTCGAACCGTGTCGCGCTGCAGGGTGGGGGCAGCCGGCGAAATAAGGCGGCGGAGGAATCCGGACATGGGTACAGCATAGCGCCGGCAGTGACCGGCGCATGACTGCGCGCTGTTCAGGGCGCTGCCGGGTACCCAGGACGTAGAGCGGGGCTCTGCCCCGCTGCCTTTCCGGTCGGGTGCCACGTGCGTGAAGCAGCGGGGCAGAGCCCCGCTCTACCGGGTCTGGTACCGGGCGGAAGCAGCGGGGCAGAGCCCCGCTTTACCTGGTGCTTGAAGCAGCGGGGCAGAGCCCCGCTCTACGCGATGGCGCCGGTGGCTCAGTCGGCCTTGCTGAGCTTGAAGGCTTCTTCCAGCAGCAGGAACAGCCGCCGTACTTCGCCGCTCTGCAGGGCGAAACGGGCGTCCAGTTCGGCGCGGCGGCCGTCGTCGTCGGCGTGTTCGAGCTGGTCCAGCGCGCCGTCCAGGAACTTCAGCTTGCGCACGATCAGGTCGTCGCCCAGCACGAAGGACAGGTTGTCCTCGAACACCAGCGCCAGCTTGGTCACCTGCTTGCCGGCATCCAGGTGCTTGTCGATCTCGTCGCAGCGCAGTTCCTGGTGCTGGCACTTGACCACCGCACCGCCCTCGGCCGGGTCCTTCATCTCGCACTCTTCGCCCAGGCTCAGCCCGGTGGGCAGTTCCTCACCGGCAATCCAGCCGGTCAGGATCGAGCGCGGGGCTACTTCGGCGTTGAGCGGCATCGCCGGGAAGCTGCCGAGCAGGCCACGGATGTCGGACATCACGTTCTCGCCGGTCTTGCGGCTGGAACTGTCCACCGCCACGTAGCCGTGGGTCAGGTCGATCAGCGCGTCGGTGCGCGAGCTCTTCACGAAGGCGCGCGGCATCAGTTCGTGCAGCAGGTCGTCCTTGAGGCGCTTGCGCTCGCGGCCGCCTGGCTTGCGCCCTTCCTTCTCCTCGATCTCCTCGAGCTTGCGCGCCAGCAGGTCGTTGACCACCGCGCCCGGCAGGATCTTGTCCTCGCCGCCCACGGTGAGCCACAGCGCATCGCCGATGCGGTGCGAGAACACGGTCTTTTCCTCGCGGCCGAACGGCGAGATGAAGCCACGCGAATTCATTTCAAGCGGACCCACCGGCTTGAGCAGCACCTGCGGCAGCAGGGTGTCTACTTCGGAAAAATCGGTGGCGGTCGGGAAGCGGAACAGCGTCAGGTTGCGAAAGAACATGGAAGTCCGAAGTAGGTCGTGAAGGGAAGGCGGGGCGGTGGGCGGCTCAGGCCGGCCCGCGCGCGCCGCCGATGTCGGGGGTGGCGTCGGTCCAGGCCGACGGCGGGGACGGCACGGCGGTGGCCGGGCTGCGGGCCAGCGCCATGAAATCGAACAGGGCCGGGTCGGCCAGCTGCGACGGCTCCACAGTGCCCAGCGCGCGGGCGATCTGGTCGATGCGGCCGGGGTGCTGCTGCTCCCACTGCTGCAACATCTGGCCCACCTGGCGGCGTTGCAGGTTGTCCTGGCTGCCACACAGGTTGCACGGAATGATCGGGAACGCGCGGGCCTGCGCATACGCGCGGATGTCGTCCTCGGCCACGTAGGCCAGCGGGCGGATCACCACGTGCTGGCCGTCGTCGCTGCGCAGCTTGGGCGGCATGGCCGACAGCTTGGCGTGGTGGAACAGGTTGAGGAAAAAGGTGGCCACGCTGTCATCGCGATGGTGGCCCAGGGCGATCTTGCTGAAGCCGTTTTCCGCCGCGTGGCGGTACAACGCGCCGCGCCGCAGCCGCGAGCATAGCGAACACATCGTGCGCCCTTCCGGAATCACCCGGCTGACCACCGAATAGGTGTCCTGCTCGATGATCTGGTAGGCCACGCCGATCGATTCCAGGTACTGCGGCAACACGTGCGCGGGGAAGTCCGGCTGCTTCTGGTCCAGGTTGACCGCCACCAGCTCGAAGCGCACCGGCGCCTTCTTCTGCAGCTGCAGCAGCACGTCCAGCAGGGTGTAACTGTCCTTGCCGCCGGACAGGCACACCATCACCTTGTCGCCGTCGGCGATCATGCCGAAGTCGGCAATGGCCTGGCCCACCTGGCGGCGCAGGCGCCGCGCCAGCTTGTCCTGCACGGCGTCGGCCGCGCGCGGATCGCGGGCGCGCGGGACGGGATCGGGCAGGCGGATGACGGCGGAATGCATGGTGTCATTCTACCGGCTGGGGGGCACGCTCACAGGGACCCCGACGTGACTGCGTTCACTCCCGGGCGTCATCGCAGATGTGTATGCTCGACAGCTGTGGATACCCTCACACCCGAGCAGATCAGCGTCCGCCTTGCCGAACTCCGGCAGGAACACCGCGTGCTGGACGAGCAGATCCAGCGCATGGCCGCCAACGGCGAAGACGAACTGGAAGCCAAGCGCCTGAAGCGGCGCAAGCTGCAGCTGAAAGACTGCATCGCCAAGCTGGCGGACATGCTGATCCCGGACGAACCCGCGTAGAGCCGACCGTTGGTCGGCTGCCGTTCGTCCCGATCACCGCGCATGTTCCGGGCGTAGAGCCGACCGTTGGTCGGCTGCCGTCCGTCCCGGCGACATGAACCCTGTCATGCGGCTTTGGACGGTGGTCAACGCCGGACAACCGGTGCACGCCGTGTTGCTTCGTCTCCGGACGCTGTGCCGCGCTTGCGCGCGGGTACCGACCAACGGTCGGTACCTACGAATTGCTGGCGAACGCAATAAGATCCGGATACGTCCGGATGCGTCGGGATACGTCTGGATGCGCCTTGGCGCATCCGCGTCCGTCAATCCGTGCTGACCGGCTCTTCCGGCTTGGCTGCTTCCGGGCTCACCCGTTCGATGGTGTGGCGCAGCTCGCGGCCGAGGATGAACTTGGCGTCCTTGGCCCACGCGTCCAGGCGGTCGTCGAACAGCAGCTTGCTGTTCTCGTCCGGCCACACCAGGCGCAGTTCGCGCAGCTTCTGGATGAAGCCGCGGAACAGGGTGCGATCGAAGAACTCCGGCGCGGCCGGCGCATAAAGCAGGCTCAGGCGCTGGGCGGCCTGCTGGCACAGGCTTTCCAGCTCGGCCGCACCCAGCGTGCCGGGGCCGTTCTTTACCAGCACCGAGATGGCGATGTAATAGCGCTCGAATGCCTGCTGCAGCGAATGGCCGATGGCACGCAGGCGGAACACTTCATCGGTCTGCCCGGTATTGCGCGCCAGGATGCCGCCGTCGTCGTCGTTGACGTTCTGCAGTAGCCCCTCGCGCACGAACACGTTGATGGTCTGCTCGATGCGCTGGGCAAACTCCTCCTCGGTCCACGGCAGGAACAGCTCGGCCTGCAGGAACGGGTACACCGTGCGGCCCAGCTGGACCAGGCCGGTGCGGCTCATGCGGCGGTTGTTCTGGAAGCAACACGCCACCCACGACGACGCGGTGAACAGGTGGATGACGTTGTTGCGGAAGTAGCTGAGCAGCACCGCGGTGTCGCCGCTGACGCTGAGCACGTCGCCCAGCGGGTGCTTGATGCGGGTGAGGACGTTGATTTCCTCGGCGTGGGCGATGATGCGGTCCGGCGAATGCGGGGTCACCGTGACCCGGTCCGAGTACGGCATTTCAACCAGCAGCGTCTTGCACAGCTCGATCTGCGCGATCAGGTCCGCTTCGCCCATCGCGTGCTTGGGCGTGGACAGCAGCGCCAGCGCCAGCAGGTTGATCGGATTGACGTCGGCGGCACCGTTGATGTGCACCTGGATACGTTCGGCCAGGTGGTCGACGGTGCCCGACAGCCACGACGGTTTCTCGTCTTCGCTGACCGGCTGCCCGTTCCAGTCCGGCGCCTGCTGGGCCAGTACGTCGTTGAGCGCGATCGGCTCGCCGAAGTTGACCACCACCTGCCCGTAGTTCTGCTTGAGCACTTTGGGAATGGACCACAGCAGCGACCAGATCGATTCCTTTTCCTTCGGCCGGCCGGACAGTTCGTCCAGGTAGCTGCCGCCTTCCATCAGCTTTTCATAGCCGATGTAGACCGGCTGGAACAGCACCGGCTTGCGCGGCTGGCGCAGGAACGCGCGCAGCGTCATCGAGATCATGCCGCCCTTGGGCTGCAGCAGGCGCCCGGTACGCGAGCGACCGCCTTCGACGAAGTACTCGATCGAATAGCCACCGGCCACCAGCTGGGCCACGTATTCGCTGAGCACCGCCGAGTACAGCGCATTGCCGCGGATCGAGCGGCGGATGAAGAACGCACCGCCCTTGCGCAGCAGCGTGCCGACCACCGGCAGGTTCAGGTTGATGCCGGCCACGATGTGCGGCGGCACGATGCCGCGGTCGTACAGCAGGTAGGACAGCAGCAGGTAGTCCATGTGGCTGCGGTGGCTGGGCACGTAGACCACTTCGTGCCCGGGCGCGGCCGCCTTGAACTTGTCCAGGTGATGCACCAGCACGCCGGCGTAGATACGGTTCCAGACATGGCTGAGCATGAAGCTGGCCGAACGCACCACCGGGCTGGAATAGTCCGCGGCGATTTCCCAGGCGTAGGCGTGCGCCTTCTTCCAGGCATCGGCCGGCTTGGAGTTGTCGCGCTTGGCCTGCGAGGCGATCGCCTCGCGCACGGTGTCCGCGTCCAGCACCTTGTCCACCAGCAGGCGGCGGGTGGACAGGTCCGGCCCGATCACCGACTCGCGGATGCGGCGGAAATGGGTACGCAGCACGCGCTGCAGCTTGCGCACGGTGCGCTCGGGGTCCAGCCCCTCGTCGATCGTGCTGCGCAGCGAGATCGGTGGGGCGAACCGCACGATGGTGCTGCGGCCGTTGAGCAGCACCGCCAGCAGGCGGCGGAAGCGGCCCACCAGCGCCCAGTTTTCCGAGAACAGCACCGCGAACCAGCCGCTCTGCTTGTCCGGGGCGCGGCCGACGAAGATGGACACCGGCACCAGGTGCACGTCCAGCTCATCGCGCGCGCGATGGGCCTGCAGCACCTTGGCCAGCGAATCGGAATGGGTCTTGGCGCCACGCTGCTCGGGAATCAGCGAGTTGCTGCTGCTCCGCCGCGACAGCGCCACGTAGGCGCGCTTGCGCCCGGTGGGGTCGCCGGCGATGGGCACCAGCGGCGACGGCAGGCCGGCCTCGCGGCAGGCCTTGTCCAGGATCAGCGCGTTGGACAACCCGTAGTCTTCCAGCACGTAGACCACCGGGCGGCCGTCGTTGTACTGGCCGGGGTGTTCGGGTTCGATCTTCAGCGACAGCCACGGCTCGACCAGGCGGCCAAGCAGGCGCGCCCACCACGGGCGGCGGCCAACCGGGGCGCGGGTGCCGGGCACGATCGCGGACGGCGCAACGGTGGCCGGGTCGACCTCAGCAGAGGGGGCAACCGTCGCCTGGCCGGGATCGGCCGGGGCGCCGGTGGCGGCCACGCTGTCGGGCGACGCGGACGAAGCGTCCGGGGTCTTGGGCGGCTCTTCGCCGGGGAAAGGCAGGGGATTCTGGTTCGGCATCGGCTTCATTATGGCTTAGCCGGTGCAGAAGCACCGTCCTTGACCTGCGCGGCGGCCTCTGCTTTGGCCGCCTCGGCGGCGTCATGTTCAGCTTGCGCGGCCTGCGCGGCGTCGGCGGCCTGCAGCAGCGCGTCGGCCTGTTCCAGCGTGCGGGCCACGTACCAGTGGCCATCCCGCCGGGTCATGCGCACCTGCGCCTCGATCTGCTCGCCTGCCAACGGGTACTGCACCCGCACCACGGCGTCGTTGCCCAGTTCGGACACCAGTTCGCCGCGCAGGCCGGTCAGGGCCTCATCCAGCAGCAGGCCATAGCTGGCCAGCGCGGTCTTGAATGCCTTGAAGAAGGGCGCCAGGCGGCGCAGCGATTCCTCCATGCCGGCCGCCTGCAGCTGCGCATCGGTGGACAGCCCGGCGGTGCGCGCGGTGGCGGTGAGCAGGGTGATGGTGGTGCGGGCGCGCTGCTTGTCGGTCAACGGCGCGGCCGCCGCCCATTTGCTCAGGGCATCCACGACCTGGCTGTAATGGGCGCGCTGTGCATCGGTGTAGTCGCTCTGGTTGCGCAGATACTGCACGCCGAACAGGCCCATCGAGTGCGCCGCCTGGCGCACGCCGGTGGCCTGGCCGGCAATCTGGGTATCGAAGGAGCGCTGCAGGCGCTGCGGTGCGTCCGGCCGGGACAGCGAGGCCAGCATCGGCAACAGCTGGCCATCCAGCGGCAGCTCGGTGAGCGGCCAGCGGCTGTGCCCCTGCGCCCAGGCGGCCTGCAGGCGCGTGTAGTGGGCCGGCGGTACCGACGCGCGGGCGTAGCCGAGCAGGTCGTTGTCGGCCACATGCCGGGCCAGCTGCTGCAGCGCGGCTACCGGTTCGGCGGCCGGCGCATCCGGATCGATCCGGTCCCGCTTGCAGGCACCGACCAACAGCGCCCCACACAGGACCAAGGCCATTGCCTGCCCCCGGTACTGCCACGACTTGGACGACATGGACATGAATTCGGACTCCCCGGACCGGATCGCATCTTGCGGCCTACGCCCCTGAACCGGCAAGCCACCCACCGGCCAACCCGGCCCAGCGCACTGATATGGAACAGAACGCGACCCGATCGGTGGCGATCAGGATGTCTTCATGCTCGACCATGCCGGACGGCGGCGCCCCTGCGCCGCCCTCCCGCTGCCACGCTGCGTCAGCCAACAGTACAGCGCCACGTATTTCCCGCCCGTGTCAGTCGCCGGTCCAGGTCGCGGCGATGAAGTCCTTGATGTAGCCATCGCCCACCCGCGCGTACACGCCCGGGTAGCCGGCCTGGGCGCAGCCCTGCCCCCAGCTGACCACGCCCAGCACCGCCCAGGCCCCGCGCCGCTGCACCAGCAGCGGGCCGCCCGAGTCGCCCTGGCAGCTGTCGATGCCTTCTTCCCCCGCGCAGATGACCGCCCCCGCCTGCAGCCCGGGATAGGCCTGTCGGCAGGTGCGGAACGGCACGAACGGCGTTTTGACGGTCTGCAGCACCGTGGGGGACGCGGCATCGCCCTCCAGCCCGGTGTTGCCCCAGCCGATCACATCGAACCGGCGCCCGGTTCGGAGGTAGCCGGCGTCGCTGCCCTCCAGCAGCTGCGCCGGGGTGACGTCGGCCAGGGGTTCGCGCAGCTGGATCAGGGCCACATCGTTGACCAGGGTGCTGCGGTCGAACGCCGGATGCACATGGATCGCGCGGATGTTGGACGCCCGGTTGCCGACCGTGGTGTCCAGCGTCGTGGTGCCCCCCAGCACCGCATACCCGCCGGGCTGGGCGCGCTCGACGCAGTGAGCGGCGGTGAGTACCCAGGAGGGGGAAATCAGCGTGCCGCCGCACCAGTGTCGGGCGTGGTCGGAGTCGCCGTAGTCCAGCCGCTGCAGGCTGACCATGAACGGGTACTGCCCGGGCAGCGCGTCTTCGCCGCCGATGATCAGCGGGCGTGTGGGCACCCCGGGCGACGCGGGTGCCGCCTGTGCGGCAAGGGACAGGCCAAGGAAACCGGCGGCCAGGGCCAGTCGGGGGAAGACATGCATGCGGCACCTCCATTGCATTGATGGAAACAGGCCGGGCAGGAATGCACCGGCAGGATCGATTCCATCGCAGGGAGGGGCAGCGGAACGGGTGCGTAATCCCAGTTCACCGGGAGTGCGGCGTTTCCTGATGCGTGGGCGCGGCGTCCGGGAAGGCCGTCGGCGGTGTTCCAGGTCATGCCGGCATCGCATGTGGGGTGCATCGCGGCGGTCGGCTGGGGCGCGACCCTACCGGTGTGCCGGGCGGCCGATGGCCTGCTGTGAAAGCCGTCGGCGGTGTTCGGGGATCATGCCGTCATGGCACGTGGGGCGTGCCCGGCGGGTGGTCGCCCACCCGCCGCACAACGTCGCGGCGGCGGGTCGAGCGGGCCCGCGGACTCAGGCCTGGCGGGCGCGCCAGGCGGTGGCGATTTCCAGCTGGATGGCGTCGGCGGCGGCACGCGGGTCGCTGGCCAGGCGGATCGGGCGACCCACCACGATGGCATCGGCGCCGTCGGCGAACGCCTGGGCCACGCCCACGGTGCGCTTCTGGTCGTCGCCCACCGGGCCGCCGGGGCGGATGCCCGGGCACACGATGGAGAAACCGGCACCGGTGGCGGCGCGGATCGGCCCGGCCTCCTGCCCGGAGGCGATGACGCCGTCGATGCCGGCGGCCTGGGCGGCCAGTGCACGCTCGACCACTACGTCCACCGGTTCGCGGTCGATGCCCATGCCGCGCAGGTCCTCATGGCCCATCGAGGTCAGCACGGTAACCGCCAGCAGGCGCATGTCGCTGCCGTTGGCGGCCGCACACGCCTCCATCATGGCCGGGTGCCAACCGTGGATGGTGGCGTAGCTCACCGGCCACTGCGACAGGCGTTTGATCACCGCCGCGGCGGTGGCCGGGATGTCGAAGAACTTCAGGTCGACGAACACGCGCTTGTTGCGCGCGGCCAGCGTTTCGAGCACCTGGAAGTATTCGCCGGAGGCCAGCAGTTCCATGCCGATCTTGTAGAACGACACGCTGTCGCCCAACCGGTCCACCCACGCCAGCGCTTCGTCGCGGCCCGGCACATCGAGCGCGAAGATCAGGCGCTCGTCATCGCGCAGCGGCAGCGGGGCGCGGCTCACGGTGCGTAGTCCAGCGCGGCGCGCTTGGCGTCGTGGCGGGCCTGGCGCGACTGGCTGTAGTCGTTGTTGAACTGCGCCGGCTCGAAGCCGCCGTAGGTCGGGTTGGGCAGCATCCACCAGCGCTCGCCGAACCAGTCGTGGTACTGCTGCAGCAGTGCGTCGCGACCGTCGTTGGTGTTGGCGGTGACTTCCACGAAGTCGCCCAACTGGTCGCCGAACTGCATCAGCACGCGGTACTTCTGGCCGGCCAGGCGGCGGCGGCAGTTCTTCTCGCTGCCGGCCTGCTCGCAACCTTCCACCACGGTGCCCAGGCCCAGGAACACGCTGTCGTCGGCCACCGGCAGGCCTTCGGCGCGCAGGTTGGCCAGGGTGGCCTCCTTGAGGTGCACGGCGCGGTTGGAGATGTACAGCAGGGTCACGCCCTTGGCATTGGCGGCCTTGGCAAAATCGACCACGCCGGGGATCGCCTTGGCCTTCTTTTCGGCCACCCACTGGTCCCAGGTCATCTCGTCGTATTCCTTGCCGTCGCGCACCAGGCGCGCCTGGTAGGGCGAGTTGTCCAGCACGGTTTCATCCACGTCCAGCACCACGGCCGGCTTCAGGCCCTTGGCGGCGTTGCCGCGCTCCTCGGACACCAGCGCGTCCCAGTTGGGTTCCTTCAGCGCCTTGTCCAGGTGGTCGGCGGCGGCGCGGTAGGTCTGCTCGGTGATGGCCCGGTATTCCTGCGCGCGCTGCATCCACAGCACCGCGTTGAGGTTGTCGTTGGCCGACACAGCGGCATCGGCGCTGGCAACGGGCGCGCCTGCCGGAGCGGCGGCGGCGGCGGCGGGCGGGGCGGCATCGGCCGGGGCTTCGGTGCGCTTGCAGGCACTCAACGCCATCACGGCGCAGGCAAGCACGGACAGGGAAACAGCAGCAGTACGACGCATCGGGGTCACCAGCAACAAAGTCGCGCCAGTTTACCGGCTTGTCCGGCCCGGTTCATGCCATCGGCAGGGCTCGGCTATGCTGCACGCCCCTGAAACACCCCGGAGCGCGCCATGACCGACGACACCCAGACCCCCGCCCTGCCCGTGCTGAACGCGGCCCAGGCCCGCGCCCTGGGCTGCCTGATCGAGAAGGAGGCGACCACCCCGGACGCCTACCCGCTGACGGTCAATGCCGCCCAGGTGGCCGCCAACCAGAAGACCGCGCGCGAGCCGGTGATGGCGCTGTCGGCCGGCGATGTGCACCACGCGCTGCGCCAGCTGGAAAGCCTGGGCCTGGCCCGCCAGCAGTTCTCCTCGCGGGCCGAGCGCTACGAGCACCGCGCCGGCAGCGCGCTGGATCTGACCCGGCAACAGCTGGCCATCGTGGGCCTGTTGCTGCTGCGCGGCCCGCAGACGGTGAACGAGCTGCTGACCCGCAGCGAGCGCCTGTTCCAGTTCCAGGACGCCGAGGAAGTGCGCCACCACATCGAACGCATGATCCAGCGCGGCATGGCGGTGCAGCTGCCGCGCGCCAGCGGCCAGCGCGAGGACCGGTACATGCACCTGCTGGGTGGCCCGGTGGACGTGCAGGCGTTGGCGGAGAGCTACAAGGGGTCGTCGTCGAGCGGTGGCGGTGGTGGTGGCAGCCCGGCGCTGGAAGCGCGCGTGCAGCAGTTGGAGGCCACGGTGGCGGAGTTGCAGGAACAGCTGGCGGAGTTGCGCGCGCAGTTGGGGGGGTGAGGGGCAGCCGACCAACGGTCGGCGCTACCTCGTGGTGTTTGTGTGATCTGTCCGGCTAAGGGCAGCCGACCAACGGTCGGCGCTACCTCGTGGTGTTTGCGTGGTCTGTCGGGCTAAGGGCAGCCGACCAACGGTCGGCTCTACCCCTTGATGTGTGCCCGGTTGTCGGCGTCAGGGGCCGGGGCGCCCGGGGTGGCGAACAGCAGCACTACATCGCCGCCATGCGGTGGCGGCAGCAGCAGGTCGCCGCGGTCTTCCATGCCCAGCTTGCGCAGCAGCGCGGCCGAACGCAGGTTGTCCGGTGAGACGATGCCGTACAGATCGGTATGGCCCAGCACGTCGCGGGCGTAGTGCATGACCCCGCGCGCGGCTTCGAATGCGTACCCGTTGCCCTCGTACTGGGCCAGCAGCGCGTAGCCGATGTCCGGGGCGGGCAGGCCGTCGCGGCGCACCAGTCCGGCATTGCCCAGCCACGCGCCGTCGCTGCGGCGGATGATCGCGTACATGCCGAAACCATTGAGGGTGTAACTGCCCAGCACGCGCTCGGCGGTGTAGTCGCGCGCCTGCGCCAGGGTGCGCACGCCGCGGTCGGCGATATTGCGGATGAAGCCCGGCTCGTTGAGCAGGGCCAGCATGTCGGCCGCATCGTGATCAGGATCGATCAGGCGCAGGTGCAGGCGTTCGGTCTGGATCACGGCGGACATGCGGGTACCGGTGGAAGGCGATATACCGATTGTGCAATGCGCGCCCCGAACACGGTAGAGCCGACCGTTGGTCGGCTGCTCTTCGAGCCGGGATACGGCAACCGACGCGCTTCGGGCAGCCGACCAACGGTCGGCTCTACCCGTGCGGTGGGTCAGTCGAAGAGTGCCTGGATCGCCGCCAGCCCGGCGCTGGCACGCTCTTTCTTGCGCGCGGCGTCAGCGACGGGGTCTGCGCCGTCGCGCTGCATTTCCTCGGCCGGAATTTCATCGAAGAACCGGCTCGGCTTGAGCCGCACGTGCTCGCCGAACTTGCGGGTGAGTTTGCTGTAGCTCATCCACAGCTGCACCTTGGCACGGGTGATGCCCACGTACAGCAGGCGCCGTTCTTCCTGCAGATTGCCTTCGTCCAGGCTGACCTGATGCGGCAACACGCCATCCTCGCAGCCGATGATGAACACGTACGGGAATTCCAGGCCCTTGGAGGCGTGCATGGTCATCATCCGCACCTGGTTGCCGCCGTCGTCCTTGTCGTTGCGCGACAGCAGCGCCAGCTGCGCGGCCAGGTCGGCGGTGGTGGCGCCGCGCGGGCCGCCTTCGAACCACTGCGCCAGTTCTTCCAGGTTGCCCAGCCGGCGCTGGTAGACCGACTCTTCCTTGCACGCGCTGCGCAGTTCGGACACCAGCCCGGATTCCTTCACCAGCTTGCGCACCAGGTCGCCGGAACTGAGCTTGGGCATCTCCGCGCGCAGGTCGCGCAGGATGTCGGTGAAGCGGCTCAGGCCATTGGCCGCGCGCGGTGGCAGCTGCGACAGCGCGCCAATGGCTTCAGCCGCGTGCGCCATCGGCAGCTCTTTTTCCGAGGCAAGTTCAGCCAGCTTGGCCAGGGTGCCGGCGCCCACTTCGCGCTTGGGCGACTGCACCGCTCGCATGAACGCCGTATCGTCGTCGGGGTTCACCAGCAGGCGCAGCCACGACAGCGTGTCCTTGACCTCCTGGCGTTCCAAGAACGCGGTACCGCCGGTGATGTGGTACGGCGCGCGCACCAGCTGCAGCGCCTTTTCCAGCGGCCGTGACTGGAAATTGCCGCGGAACAGGATGCAGAAATCGCTCCACGGAATCTTTTTCGAGGTCGCCAGGAAGGAGATCTCGGCGGCTACTTTTTCTGCTTCGTGCTCGCTGTTGCGGCACTCCCACACGCGGATGCGCTCGCCGTCGGCCTGGTCGCTCCACAGCTTTTTCAGGTGTTCGTGCGGGTTGTTGGCGATCAGCGCGTTGGCCGCGCGCAGGACGCGGTTGGAGCAGCGGTAGTTCTGCTCCAGCTTGATGATTTCCAGCGCCGGGTAGTCGCGCGCCATCTGCTGCAGGTTTTCCGGGTTGGCGCCGCGCCAGGCGTAGATCGACTGGTCATCGTCGCCCACGCAGGTGAAGTTGCCCTTGCTGCCGGCCAGCTGCTTGAGCAGCCGGTACTGCGCATCGTTGGTGTCCTGGCATTCGTCGACCAGCAGGTAGCCGATGCGCTCGCGCCAGGCCACGGCGATCTCCGGGTTCTCTTCCAGCACCTGCACCGGCAGCCGGATCAGGTCGTCGAAGTCGACCGCGTTGAACGCGGTCAGGCGCAGCTGGTAGCGCTCGTAGACGCTGGCCGCTTCCTTCTCGCGGGTGCTGCGCGCCGCCGCCATGGCCTGTTCGGGCGACAGCCCGGCGTTCTTGGCGCGCGAGATCAGATTCTTCACGTCCTCGATGTCGTCGGGCTTGGCGCCGTACATCAGGTCCTTGACCTGCGAGGTGGCGTCGTCCGCATCGAAGATCGAAAAGCCGCGCTTGAGCCCCACTGCCGCGTGCTCGATCTGCAGGAACTTCAGCCCCAGCGCGTGGAAGGTGCAGATGGTGACGTCCTCGGCGTCCCCGCCGTGCAGGCGCTTGGCCACGCGCTCGCGCATTTCCTTGGCCGACTTGTTGGTGAAGGTGATCGCCGCGATGCGCCGCGCGGGGTAGCGCTTGGTCGCGATCAGCTGGGCGATCTTTTCCACGATCACGCGCGTCTTGCCGCTGCCGGCGCCGGCGAGCACCAGTAGAGGACCTTCGCAGTGCAGCACTGCGGCGCTTTGGGGGGGATTGAGACCGTGCATGCCATCTCCGGGGGAGGAGCATTGTACCGGGCCGTCAGGCCGGGTCGGAGGGCCCGGCCACGGCGGACGATTGCGTCCGCCGGCCACGCCGGGCAGCCACGGGAGCCGGCCGGGCGTCTAGAATTGGCCGATGGCCAAGCTCTATTTCTATTATTCGGCGATGAACGCCGGCAAGACCACCACGCTGCTGCAGTCGGCGCACAACTACCGGGAACGGGGCATGCGCGTGGCCATCCTGACCCCGCGGCTGGACGACCGCGCCGGGCGGGGCGTGGTGGCCTCACGGATCGGGCTGAAGGCCGACGGCGTGGCCTTCGACCGCGACACCGACCTGCAGCGACTGATTGCGCAGGACCTGGACGCCCACGGGAAGCTCGGCTGCGTGCTGGTGGACGAGGCGCAGTTCCTGAGCCGCAGCCAGGTCTGGCAACTCAGCGAGGTAGTCGACCAGCTGCGCATTCCGGTGCTGTGCTACGGGCTGCGCACCGATTTCCGCGGCGAGCTGTTCGAAGGCAGCCAATACCTGCTGGCCTGGGCCGACGAGATGCAGGAGATCAAGACGATCTGCCACAGCGGCAAGAAGGCCACCATGACCGTGCGGGTGGACGAGCACGGCCATGCGGTACAGGACGGCCCGCAGGTGGAGATTGGCGGCAACGAGCGCTACGTGTCGGTGAGCCGGGCCGAGTTCAAGAAGATCACGCGGGGCGAAGGCAAGATCGAACCGGCCCAGGCACAGTTGCCGATGTGAGCAGCAGCCGGGCAGAGCCCGGCGCTACGTCAGGAACCGTCCGCCTGCCCTCAGTACAGCGTGCGCTCCGGCGCGCCCTTCGGCGGCGGGCTGTACTGGTACAGCCAGGTTTCGGTCAGGGTCTTGCCGCCGCTGCGCAGGTACAGGCGGATGTCGATCTGGTCGGTGGAATCGTCCGGCGGGACCAGGTCGAACATGGCGCGGTAGCCCTTGATCTCGCGCAGCGGGCGCGCCGACACGATCTCCACGCGGCCTCGGCTGGCCTGGACCACCGCTTCCACCTCGCCCTTGTCGATCAGCGCGGCCAGCTCGCCGCCTTCGAAATCCACCGCGAAGCGCCACGAGAAGTACGCCCGCTTCTTGCCGATCACCCCGCCCAACCCGGTGCGGCTGTCCACGCAATGCGCCAGCGGCGTGCGGGCCGGCGGCTGCGCGCCCCAGTACAGGCGGTAGCCCAGCAACAGCTCCTGGCCCGGCTGCGGCTTGGCCTCCGGGTTCCAGAACGCCACGATGTTGTCGAAGGTTTCATCCACCGTGGGGATCTCGACCAGCTGCACCGAGCCCTTGCCCCACTGGCCCTTCGGTTCCACCCACAGGCACGGGCGCTTCTCGTAGAACACCCCGTCGTCCTGGTAGTGGTCGAAGTTGCGGTCGCGCTGCAGCAGCCCGAAGCCGCGCGGGTTGTTGTCCACGAACATGTTGAAGCGCAGGTTGTGCGGGTTGCACAACGGGCGCCAGATCCACTCGCCGCTGCCGGTCCACATCGACAGGCCGTCGGTATCGTGGATTTCCGGGCGCCAGTCCCAGGCCATGCGGCGATCGTTCTCGCCCACCTGGTACATGCTGGTGCACGGGGCGATGCCCAGCCGCTCGATGGCCTTGCGCGGGTACAGGGCGCAGTCGATGTCCATCAGCAGGGTGTCGCCATTGGTGATCGCAAACCGGTACGCGCCGGCCACGCTGGGCGAGTCCAGCAGCGCATAGACGACCAGGGTGTTGGAATCGGCCGCCGGCTGTTCCAGGTAATAGGCAATGAAGTCCGGGAACTCCTCGGGCTTGCCCATGCCGGTATCGATGGCCAGGCCACGCGCCGACTGGCCGTACTGGCCTTCCTTGCCCACGGCACGGAAATAGCTGGCGCCCAGGAACGCGGCGAAATCACGGTTGGTGTCTTGGCGGGTGTTGAGCCGGAAGCCGGCAAACCCCAGGTCGGCCGGCAGGTGGCTGCCCTTCAGCCCGCTCTTGCCGTAATCGAACGCGGCCGGGTCGTAGGCCAGTTCCTGCGCGGTGCCGTCGACCACGTCGTACATGCGCACCGGCGAATGGAAGTACAGGCCCAGGTGGAAGAACTTGGCCTGGTACTTGCCGGGCTTGTCGGCCCACAGCGCATGGTCCTGGCGGTAGCCGATGGACTGGTACTGGTCCCAGTCCAGCGCTTCCAACGGCCCGGGCAACGTGCGCTTGTGGGTCTGGTAGGCGGCCTGCGACAGCGCGCGCGCCTGGCCCTTGAGGGTGGCGAAATCGAACGGCTGCGGCTGGCCGAGCCGGCGCAGGCCCACCTGGCTGCCCTGCGCGGCGCAGGCAGGCAGCGCCGGGAAGCCGATCGCGGCCAAGGCCAGGGAGGCATTGCGGATGAAGTCGCGACGTTGCATGCAGGCAGCACTGGCAGGAAAGGGCCGGCCATCATAGGCAGGCGAACGTTAAATCGCCGAGGTGGCGTGCGCGGGGCGTTCAGCCAGCCCGCCGCTCAGCGGGTGGTGGCCAGCGTCGCGGTGGCGCAGGCCTGCAGCGCCTGGTCGATGTCGCGCGGCACGGCGCCGCCCTGCGGCCACTGCACCCGGGCCTCGCCCTGCAGCCGCAGCAGCGCCTCGCGGCTGCGCAGCGGCGCCTGCGCGCAGTGCAGCGCGGCCAGGCGGGTGCGCGCCTGCCAGCGCACGGCGGTGCTGGCCGGGTCCGGCGCGCGGCTGTCGGCCACCGCCAACAGGGCGCGCTCGGCCTCCACGTCCTGCCCCATGCGGGCCAGGTTGCTGCCCCACGCCAACTGCAGGGCCTGTTGCCCGGCCATGGCCTCGGCACCGCCCTGCCGGTGGCGCAGCATCAACTGCGCCAGTTGGTCGCCGGCCTGGCGCGGGTCGCCGTAGGCACTGGTGATCTCGGCCATCCGCAGGTCGGCCTGCAGCACCGACGGATCGTGGTCGCCGCGTTGCGCGGCCTGCCATTGGCGGCCTTCATGCAGGGCAGCCAGCCCAGCCTGCCAGCGCCCGGCCTGGGCCAGGGCGCTGCCGTAGTCGTACAGGCCCTGCGGCAACAACCGCACGCAGTCCGGTTGCCGCCAGATCGCCACGGCATGCTCGAAATCGACCACGGCCTCATTGCTGTCACCGCGCTCCAGCGCCAGCAGGCCCAGCGCGTGCCAGCTCAGGCCGGTGTCGCGGTGCTGCTCGCCCAGCGCCAGCCGGGTCAGGCGATGGACCTGCTGCAGGGTCGCGTCCGCCTGGCGCAGGTCACCGCGCTGCAGGGCCAGCACGCCACGCAGGCGCCGGATCGACAGGGTCTCCGGATGGTCCGGCCCATACAGGCTGACCGCATCGGACCAGGCGATGTGCAGGGTCTGCTCGGCGGCCGCCAGGTCACCTTGCGCGGCGAGGGTTTCACCCAAGTGGCGGCGCAGGACGATCAGCTGCGGTTGGCGCTCGCCGGGCCGCAGCTGCAGCAGCTGCAGCGCCTGCTGGTAGCCGGCCAGGGCGGCGTGCGGGCGGCCGTCGTCACTGTCCAGCGCGGCCAGGTCGGACAGGCTCTCGGCGGTGCCGGCGGTGTCATGCAGCACATCGCGGCGCACCGCCAGCGACAGCGCGAAGGCCGCGCGCGCTTCGTCGCGGTAGCCCAACAGCTGCTGGCAGCGGCCCAGCTGGGCGTGGTACTCGGCCACCAGGCCGGGCAGCGCGCTGCGCTGTTGCGCGGCCAGCGACTGCATCGGGGTCATGTGCGCCACGCACTCGCGCGAGCGGCCCAGCATGCGCAGCGCGCGTCCGCGTTGGGTCACCGCTTCCAGCTGCAGCGGGGGCGGCACCTCGCCCGCCTGCTCCAGCAGTGCGCGCTGGCGGTCCAGCGTCTGCAGCGCAAGGTGATAGTCCCCCATGCCGATCCGCAGGCGTCCGATCACGCCCTGCAGATCGGCCAGCGACAACGGCTGGTCGGCCAGCTCGGCCTCGCCGCGCTGCTGCCCGGTGGCCAGCAGCTGGCGCACGTCGAAGCTGCCATGGCGCACGCCGGCGGCGCGGTCGAACAGGCCCACGGTGAATTCCTGCATGGCCTGGGCGCGGGCGATTTCGCGCCGTGCCTGCTGCATCTGCCACAGCGCCACCACCGCCAGGCCGGCCAGCGCCACGGCCCCCAGCGAGCCCACCGCCACGCCCCAGCGGTGCCGGCCGATGTACTTGCGCAGGCGGTACAGCGTGCGCTGCGGCCGCGCGTGGATGGGGCGGCCTTCCAGGAAGCGGCGCAGGTCCTGCGCCAGCGCTTCGGCGGAGGCATAGCGTTGTGCCGGTTCCTTCTGGAGGGCCTTGAGCAGGAGGGTGTCCAGATCGCCGCGCAGGCGCCGGGCCAGCCGCCGATCGGCCAGCGTGGGCGGGCTCCCGGCGCTGCCGCGCAGCACCACCGCCGAGGCGCGTGGTGCGGTCACCTCCAGGATCGAGCGCTCCCATTCGGCGTCGCTGTGCCGGCGCAACCGGTAGGGCTTGCGCCCGGTGATCACTTCAAACAGCACCACGCCCAGCGAGTACACATCGGTGAGCGTGGTGACCGGTTCGCCGCGCACCTGTTCGGGGGCGGCGTAGTGGAGAGTGAACGCGCGCGCCTCGGTGGCCGGGTGCTGCGCGTTGTCGCGTGCCTCCGGGTCGTCAAGCAGCTTGGCGATACCGAAGTCGAGCAGCTTCACTTCGCCCTGGGCGGTGACCAGGATGTTGGAGGGCTTCAGGTCGCGGTGCACGATCAGGTTGGCGTGCGCGTGGGTGACCACCGCGCACACCTGCAGCATCAGCTGCAGGCGGCGTTCCAGCGGCAGCTGCAACCGCTGGCAGTAGTCGGTGATCGGCTCGCCTTCCACGTACGCCAGCGCCAGATAGGGCTGGCCCTGCAGGTCGACGCCGGCATCGAGCAGTTCGGCCAGGTTGGGATGCTGCAGCCGCGCCAGGATCTCGCGCTCGCGGCTGAAGCGCTGGCGCAGGCCCGGGTCGGCATAGCCACTGCGCAGCAGCTTGAGGGCCACCTGGCGCTGGTACAGGCCATCGGCGCGTTCGGCCAGCCAGACTTCGCCCATGCCGCCCTCGCCCAGCGCGCGCAGCAGCCGGTACGGCCCGATCAGGGTGCCGGCACGGCTGTCCGGCGGGGCCGCGGTCCACAACGGCTGGGCCATGAACTCGTGGCTGTCGCGCTCGTGTTCCAGCAGGCGCTCCAGATCGTCGGCCAGCGTCGGATCGGCCAGCCGCAGCTGCGCCAGCCGCTGCGCACGCGGGCCGTCGGCAAGTTCCAGCAGTTGGTCCAGCAGCGAAGACACCTGCCGCCAGCGCGACGCCTCCATCGATCTGCTCCCCGAACGATGTACCACCGCCCGCGCCGCCACGCGGGACCGTCATTGCCCGCCGTGCTCAGTCGTCGCGCACCGAGGCCAGCAGGAACATGCGCGCCTTCTGCCAGTCGCGGCGGATGCTGCGCTCCGAGCGTTGGCACAGATCGGCGATCTCCTGTTCGGACAGCCCGGCGAAATAGCGCAGTTCCACCACCTTGGCCAGGTGGCCGTCCACGGCCTGCAGCCGGGCCAGGGCCACGTCCAGCGCCAGCAGGTCTTCATCCAGGCGCACGCCGCTGCTGCTGTTCTCGGGCAGGTCGACCCGTTTGAGGTCGCCCCCGCGTTTGCGCGCCAGCCGGTTGCGCGCGTAATCCACGACCACGCTGCGCATGGCCGAGGCGGCATAGGCGAAAAAGTGCGCGCGGTCTTCGAAACGGGCCGCGCCACGTGCGCCGAGCAGCTTCAGGTAGGACTCGTGGACCAGCGAGGTGGCATCCAGCGTGCGCCCCTGCTGGCCGGCCAACTGGCGCCGGGCCATGCTGTGCAGCTCCTGGTAGAGCAGGGTCAGCACCCGGTCCAGGGCGGCGCGGTCGCCCGCGCGGGCTGAATCCAGCCATACGGTGATATCCGGTGCTTCGTCCATCGCACACCCCCGCCGGTGACGTTGGGCGGACTATACCGCCGCCAAGGCGACGGGCGTGCGAGGGTTCAGCGCTGGCAGTAGCCGCACCAGACGCTGGCGCGCTGGCCGATGGTGGCGTGGCGCAGCAGCCGGCCGCACTGGCGGCAGGGCTCGCCTTCACGGCCGTAGACCAGCAGTTCCTGCTCGAAATAGCCCGGGGCGCCGTCGGGGTTGATGAAATCGCGCAGGGTGGTGCCGCCGCGGGTGATGGCGTAGGCCAGGATCTGCTTCACGGCATCGGCCAGGCGCTGGTAGCGCGCGCGCGAGATCTTCCCGGCCTCGCGCAGCGGGTTGATGCCGGCCATGAACAGGCTTTCGGCGGCGTAGATGTTGCCCACCCCGACCACGATGCCCTGGTCCATCAGGAAGGTCTTCACCGGCGCCTTGCGGCCCCGGCTGCGCTGGAACAGGTAATCGCCATCGAAGGCGTCGTCGAGCGGCTCCGGACCCAGCCCGGCCAGCAGTTCGTGGGTTTCCCCGGCGGGTTGCCACAGCAGGCTGCCGAACCGGCGCGGGTCGTTGAAGCGCAGCAGGCGGCCGTTGTCCAGGCTGATGTCGACGTGGTCGTGCGCGCGCACGGGCGTATCGCCGGGCAGCACCCGCAGGCTGCCGGACATACCCAGGTGCAGCAGGGCGCTGCCGATGGCGGTATCCAGCAGCAGGTACTTGGCGCGGCGGCGCACGCCCTCGATCGCCTGCCCGGGCAGCAGCGCGCCGATCTCATCGGGAATGGGCCAGCGCAGGTCCGGCCGGCGCAGGATCACGCCATGCACGCGGCGGCCTTCCAGGTGCGGGGCCAGGCCGCGGCGGGTGGTTTCTACTTCGGGCAGTTCAGGCATGGCGCGATTCTAAGCCGTCCCCCCGGTGAACCGCTGCCTGTCCGAACGTCACGCTCACCGCGGCGGCGCGGCCAGTTCCTTCGCGCTCAGGTACCCATCGCCATTGGCGTCCTGCTTGTGGAAGCGCTGCATCAGGGTCTGCCGCTGCTGTTCCCGGGTGATCGGGGCACCCTTGCCGCCGGGCAGTTCATCGGCGCTGAGCACGCCGTCGCCGTTGCGGTCCATGCGCTCGAAGGCGTACATCATCCACTGCACGTATTCCTCGACGCTGACCCGGCCATCGCCGTCGGTATCCATGCGCTGCAGGTAGCTGCCGGTGTCGGCCACCTGCGCCTGCGCCATGCCGGCGACCATCAGCAGGGCCACGCAGGAAAAACGCCGCACGAGGCGGCGTTCTCCACGGTTCATCACGCCAAGGCGCACCGGTCAGTGCGCCGTCAGCGCGTAGCCCTTCAGGCGGGCGGCGTAGGCCTGCAGCGCGGCGATGCCGCTGGCTTCGGCCTCGTGGCACCACGCCTGCAGCAGCTTCAGGCGCTCGGCGGCATCGTTGCCACGCGCTTCCAGCAGGGCCGCCAGACGCGCGCGGTGTTCGACCAGCACGCGGATGCGCGGGCGCTGCTCGACCCAGGTACTGAGCTGGGCGCGGCAGTCCGGCTTGAGCCAGCGGCCGTCGTTGACCAGCCCGCGACGCATGCGGCGCGGCAGCAGCTTGCGCAGCTTGGCGCCGGCCATCGCCGCCTCTTCGCGCAGGGCCGGCACGAACACGTTGCGCTGGTAGTCGGTCATGGCCTGGAAGCGATGCGACAGCAGTGCCTTCAGGGTTTCGGCATCGGGCACGGCGATGTTCGGGCGTACGTCCATGGACGGGGCCACGCGCAGCACCTTGGCCAGACGCACAGCCTGCAGGCCGCGGATGGCGGCCCAGCCGATGTCGAACTCCCAGCGGCGCATCGAGAAGCGGGCCGAGCTGGGGAAGGCGTGGTGGTTGTTGTGCAGCTCTTCACCGCCGATCCAGAACGCCCAGGGGGTCAGGTTGGTGGAGGTGTCGGCCGATTCGAAGTTGCGGTAGCCCCACCAGTGGCCCAGGCCGTTGACCACGCCGGCGGCCCAGAACGGGATCCACGCCATCTGGATCGCCCACAGGGCAACGCCCGGCAGGCCGAACAGCAGGCTGTTGATGGCCAGCAGCGCGACCGGGCCGAGGTTGGCATGCGGGGTGTAGAGCTTGCGTTCGATCCAGTCGTCCGGTGCGCCGCGACCGTACTGTTCGATGTCCGCGCGCATCGCGCGGGCTTCGCGGTACAGCTCCACGCCACGCCAGAACACCATGCCGATGCCCTTGGTGACCGGGCTGTGCGGGTCTTCGTCGGTTTCCACCTTGGCGTGGTGCTTGCGGTGGATGGCCACCCACTCCTTGGTGATCATGGAGGTGGTGAGCCAGGTCCAGAAGCGGAAGAAATGCGCGATGACCGGG
This sequence comes from Stenotrophomonas sp. 10N36, assembly GCF_056395005.1. Taxonomy (NCBI): domain Bacteria; kingdom Pseudomonadati; phylum Pseudomonadota; class Gammaproteobacteria; order Lysobacterales; family Lysobacteraceae; genus Stenotrophomonas; species Stenotrophomonas sp. 10N36. The sequence goes on along the minus strand of NZ_JBFTIS010000006.1, from coordinate 20,801 downwards.
TGGAAATCCACGCCACGGTGCGCCTGGCTGCGATGCAGGTACAGGGTGACGGCGAAGATGGTGAGCTGGGTGAACACCAGCAGCACCAGTGCCATGCCCCACCAGCCGAGGCCGACGACACCGCCGGTCAGGAAGTTGAGGAGCGTATCGAGCATCGCAGGACTCCGGGCCGCGGACGGCCAGCAAGGGAACAGGTACACCTTCGGACATGATGGGGCCTGCAGTTGCAAACTTCATCCGTCTGGTGCGATTTTTGCGCAGTCATTCAGTTGTTTTCCTCCTTCGTGAGCATGCCCCCGCATTCATGACAGTCGCAGCCTCTTCGGCGCCCCAGGCCGCCAACGTCCCCCTGATCGAGCTGGACCGTGCCTGCGTGATCCGCGGCCAGGTCCGGGTTCTGCACGACCTCAGCCTGCGCATCGCCCAGGGCCAGCACACCGCGCTGCTGGGCCCCAACGGCTGCGGCAAGTCGTCCTTCATCAAGCTGATCACCCGCGAGCTGTACCCGCTGGCGCATGCCGACGGCAGCGTGGCGGTGCGGGTGCTGGGCCAGAACCGCTGGCAGGTGGACCGGCTGCGCTCGCAGCTGGGCATCGTCACCGGCGATCTGAGCAGCAACCTGGCCGACATGCCCGGGCTGACCGTGGAGGAAGCGGTGCTGTCAGGCTTCTTCGCCAGCTTCGTGGTGCCGGCGTTCCGTGAAGTCACCGAGGACATGCGCCAGCGCGTGCGTGAAACCTTGACCCTGACCGGCGCGCTGCCGCTGCTGGCGCGGGGCTATGCAGAGCTGTCGGCCGGTGAAACCCGGCGCGTGCTCATCGCCCGGGCGCTGGTCAACCGGCCGCAGGCGCTGCTGCTGGACGAACCCTCCACCGGTCTGGACCTGATCGCCCGCCAGCACCTGATCGCCACCATGCGCCGGCTGGCCGCCGAAGGCATCACCCTGGTGCTGGTGACCCACCACATCGAGGAGGTCATCCCGGAGATCGCGCGGGTGGTGCTGCTGCGCGGCGGCCGGATCATCGCCGATGGCCCCCGCGACGACCTGCTGCGCGACGCGCCGCTGTCGGAGGTGTTCGGCGGCCCGATCCAGGTGGTGGAGCATGAGGGTCGGCTGAGCGCGTTCGCGGGATAGGTCGCGCAGCCACCCATGGGGTGGCTCTACCGCCGGGCGACGGAGGGTATCGCCTCCGTCGCCCGCCTTGCCTAGAACTTCAACGCCACCGCGCGTGACTCGATCGGTGCCATACGGCCCTGGTCCTGCAGCTGCAGGTCGCGCAGCTCGAACGGGGCCGCATACCCGCGCGGCAACGCCACGCTGGCGAAGGGCAGCGCGATGGCACCCGCGCCGACGCGGTCGAACCACGCCGCGCTGTGCGCCTGCGCCACCGGCCGCAGCTGGCCGTCCGGGCCGGTGGCGTACAGCGTGCCGCGCGCCTCGTAGCGACCGGGCGCACCAATCTGCAGCGGCAACGTCACCGTGCGCCGGGCGAGGTCCACCTCGGCCTGCCCGGTGAAGCGCGCGGTGGGCTGGGCCACCGCGAAGGCCACCTTGCCATCGCGCTGCACCCCGTTGGCGCTGACGAAGGCCTGCAGTTCCCACAGCCCCTGCACCGGGCCAATGTCCTGCGGAATCGTCACGCGTGCGCGCAGGCCGTCCTTGCCGGCCACCAGCGGCACCGGCCAGCTGCGGCCATCCGGGGCCACCAGCAACGCCTCGCCGCCGGCCGGCAGGGTGCGCGCGGCCGCCGTGGCGCCGGCCAGCGTGGCCGTGCCACGGTCATCCACCAGGCGCGCGCTCAGTTCCACGCTGCCACCGGCCAGCACCTGCTGGCGGCTGGCCTGCAGTTGCAATGCCACCGTGCTGTTGGGCTCCAGCACCTGCACCACGTAGCGGCCCTGCGCCTGGGCACTCTGCAGGCGGTAGGTGCCCACCGCTGCACTGCGCCCGGTGCGCACCATCGCGCTGCCCTGCCCCACCGCCATGCCGGCCGCACGCAGCTGCTGGTCATCCACGACCTTGTCCACCGCCAGCGTGCCGGCCGGGTCGCGCACCTGCCACTGCTGCGGTGCCAGCGCGCGGGCGCCTGGCGCCGGGCTGACCTGGATCACCGCATCCGGTGCGGTCAGCGGCAGGTCCAGACCGCGTTGCAGGGTGGCCGCATCCACCATTTCCCAGTAGCTGCGGCTGCTGGCCACGAAAGGCGCAGGCGCGGTCAACGTCGCGGTGGGGTCCAGTGCCCAGGCAAAACTCACCGGGGCCCGCTCGATGCCGTCGGCCTGCAGGGGCGCGCTTTCCACGCGCGGCGCCAGCTGGTCGCTGCTGCGGGCCAGCAGCGGCTGCGCGGCGTGCAGCGGGAGGGCCACCAGCGCCGCGGCAACAGCGACGGCAATCGTCAGTCTTGAAGTCATGGCGTGCTCCTCACAGGGTCAGGTCGTTGCGCAGGATCGTGCCCAGGCCGAAGCACTCGCGGCGGCTCTGGTTGTGGCTCAGCGGCTCGGCGCCCTGGGTGCGCGCCTTGTCGGTGAACCACAGGGTGCCGGCGGCCTTCTGGCTGCTGCACTCCAGGAACCCGTCCGAGCAGCTGTTCAACCAGTTCTGGGTGAACTCCAGCCCCACGTTCTGCGCGTACCCGCCGCAGTAGCTGTTGCTGTCCCACACCGCCGACTCCACGTCCGAGCCGACCATCGCGCGGAACGGCTTCGGCAGGGCCGGGCGCCCGGCGGTGCCATACAGGTTCTGCGCGTTGTAGGTGGCCATGTGACCCACCTGCTGCTGGCGCACGGCATCGCTCTTGTAGCCCAGCAGCCAGCCCACCGAGGTCTCGAAGGTATTGCCGTTGAGCGCGGCATCGGCCAGCGGCGTACCGGCCGAGGACGGTGCCAGCGCGGTGACCTTGCCGATGGTCTGGATGATCTTCGGGTAGCGGCTGTCGTAGGTGGGGTTGGACAGGATCCAGCGCACCACGTTGCCGCCGTTGGAGTGGGTGATCACCACCAGTTTGGTGATGCCACGGCTGTTGATGAAGGTGGTCAGCTGCCCGGCCAGGCAACCGGCCGCCTCGGGCTTCCACATGTACTGTTCGAAATCGCAGTTGATGACCGTGTAGTTGCTGCTGTTGGGCAGCCCCTGGCGCACGGTATCGATGATGCCCGGCTGCCAGTAGTCCGTGCGTGCGTCGGTCTGCTTGCCGGTGCCGTGCACGAACGCCACGCCCACCACATCGGCCGCGTGCGTGGTGCCGCACGCCAGCATCAAGCCCAGGGCGAGTCCACCGCCCGTCCATCCCGCGTTGCTTCGCATCCGTTTGCTCCCTTGCAGGTGATCCCCCTGATGACCGGCGCTACCGCGTTGCCATGCAGTGCATCTATCCATAGAGATATGACGAGTGATGGCGCCTGCGCCGAAGCTATGTCGCGCAGCGGTTCAATTCCGTGAACCAGTAGCGGGTTTCCGTCATCCATCTGCCGGGCGTGCCGGATCTGGCCGCATGACCAACGGCCACTGTCGCGGCCGGGTGAAGCTGCGATCATGCCGGCTCCCCCTTTGCGAGACCTGCCGATGTCGTCGTCTGCCGCCCCCGTCCTGCGCCCCCTGCTGACCGTTGCCGTGCTGGTGGCCCTGGCCGGCTGTACGACCACCGGCATACCGCGCACCACGGCCGTGGAAGCATCGGTCACGACCAAGGCGGTGGGTTACCTGCAGGCCGACGCAGTGCCGGCCAGCCTGGCGCTGGTGCCGGCGCCGCCGGCGGCCGGCTCGGCCGGCTTCGCGCTGGATGAACAGGTCAGCCGTGAAGCCCGCGCGCTGCGTGGCAGCCCCCGTTTCGCGCAGGCCCATATCGATGCCGAACTCGGCTTTCCGGCCGGTGCCAACCAGTTCTCCTGCGCCATCGACATGGACGTGGACGCGGTAAAGACGCCCGCGCTGTACCGCCTGCTGGAACGCAGCCGGATCGATGCCAGCTCGGCCACGCGCACCGCCAAGAAGCACTACCAGCGCGCGCGCCCGTTCATGGTCAACGGCGAACCCACCTGCACGCCCGACGATGAAGAAGGCCTGCGCGGCAACGGGTCGTACCCGTCCGGCCATACGTCCATCGGCTGGGCGTGGGCCTTGATCCTGTCCGAGATCGCCCCCGACCGCGCCGATGCGATCCAGCTGCGGGGCCGCAACTACGGCGAGAGCCGCCTGGTGTGCAACGTGCACTGGCAGAGCGACATCCTGGAAGGGCGGTTCATGGGCGCGGCCGCCGTGGCACGCCTGCACGACAACGCCGCGTTCAATAAAGATCTGCTGGCTGCGCGCAGGGAGATCGCCGCGGCACGCAAGGCCGGGCTGCATTCGGCACGGGATTGCGCGGCTGAAGAAGCGGTGTTGAAGGTGCGGCCGGCGAGCGCGTTGTAAGGCCGCAGGGAGAGGTAGGGCCGGCCGCTGGCCGGCTCCTCGATGGTCATGAGATGCGGCGGCGCCGGGCTTGTGGTTCCGGCGTGAGCTAGGCAGTGACTGCTATTGAAGATCGACCTTTCGTGCCTTGGCAATCAACACCCAGTGCCCATCCCCGCCCCTCACATAGAAGTAGCAATCGGTGCAGACGTAATAGCTGAGACACTCAACGCGCTGGCTCCCTCTCCTCCATTCGATGTGCTCATGCCCGCGTTCACTGTTGTTGAACACGGGTTCCGCACGTAATAGCCGGGTGATCTCTGACTCTGTTTTCCCAATGAAGGAAGCCGGATCGGTAGCATGCAGATCCAAGGCAAATGGCCTGGCAAGCAGCCGACGCATGCGAGCATCGCTCCGGTAGAACTGACGGAATGGGACAGCGCGTAGCACGCGGACGAGCGTTCGCCTGCTTCGCACCGATTGCACCGCACCGAATCTGGACATCATTTTGAGAAACGTGCTGACGAGGCGCGAGATGACGTACAGCGGGAGTGCGAAGAGTAGGAGAAAGACCATTGAAACAAGCTCTTTCAGATACCACATGCTGAGCCCTTCCTGGCGTTGACACTGGCAGAAGAGACCGGGCGGAGCTCTCGACGCAGCATCCTCAACTTCAGCAACTCCACGAGCAGTAGCAGGCACCCGCTCAGCACCAACAGGYTGGTTGGGGCGACATCCAGATGGCGAACCAGCGTCAGCGCAAACGGCACGGATGGCATCAACACCATCAGCCGCAGCGGCATCTGCACGTACGCAAGATAGGCACCGAGCCTGCTGCGCCATAGCAGCAACGCGCAGGAGGCGAAAAGACTCAGCTGCAGTACCCAGCTGGGCGCGAGGAACATCAGTGCCGCCCATCCATGGCTGTCCAGCACCGCGACCGACCCACTGATATCGTGGAGGTACGGGGTGCGGCCTTGCCGAAGCGCGGATACGAGGTAGATGAGTATCTGGGCTGCATCCATGCAGCCCCACAGCACCAGTGCCCCGCCGCGTGTCGATGGTTTGCGTTGAGTAGTTTCCATCGTTCCAGCGGCCTCTGGGAAAGGCGCGCTGTGCCGCACCCGGTATTTTATCCGCGAGTATGCCGAGCGTAGGACGGTGCCGGGAATGCAATAACTTGCAACGCGGGGCCCGGCACTACCGATACGGCGGTACCGATTGGTGACACAGCGATACAGCGGTCGGCGGTCGGCGGTCGGCGCGACGATGGCGGCACACAAGAAAACGGCGCGGATTTCTCCGCGCCGTTTTCGTTTTCAGGGGCCTGCCCACCAACGGTGGGCACCTACCGCATGACGTGCATCAGAACTTCGCGGTGAACTCCACGCCGAACGTGCGCGGTTCGTTGAGGAAGCCGGTGAGGTTGTTGAAGTCGATCGCGCCCACCACGCGCACCTGGTCGGTCAGGTTGCGGCCGTACACGGCCACGTCGTACTGGCCGTAATCCCAGTTGTAGCCCAGGCGCAGGCCACCTTCCAGCGACGAGCGGCTGCGGAACTCCGGCGACTCGTACAGGAAGAAGTTCACTTCACTGCGGTAAGCCCAGTCGGTGTACACGTACAGCTCGCTGGCGTCGTTGATCGGGAAGCCGGCGCGCAGGGTCAGGTTGTGGATCCACTTCGGCGCCTGCGGCAGCGAATTGCCGTTGACCAGTGCGTAGGTGGCGCCGTCGATGACCGTGGTCGGGTCGGTGATGGTGCAGCCGCCACCGCAGATCGCCACCGCCAGGTCGCGGTCCTTGATCTCGGTGTCGTTGTAGCTGCTGCCCAGGGTGAGCAGCACGTGGTCGGTGAGGTAGGCCTCGAAGTCCAGTTCCACGCCCTGCCCCAGGGTCTTGTCGGCGTTGAGCAGGGTGGCGGTGTTGTTGCTGCCGCCTACCGCGATCAGCTGCTGGCCATCGACGTTGTAGCGGAACACGTTGAAGCCCAGGCGGGCGCGACGGTCGAACAGGTCGGCCTTGATGCCGGCTTCATAGGAAATCACCTTCTCCGAGTCGGCCTGGGAGACGCCACCGAAGGCCAGCCGGCCCTGGATCGACGGCGCGCGGAAGCCCTTGGCCACGCGTGCATAGGCGTTGAGGTTGTCGGTGATCTGGTAGACGCCGCTCAGGTCCCAGCTGACGTCGTTGACGTCGGTGTTGGCCAGGTACGGGCCGCTGACCGGCGTACCGAACGGCACGGCCTGCAGCACACTGGCGCTGAAGTCCTTCTTGTCCTGCGTGTAACGCACGCCACCGCGCAGCTTGAAGCGCTCGGTCACGTCGAAATCGCCGGACACGAACGCCGCCCAGGCCTTGTTGCGCTGGCTCTGCACGGCATGGCCGTTCTGCGGGTTGCCCGGGGCCAGCGAGTCGTAGTTGAAGCTGTCGATGGTGACGTCTTCATCGAAGTAGAACAGCCCCGCCTGCCAATCGAAGCGGCCCCATTCGTTGGATTCGATGCGGAATTCCTGGGTCCACTGGCGGTGGTGCGGCAGGCCATCGGCCGACTCGGAGGCGAACGGGATGTTGCCCGGGCCATAGTTGCCCGCGCCCAGGAAGCTGGCGCCGTAGCCGCCGTCGATGTCGCCATGGTTGAGCGATTCGGCGGTTTCATAGCCGGTGATCGAGTGCAGCGTCACCCGGCCCAGGTCCCACTTCAGGCGCGCGCTGGCACCCCAGGTTTCCAGTTCCGAGAAGTTCTGGCCGTCGGTGGAGACCTCGTCGCGGTCGAAGTTCTCGACCAGCTGGTTGGTGCCCGGCTTGAGGATGTTGGCGCGGAACAGGCGCGCGGTGCCGTTGAGCTTGCGCTTGTGCACGTTGAACAGCGCTTCGAGGTCGTCGCCTTCGTACAGGAACTGCAGGCGGGCGGCGGCTTCGTCATAGCCTTCAAAGCCCTGCGCGGGTGCATTGGCGCGGGTATTGGTCACCCAGTCATCGCGGCGCTGGTACAGCGCCGACACGCGTGCCGACCAGCGGTCGGTCAGCGGGCCGCCGTAGGCGCCCTGCGTGTTCCAGGTGTTGTAGCTGCCGTAGGCCACCTTGACGTAACCGTCGGCGTCCTGCGACGGACGCGCCGAATCGAACTTGACCACGCCGGCCGGGGTGTTGCGCCCGAACAGCGTGCCCTGCGGGCCGCGCAGCACTTCCACACCGGCCAGGTCGAACAGCGGGAAGCCCTTCAGCAGCGGGCTTTCCTGCACCACATCGTCATACACCAGCGAAACCGGCTGGGAGGCATTGAGATCGAAGTCGGTATTGCCCAGGCCGCGGATGTAGAAGCGCGGGAAGGCACGCCCGTAGGACGATTCGATGTTCAGGCTGGGCACGCGCGCGGACAGGAAGCGGATGTCGTCGCCGGCCGAACCGAGCACGTCGAGCTTCTCGCCCTGGATGGCCGAAATCGACACCGGGACGTCCTTGGCGTTTTCCACACGGCGCTGGGCCGTCACCTGCAGGGTGTCGAGGGCGACCGGATCCTTGGTGGCGGGGGCGTCCTGGGCTGCGGCCGTCAATGGCAGCAGGGCGGCAAGGGCGATGACGAGCGGGTGCACGGACGGAAACCGGCCGTGGGCAGTGCGGTTCGGGAACATGGCGTTTTAGGCTGTGTTGGGAGGGGTGGTGGACCGGCGCTACCAGACAATTGTTGCAGTACAGCAACAGCGTCGCAAATTCCGGTCATTCATTACCAAGATCCGGCCACCCGGATGTGAAGGCGGATTGCGGTTTTCGACGCCGATCACGACTTCCGGCCCACTCAGCCCTCCGTCGACCGCCCTAGACTGGCTCCCTCCTCCGTCTGCCAGGCACACCGCCATGACCCAGTGGTATTTCCATACGTCCGGCCAGGCCGACCGCACCGGCCCCCTCGACAATGCCGCCGCCCGCCAGTACGCCCACCTCAACCCGCGGGCATTGGTCTGGTGCGAGGGCATGAGCGGTTGGATGGCGATCGGCGAGGTGCCCGAGCTGCTGGCCGGCAGCGTCGCCCCGCAGGGTGCGCCGCCACCGCTGCCCGGCCCCGGTGGCCGCAGCCAGCGCGCCGACGACATCGAGTTCCGCATCGTCGGCCATGAAATGCAGTTCGTGGAGATCGAGCTGGACCCGGGCGAAAGCGCCATCGCCGAGGCCGGCGCGCTGATGTTCAAGGACGCTGCGGTGCAGATGGACACCGTGTTCGGCGACGGCTCGCACAGCGGCCAGGGCGGCGGCTTCATGGACAAGCTGATGAGCGCCGGCAAGCGCGTGCTCACCGGTGAAAGCCTGTTCGCCACCTTGTACACGCACACCGGCCAGGGCAAGGCCAAGGTCGCCTTCGCCGCGCCCTACCCCGGCACGGTGCTGCCGATGAAGCTGGACCAGCACGGCGGCCGCCTGATCTGCCAGAAGGACAGCTTCCTGGCCGGCGCGCGCGGGGTGCAGATCGGCGTGCAGTTCCAGCGCAAGATCATGACCGGCCTGTTCGGCGGCGAGGGCTTCATCATGCAGAAGCTGGAGGGCGACGGCTGGGTGTTCGTGCATGCCGGCGGCTGCGTGGTGGAGCGGGAACTGGCTGCCGGCGAGCGACTGGACGTGGACACCGGCTGCATCGTGGCCTACCACGCCAGCGTGGACATGGACGTGCGCCGCGTGGCCGGCATCAAGAGCATGGTGTTCGGCGGCGAAGGCGTGTTCCTGGCCACGCTGACCGGCCCGGGCAAGGTGTGGCTGCAGTCGCTGCCGTTCTCGCGCCTGGCCGGGCGCATGTGGATGGCCGCGCCCCAGGCCGGCGGTCAGAGCCGTGGCGAGGGTTCGGTGCTGGGCGGCATCGGCCGGATCCTGGACGGCGACAACCGGTTCTGAGGGGGCTGGCCGATGGCCGGCAACCCGATATAAACCGGCGCCCCGCCATTGCCGTCCAACGGCCGGCAGTACCGGTATGCTGACGCCCTCGATGCCCATTCACTTTCTGCCACGCCGATGAAATCACTGCACCGTATTCGCCTGACGCTGTCTGTTGCCGCTCTCGGCCTGCTCGCCGGCTGCGGCGGTGACCCCGTGCGCCCGACCCCGCCACCGGTGGCCACCCCGGTGGTGCAGGCCAAGCCAGTCAAGATCGGCATCGCCCTGGGCGGCGGCGCGGCCAAGGGCTTTGCGCATATCGGCGTGATCAAGATGCTGGAAGCCAACGGCTTCGAGCCGGTCGTGGTGTCCGGCACCAGCGCCGGCAGCGTGGTCGGTGCGTTGTACGCCAGCGGCATGGACGCGTTCCAGATGCAGTCCAAGGCCGTGGCCCTGGACGAAGCCAGCATCCGCGACGTGCGCCTGTTCTCCGGCGGCCTGGTGCAGGGCCAGAAGCTGCAGGACTACGTAAACGCGCAGGTGGGCAACCGCCCCGCCGAAAAACTGCAGAAGCCGTTCGCGGCCGTGGCCACCAACCTGGACACCGGCGACCGCGCCGTATTCGTGCGCGGCAACGTGGGCCAGGCGGTACGTGCGTCCAGCAGCATCCCCGGCGTATTCGAGCCGGTGAAGATCGGCAAGAACAGCTTCGTCGACGGCGGCGTGGTCAGCCCGGTGCCGGTGGACGCCGCACGCCAGCTGGGCGCCGACTTCGTCATCGCCGTGGACATTTCCAGCAAGGCCAGCGGCAAGTCGCCGACCGGCATGCTGGGCATCGTCAACCAGTCCATCTCGATCATGGGCCAGCGCCTGGGCGAGCAGGAACTTGCCCGCGCGGACATCATCATCCGCCCCAAGGTGCTGGAGATCGGCGCCGCCGATTTCAGCCAGCGCGGCTACGCGATCCTGGAAGGCGAGAAGGCCGCGATGGCGGCGATGCCCCAGATCCGCGCGAAGGTGCAGCAGCTGCAGCGGGCGCGGGCGGCCGCGGTTGCGCCGCCGCCGCCGAAGCCCAAGTGCGATGAACCGTCGCGCGTGGGCCGGCTGATGGGGCGCAAGGAAAAGTGCTGATCAAGGTTCTTTAGCGCCGGGCTCTGCCCGGCTGCTCTCCCCCAAACGACGCAATGGCACGGGCCCCTGCCTACGCTGCACTGCCGCTCGCCGCGTTCAATCCATTGGACCCAGCGGCAAAGTGCCGGTTCCGATAGATGCCATTGAACGACGCGTGGACAGTGCAACCGGTGCCGCGTAGTACCCGATGTCTTAAGCTCCTGACCCCGGCAAAGGGGACGCGGGCTCTGGAGCACCGTCTCCGTCAGCCTCAACTACGTAAGTATCTGAATACGTGTCGCCCAGTTGAGGCGGGTCGCCGGATTGGCGACGGGCCGCGACCTCCTTGCGCAGGTTCACCCATCTGGCCAGCCGAGCATGGAGAAGATCGACTCTGCCGTACGGATCATCTTCTTGAAGCGTCGCCCTATCCGATAGCCAATGAAGATCACCACCGCTATGTTCATGACCTTGTGTTGTCACAGCGCAGACACTCCCTCGGCAGCCATGGGCATCGCCGAAGGGCGCCTTCACGCGTTCTTGCCTACTACGCACTGTGTCTAGGTTGGCCTACCGACAGAGCTTTCCGACTTGTCGACAACCTTGACTGCCGAAGCTCTGAGCTTTGCCGCCATCTCCGGGCCGTAGTCGTCGGCAGTAGTCAGCTTCGGCACGGGCGCACCGGGCAGTCCGGCGCGACGAATGATCCTGGGCCACCATGCAGGCCAGCACAGAAGCAGCGAGAGCCAATGGCAGATGCTGTGCATTAGCAGCAAGGGCGAGAGCAGAAGCGCGAATGTGAGCACCATCCCCTTGTCACCGTTGTGCCAAGAAGGCTTCATAAAACTCAAAGTTGATCGAACAGAATCCCATGGCCAAGGAAACATCGAACGAAGCCTGGTCGGACTAGGAACGGCATTGATGCCCTCCTCCATGTAACGCCGGATGTACTCCCATAGTGCTTCAGCCCTATCGCGGTCTGACAGAGTACCGCCGACCAGACTAAAATCGTCGAAACCTGCACCGCTGTAACGCGCCGGCCAAACTAGTGCGAGCACGCCATCGCCAAGACGCGAGCCCTTGTCACCGCCGCTTATATCCGCAACGGTAGACTCCCAGGGAAATGTCACGATTCCGCCGGCATAGGAGGGACGATTTATGTGCACCTGCCGGGTGAGTCTGTTAAAGCGAATCACAAGCCGTCGCTGAGTGAAGATCTCCAAGCGAATCCAGCGCCAGCCGAATCGGAACAGAACAATGTTGGCCGCAAGCCAAACAAGGATAGAAAGGGGAGCGAATATATATCCCTCAGTAGTAAGGGGATATCCCATAGGGCCTATGCCCGAAAAGATGCTCCGAATGCCCGGGAGAACTAGATTGAAAAATATCTGGCATTGAAGAAAATACATCAATCCAATGAATAGGAATGCAACTACGCCTCGCCGATCCTCCTGCCAGGCAGCCTGCACATCCATGAATCTTTCGTTGACTGCGAATATTGCCTGCTCATCGTGAGGCGCTGTATTCAATGCTACCAGAATTTGTGAATTGCCCTCTGCCGCTGAAATGCGAATATTCTCTTTTGATTCCTCATCAAAACAGGTGATTTTTGATTCCCAATAGATCATTTCCAAAAGGTACATCGTCTTACGCGCCCTGCTTTGTAAGTTGAAAAATCGCAAGAAGTTCTTCCGCTGAGCTCCGATATTGCCGCCTACTTTTGTCTTTCCTAAAAACACTCCTGTCGCACCATTCTTCAAGATCCGTTGGGCTCAAGAGAATTATAAAGACTGTGAGTGCTGCGGCGGCCCACCCCATACGCGCGCCCCACGTCCTCAACATTAGGATCACTGCTTCGCGCGCGAGCAATCGAGCTGCCAAGCCGCTTGAATGCGTCAGCATGATGCGTAGAAGTGGATCCCGCGCACGTCCCATCATTACCCGTAGAAATGGGGCCGAACCGGCAAAGGAGATTGTTGCGCCGATTGCGGCCGCAGACGCCGCGACTACGCCTCTGGACGCATAGGCCAGCGAAAGAATCTGGTGTCCCCGGCGGTAGCTGTCATGAGCGGAAGACCCATCGAGCACCGCACCGATCAGTCCTGCCGTACCGGCTAAAGCCCCACCATACAAACCAAGCCGCCCCCCCCATACCCGCGAGTACGCGGATGTTTGCGCTCCCCTATTGAAGTTGTTTGCGACCCAGTTCGCCCCTTCTTCGAAAATAGCAATGACCCCGCCAGTAAGCGCCATACCCGAGGCAATGAACTCGGCTCCCTCGCGGGCGGTGGCATCATCTTTGAATATGCTCTTCCCTTTGATGATGAGATTCACAGACTCGAATAGAGTAGCCATTGCTAAGACACGCCCTTGGTAGGCGCCACCAGAACGCCCCTTTGCCAACTCTCTTTCGATGCCCTCGCGAATGAACCGATTCATCTGTCCTCGCCAGTAGGCTGACATGCCATTGCCGGCCGAGCTTGCATGGAACTCCGCGACCGRAAATTGCTGAGCATATGACCCCATTCGAAGCTGCATTGCCCTCACTAGCAGCCTCATCAGTGCTTGATCAACCACCGTGTTGGTCGCTGTGTTGTATGCCACTCGTCCAAGCTGTGCGTACCAGCTCATCAGCACACCAAGCAGACTACGCTTGAACCACGTCACTTGTCCTGCGTCTTCGCATGCACGGAGTGCAGCATTCGATTTGTCAAAGAGCTCCAGCGCTTTGGATGTGAACTCCTGTGCGGACGCAGCGATCTCCCAGCCATCTACCGACGGGTGTTCGCGTCTTGATAACTCCAGTGCTTGGTGCAGTTGCTTCGCCAGCGGGAGGTGGTTGAGCGAGTATATTCGCCAGGCGAGATTCCCTTCAGCGATCTGATCCGCTCCCTCGTCCAATAGCTGCAAATTCTTCCACCACCCGTCCAGAACCAGGCGCGAGCTCTCATCTGACTCCATGCCGGACATTGCCATACCTACCTGCACCGCGAAGGCCCAACCCCTTTCAAGATCTTCTTGATCGTAGCTGCGCAATGCCAACTTCAGCATCGGACTCGTCAACCACGCCAGATGATCAGGCGCTCGTTCGCGCATTTTCTGCTCGCAAGGCGTCGCCAAGACGTTGAACTCGTTCAGGATACTTGCTTGCTCTCCATCCAAAAGCGATTCTATCTTGGCGAACTGAGACTTGGTCAGCGCATGCGCCTCCTCGATCGATCTTTTCCGCTGTCCAAATATGTCTGCTTCGCGCGCCGCCCGAACGATGGCTATGGTCGGGCCTGGGTCAATGAATCCACCTTTTCTTTTTAGCTCCTCAAGCTCCCGCTCGGTTTGGTCGTATGGTGCATTGCTGACCGTAACCGCCCAATCTGTCGCCACCTTGAGGCGATTTTCGAGCACACCGTCTCTGAGCTCCGCATACTGGTGTGCAGCCAAATACTTCCATTCATTGTCGACACCATTCTTGTCGACAATGTGCATCCACTCCTCAACGCCCTCCATGGCGCGGTTACGCCATGCATTGAGCTCTTGGGTAATCCCAATTGCATCCTGTAGCGCGATTCCGACCCCACCAGTGCTTTGCAGAAGTTGCAGTGCATCTTTCAGAACACTCAGGGATTCATCGAGCTTCGATCGATAGGGTCCACCTGGCCGCCCTGCAAACTGCGGTGCGGGCCGAGGCTCTTGCGAGTCGCAAAGGGCGGGGAAGGGTTGTTCATTCAATGCTGCAACCATCGGTTCTCGGAGTTTGGCGATGCTATTGATGTCTGTAGTCGCCATGTACTCAAGGACAAAGGATGACATTGCTCGTGGCGAGATCGCGAACTCTTGAACCCCTTGCTGATTCATCCATTGTTGTGGGCTAAACCCCTGTAGAGAACCGTTAGCAAGAAACGCGGGCGCTTGCTCGATGAGCTCGGCTTCCTTGCTCTCAGAGAGAGGGTCGGGCGTGAAGAGCCAGTACGACATGCTCACCTCTTCGGGCGATTCAATAGCCACCATGAGTGCATTGGCCGATTCTGCCATCCGTTTACAGGCGATGTCCGATGTCTTCCTATCCGGCGGCTCACCTCGAAAACGCATCAGACGTCCACTGGGTCGAACGTAGTAGCTGTCCAAGTGACGAAAGCCGCCGCGGTCCAGCACTATGTATATGTAACCTTCCCGCATCATCCTGATCGCATACTTCGAGGTCTTCAATTCCGGCAAAGACTCCCCTGCGCTCGGTCCGAGGTTCGGAACCATGTCCATAACGTATGAGTCTTCGCTAAAGAACGCGGAGTAACGGAATGGATGGATCAGCAGACCCGGCTTGTCACAATTCTTGCAGGCTCCTTGCTCGCAGGGTGATGTCGAATTGACGGCCGCCTCCACAATTCTGTTCTTCATCCACGTCATATCAGCCTGCTCCATGCTTGATGATTAGCGTATCTCTGATTCGATCAAGCTCTTCCGGCCCCAACCTACCAAGGGTTTGGATCAATGAATTACCCGTACTCGGCTTTCCATTGAGGAGCGCGGATATGCTCGGTGACGTATGAAAGTCGCAGTCGAGCATGAGCGCGTGAGCAAGAAGGATCACACTGTCCAAGATGTTCATTCGGCACGGCCTGCTCATTATGGACTGGGCAAAACGGTGGGCCTTTTCGATATTGACTTCGAGTACATCGAGTTTACGCAAGGTCTCAAGCGTCTCATTGATCAACTGCACCCTTTCGTAGTTGAAGGAGTTTCGTATCGACCGTTCTACTGCCTGCTCGGGTCTACCGTCCATGCACGACCATTGCAAATCTGCCTGGAAGTCCAAGAAGGCCAGTCCAGAGAGTGATCGACTCACAAACTGCACTTGCTGACGTGACATCGCGTAGGGCCAGTGCGGCACGGACTTGGAGTCGAAGACTCTCATAGGGTCGCCTGATCCCATGCGTCTTTCGTTGTCTATCACCCTCTCCAAAGTTCCCTTGAGGCATTCAGTAGTTGTTGACGACCTGATCCACGCGATCACCTGCGACCTGGACCTCCTCTTTCTTGCGGCCCGGTAGAGCGATACGGACTCCTGCAAGACCTGTTCGTTCTTGCGCTCGATTTTGACCAGATGAAGAGGTGCATTGCGGTATCCATCGATCTTTATCGAGACATGTTCAGCCGATGTTTCTGCGCCAAATACCGAGCTGAGCCCGACCGTTGCATCGAGTAAGACATACAGATCGCTTTGCAGCGACGTGGTTCTGCTTATCAGATAGCAGGTGTCTGCGATCAGATGTTCTTCACCTCGCCCCGCCGATTGGACAGCAATGCTGATTTCTCTCATCCGGCACTGTCCTTATAATCACAGCCGCCTAGGTGCCCATCGCTATGGTCCGAAATCAGCGTCGCTGCGCTAGGCGCGGTCCACTCCCGCTGCGTGCCCTTGAACTCCACCTTCCCGGGCGCGCCCAGTTCGATATTGTCGCCCTCGATCCGGATGTAGGCGCCGGCCGCCGTCGCCAGCAGATGCTTGCTTGGCGCAGACAACTGCACATCGGCCTGGGTACTGGTGATCTTCACATTGGTCTTGGCCGCGAGGATCGCCTGGTTCTTGTGCGCACGCGCACTGACCTTGCCCTGCGCGGCGTGCAACGCGATCCCGCGTTCCTGGTTCGGACTGTCGGGTTTCGGCTCGGCACCGGCGGTATACAGCACCAGCCCGCCGGCCACCGCCATCGTGATCGAGCCCTGGCTCAGCCAGTTCAACGCCACGCCTGAGGCCAGCGTGGTGTGCGTGCCACTCACCCAGACCTGGTCGGCCGGGGTCAGGCTCATCACACCGGCCACGCCGCTGCCCATCAGCACCGGCTTGTCCCAGCCGGGGGCATCGCCGTCGCCGCCGCTGATGCTGCCCGCCGCGCTGCCGCTCTGGGTGGCGCGCAGGCTTTCCTGCAGTTGTTCCAGCGCGTCGTGCGCCTGCAGCGTGGTCGGCTCCTCGGGCAGTTGGGCCTGCTGGTTCACTGCCGATTCGTTGAGCGAATGCAGCAGTTCGGCGCTTTCCTGCAGTTGGGTCAGTGCCTGATTGGCGGCCAGCTGCGGTTCGCCAGACTCGGTGCTCAGCAGCAACCCCTGCCCGGCACGCAGTGACCCGAAGGCCTGCGTAGAAAGCTCGGCGCCGAAGCCGCGCTCGGTTTCGCGCACGTTGTCTTCGCCGCCTTTCAGATGGCCCAGGGTCAGCGTGGTTGCGTGTTGAGTGGTGGACAGCTGCGCACGGCCTTGACCGGGCGTGTCATCCAGGCGCATCTGCTGGTAACCGCCCTGCCCGCCCTGGCTGTCGGCTAGCGCCTGACTCTTGAAACCCGTGTAAACCGCAGGGTGTTCATTGCCGTCGAACCACGCCGGCGCATTGCCGGTGGCGTCGGCACCGCCGCTGGCGACCTGGTTATGGGCGGCATCGGTCTGGCCGCGGCCGTTGTAGACCGCGCCGACCACGACCGGCCGGTCGATGTCGCCTTCAAGGAACGCCACCAGCACTTCCTGGCCGCGACGGGGCAGCACCACGCCGCCCCAGTTGTCGCCGGCCCAGGGGGTCATCACTCGCATCCAGGTCCACGCTCCACCGTTGGCCGGGGCGTTGTCATCGCCGCCGGGATGGGCCAAGCCGGTGCTCGATGCACCACCGCGCTGCCACGGGAACTGCACCTTGATGCGATGGTCCCGATCGGACTGCAGTGGCTCGCCGTCGCTGACCACGATGGCGCTGAGTGTGCCGGTGATCGACGGACGCGGATGCAAACGCGTGCCGTGGCCGTCTTCGGTCTGCGGGCGATACACCACGTCGGCCGGAATGGCGACGAAGCGGTTGTCGTAGAAGGTGGTGGTGAGAGTCGCCGTCGAGTTGATCACCGACAAGCCACTCAACGCGCCCGGCAAGCTGAGCGGCGCCTGCGCGGCCGGCCCAAGCTGCTGCTCCAGCGCGTCGAACACATCGGCCTCGAAATTGTTGCGCGCCTGGTGCTGCACCGACAGGCATAGGAACGCGGTGCCCGCATCCACGCCGGGATGCTGCCCCAGCTGGAACTGCGCCCCGGGCGCGAGCTGGCGCCATTTGCCCTGCCCTTCAATCGTATGCGCGCGCACGCGCAGCGCATCCAGGTGCTGCTGCGCGCGACGCTGGCCACGCGCGTTGTCCTGCCAGCCGTACGGGCCGCAGGTGTCGGCGTCCTCACCGATGCCCTCATAGGGCGTCAGTGCTTCGGCACTGGCGTGTCGCAGTTCAAGACTGCGATGGTCCCAGGTAGTGCGGGTCACCTTCGCAGTACACCAACGTTTCGACACCGACCACTGCTGCACGCTGTCAGTGCGTTCGGACGCATCCCCGCGATGGAAGCGAACCGGCCCCAGCTGCGCAGCCGCATGCTGGTGGTCGGCCAGCACCAAGGTATGCGCACCCAACGACGCACTGGCCGGCTCGCCCGCATGCTCGAACCAGTAATAGATGCCCTCTTCGGCCAGCAGGCGCTGCACGAAGGCCAGGTCGGTTTCCTGGTACTGCGTGGTCAGGCTGCGCTTGGCGTAGAGGCTGCGGTCGGTCAGGTCCCAGCGCCATGCCGGTACCAGGCCACTGTAGTCGGCGAAGACGTTCTCGACGATGTCGACCACGCTGGCGTCATGGAACACGTAGCTGTCGACGCGCTGGCCCAGGAAGGCCAGCCATGGCTGCAGGCGCAGGCGATAACGCGCCAGCCCGCCATTGCTGCCGATGCGTTCGACAGCAGTGATGCGTCCATGGAAGGCGCGCAGGTCGCTATTGGCCAGCTCCAGCTGCAACAGCGCCGGTTGGCCGATCAACTCATCCAGTGGGAGGCCGGCCTCCAGCGAGAGCGCGGTGATGGACCATTGAAACCCCGCGCCATCGATCTGCTCGAGGCCATCGAATGTTTCGGCTACCAATACGCCAGAGCCCAGCGCCGTGTGCAGGCGCAGGAACCGGCGCGCGTCACCTGCCCGCAGCGCCGCCACCAAGGCGGCCGTCATTGAACTGTCCATGTTCACATCCTTGTTGATTCGCCGACAGCCTTCGCATTCAACGGCTCAGCGGCCGGTGTAATGCTGGGGTTTGTCTTGCGCGTGGCACCGCCGGCGGAATGGTCCGCCGTGGCTCCGCCACGTTCATCCAAGTACGGATTCAACCATGAATCCGCTGGCGTATGTTGTGATCCGTTTCCCACTGCCCCGTGGCGTGGCGCTCCGGCACCCTGTTCCATCCGTCATCTCCCTAACGCACGCGCGCATGGTGCGTCGCGCGGCGTTGGGGGTTACAGAGGCAATTGCGTCAGCAGGAGAAAGGGCGAGGCCGCGGATACTGCGCACACAACGGCAGGACGCCTGTTTATCGGAGCAGGATTAAACGCGTTTCAATGTTGAGCATTGCGACGCAGTGCACAGTCGACCAACGGTCGACTCTACCGCTTTGGTGTGGTCGCGCAGCCGACCAACGGTCGGCTCTACCGTGTTGGAATGGCCGTGTGGGCGACCAACGGTTGGTTCCCCCACGTGATCGTGTTTGCGATCCGCGTTATTCCAGCTGCGACAACGGCAGCGCGCGGAAATCCTTCACCGTGCGCAGCACGAAGCTGGAATTGACGTCGGCCACGCCGGCGGCGTTGAGCAGTTTGTCCAACAGGAAACTGGAGAAGTGCTCCAGGTCGCGCACGTAGATGTGCAGCAGGTAGTCCATGTCGCCGGTGAGGGCGTGGCAGGCCACCACTTCGTCCCACTCCACCACGCTGTCGGCGAACACGCCGATGGCGTGCTGGTCGTGCTTTTCCAGCTGCACGCGGACGAACGCCTGCAGGCCCAGGCCGATGCGCCGGGGTTCCAGCCGCGCGCCGTAGCCGGCGATCACGCCCTCGTTCTCCAGGCGCTGCACGCGGCGGAGGCAGGCCGACGGGGACAGGTTCACCCGGGCGGCCAGTTCGGCGTTGGTGGCACGGCCGTGCTGCTGGATTTCAGCCAACAGGCGCAGATCCGTGCGGTCGAACTGGGGTTCTCCGGCCATTGCTGCTCCGCAACATGAGGTGGACGCAATGATATTGCGCCAGTTGGGCATATCCGCGCAACTTTGCAAACCTCTTGCGCGCCCCATGCCCTAGCATCGTCAGATGACTTCCCAGGAGACCACCACGATGGAAACCGCCACCGCCCCGCGCCGCGTCGAACACCAGCAGACCGACAAGGGTTACGTGCCGGTGTATACCACCGCGATCGTGGAACAGCCCTGGGACACCTACACCGCCGACGACCACGCCACCTGGAGCACGCTGTACCAGCGCCAGCGTGCGCTGCTGGAAGGCCGTGCCAGCAAGGAGTTCCTGCACGCGCAGGACGAGATGGGCATGAGCGCGCACATGATTCCGCGCTTCGACCAGCTCAACGAGGTGCTGGGCGCCGCCACCGGCTGGACGCTGGTGGGGGTGGAAGGGCTGCTGCCGGAACTGGATTTCTTCGACCACCTGGCCAACCGCCGCTTTCCGGTGACCTGGTGGATCCGCCGCCCCGACCAGATCGACTACATCGCCGAACCGGACATGTTCCATGACCTGTTCGGGCATGTGCCGCTGCTGATGAACCCGGTGTTCGCCGATTACATGGCCGCTTACGGCCGCGGTGGCGTCAAGGCGCATGCGATCGGCCCCGAGGCGCTGCAGCACCTCACCCGCCTGTACTGGTACACGGTGGAGTTCGGGCTGATCAACACCGACGAAGGCCTGCGCATCTACGGCGCCGGCATCGTGTCGTCCAAGGGCGAATCGCTGTACTCGCTGGAGTCGGCGGCGCCGAACCGGATCGGCTTCGATCTGGAGCGGATCATGCGTACCCGCTACCGCATCGACACGTTCCAGAAGACCTACTTCGTCATCGACAGCTTCGAGCAGTTGATGGAGGCGACCGCGCCGGACTTCACCCCGATCTATGCGGCGCTGGAAGCCAAGGACCATCTGCCCGCCGGTGACGTGCACGACGGCGACACGGTGTTCCAGAAGGGCACCGGCGAAGGCTGGGAAGACGGCGGCGATGTCTGATCGGTAGAGCCGACCGCTGGTCGGCTGCCGTTCGCGCGACATTGCCGCGGGCGGTATGGATGTGGAGCAGCCGACCAACGGTCGGCTCTACCCGCTGGCTTGGGCCTGCTTCAGAAGGGAACCGGCGAAGGCTGGAAGACGGCGGCGATGCCTGATCGGTAGAGCCGACCGTTGGTCGGCTGCCGTTCGCGCGACAGTGCCGCAGGCGGGTTGGATGTGGAGCAGCCGACCAACGGTCGGCTCTACCCGCTGGCTTGGGCCTGCTTCAGAAGGGAACCGGCGAAGGCTGGAAGACGGCCGCGACGTCTGATCGGTAGAGCCGACCGTTGGTCGGCTGCCGTTCGCGCGACAGTGCCGCGGGCGGGTTGGATGTGGAGCAGCCTAGCCG